>DASSNV010000190.1:0-5693 GCA_035701245.1 Gemmatimonadaceae bacterium | reverse complement strand
CAACGGCCAGCTGGCGCGCGGAATCCGCGTCGCGATGACCACGTACTCTTCGGCGCGGCACCACCAGGAGACCTGGGTCAAGGACGGCTACCTGCTCGTCGACGCTTCGCCGATCGACTGGCAGCCGCTCAACGACATCATGAAGTACGTGACGATTCGCGCCGGACACTTCGAGATCAACTACGGTGATGCGCACTTCCGCCGCTCGGATAACGGCAACGCGATTCGCAACGCACTCGTCGGCAACTACATCATGGACGCCTTTACCACCGAAGTCGGCGGCGAGATTTATGTTCGCCCCGGACCGTTCCTCTTCATGGGTGGGGTCACCGGCGGTGAAAGCCGCGGCATGATCACCAGCCCCGACAAGCGCTCGCCGAGCTACCTGATGAAGGTCGGCGTCGACAAGACTCTCGAGAACGGATTCCGGTTCCGTCTCACCGGCTCCGAGTACGCGACCGCCAGCTCGGTCAGCAATACTCTCTTCAGTGGTGACAGAGCGGGCTCACGGTACTACGATGTGCTCGAGAATACGAGCTCGACGGAAACTGCGCAGGCATGGTCGGGTGCAATGCAGCCGGGTCTGAAGAACAGCATTCACTCCTGGGTCATCAACCCGTTCCTCGAGTACAGAGGCCTGGAGCTGTTCGGCAACATCGAGACTGCCAAGGGTCGCGCTGCGGGTGAAACCGCCAACCGCACCTGGAAGCAGAACGTCGGTGAAGTCGTGTACCGCTTCCTCCCCGACCAGAGAGTGTTCGTCGCCGGCCGCTACAACACCGTGAAGGGACAGCTCACCGTCGGCAGCCCTGACGTCACGGTCAATCGCGCCCAGGTCGGTGGTGGCTGGTTCATCACCCCGAACGTGCTCACCAAGCTGGAGTTCGTGAACCAGAAGTACCTCGATTTCCCGACGACCGACATTCGGAACGGCGGGAAGTTCAAGGGGTTCATGGTCGAGGGTGTAGTCGCCTTCTGACCAACCGATGGCTGCATGACGCCGCGCAGTGACCCGGCGCGGCGTCATGCGGCGTTTCCACGCCCGATTTGCCCGAATCCGTGTAGAATTCAGGCGAAGCTAAAGGAGGGAATGATGTACAAAGTCATCATGGCGCCGACGGAAGGATCTGACAGCGAAAAGCCTGCTGTCCTCGCGGCGGTGAGACTCGCCCAGCAGTTCGATGCGACGCTGCGGCTCGTTCGAGTGGATCCGGCGCCCCTCGTGCTCCAGACCGTCCCGCACCAACCGGTCCTCGAGATTACCGAAGAGAGTCTCCGAGAGGAGCGACGCGCGCGGCTCCGCAAGCTCGAGTCAGAAGGCGCCGAATACAGGAAAGCAGGGATCCGCGTCATCACGTCGCTCGAGGATGGACCGGTCGGACCCACCCTCCGCGAGTACGCGGAGAAGTTCGGAGTCGACCTGATCGTCATGAGCAGTCACGCTCGGGGGGGCATCAAGCGCATCGCCCTCGGCAGCGTTACAGACTATCTCATCCGCCACGCCCACATCCCGGTGCTGGTGGTCAAAGAGGGGACGACCCTGCTGAATGCCGCTCCCACATCATCGGTCACGCGGATCGTCGTTCCCCTCGACGGCTCGGCGCTCGCGGAGCAGATCCTCCCCGATGTCGCGTCCCTCGCACTGCGAATCAACGCCACCGTAAGCCTCGTCCAGGTTCTGACGCCGACGACGTACTCGCAGGAGCGGATCATGCAGCCCGGACTCCCGTGGTGGGATGCGGACATGGCCGCGGCCGAGGCGTATCTCACCAGCGCGGCGAGCCGACTCGCCGAGGATGGTGTCGCCGTCAGCAAGGATGTCGTGCTCGGTGAGAGCGTCGCTCAGTCCCTCCTCGACTACGCCGAGCGCGCGCGCGCCGATCTTCTGGCGATAGCCACCAGCGGCGCCGGCGGCATGACTCGGTTCGTGTTCGGTAGCGTCGCCGACGAAGTGACCAGGAGATCGCCGACGTCGCTGCTCGTCTTCCACCCCAAAGCGCAGGCCGCGGTCAAAGAGACATCCGCGGAAAACAAAGCGCTGGCGGAGGCGTGATGTCTGCCGCGAAGAAGACGCGCTCTCGCCCGGCTCGCCCCGTATCGACGGCGGCGAGCACGGTCGCGAAGCCACCCGCGCGGCGGGGAGATGTGAGTTTCCGTGATCTGGAGCGCGACGAGATCGAGCAGGTTCTGCTGCGCAACAAAGTGGGGCGCCTCGCATTCTCTTTCCACGACCGTGTCGATATCCAGCCCATCCACTACGTGTACGAGCGCGGCTGGCTCTATGGGCGCACCTCGGAAGGCGACAAGATCATGGCGCTCACCCACAATCAGTGGGTTGCATTCGAGATCGATGAGGTGCGGGATGTCTTCGAGTGGACGAGCGTGGTGATCCACGGCAGCTTCTGGATTCTCCATCCCCGCGGCAGCGCCCACGCCGAAGAGCTGTGGATCAAAGCGGCGGAGCTGGTGAGCAAGATCGTACCCGGCTCACTCACCGATACGGATCCGGTGTCGTTCCGTCAGACTCTTTTTCGGATTGCAGTCAGCGACGTGCGTGGCCGGGAGGCGAGCACCAAACCCGCGAAGCGCGTCACCCCCTGATTCCGCAGGGGCTAGTCGGATTGCTGGTCGTCTGACTCGGGGAGGGTGAACGACGCTGTCGTCCCCTCCCCGGGCTTGCTCTCGATCCAGATTCTGCCGCCGTGGGTCTCCACGATTCCCTTCGCGATCGCCAGTCCAAGCCCCGCGCCCTGACGATCGGTGCGAGATGACTGCCAGTAGCGATCGAAGACCCGCGGCAGCTGCTCCGGCGCGATACCCTTGCCGTTGTCGACCACCGAGATGACCACGCCCTGCTTGTCGCGCCGGATCACCACCGCGATCTTGGATCCGTTCGGCGAGAACTTGATCGCGTTGCCGACGAGGTTCGACAACGTTTGCTGGATTCGCTCGCGGTCCGCCATCACTTTGGGCAAGCCCGTCTCGATCTGCAGATCGAGATCGATCCCGCGCGCCTCGACCAATGGCCGCAGAGTCTGCAGCGACTCGAGCAGCAGCGTCGCGGGATCGAGGGGTTGAGGCGAAATCGCGAGCCGACCCGCATCGAGGCGATTCACGTCGAGCAGGTCCCTGATCAGCGCGTCCATCTGGTCGGCGGCTTGGCAGACCAGCTCGATTTTTTCGCGCGCATCCCGGTCTCGCGTTGCCGGATCCTTGAGCAGCGATATGCTCAACATCTTTATGGCCGCCACCGGATTACGCAGATCGTGTGACACCACGCCGACCATCTCGTCACGAGAGCGCAGGCTCGCGCGCACAGTGTCGTGCAGTCGCGCGTTGTCGAGCGCGAGCGCGGTGAGACGCGCGAGGTCCACCGCGAACGTCAGATCTTCGCTATCAAAGCTCGCGCTGCGGCGAAAGAGACAGAGCGCCCCAATCAGCTGCTCGCGCGCAACGAGCGGGAGAAAAAGCGCCGCGCGCGGATTCATCGCCTCGATCGAAGCGCGATAGCTTGGAATCCTGCTCCTCTCGAGCAGGTGCGCCGTGGCATCGGGCTGGATGAGCACGGGCGCGCGCTTCTCCAGAATCTCGGCCAGCGGATGATTCCTCGGTGGAGTTCGAAGTCCCGCGTCACCGAGCTCGTCCAACACGGCCTCGATCGCGGGATCGACGTGAGCGGCCGCGCCAATGTGAAAGCCGTTCCCAGTCCTGTTCTCGAGGATGCAGCCGTCAGCGATCGTCGGGACCGCGAGCCTGGCGACTTGTGTGAGAGTCTCTGTCGAGCCGAACGCCGCGGCCAGCTTCTCGCCCGCTTCGGCGAGAAAGCTCTCGCGCTGCTCGAAACGCTTGCGAGCGGAGATGTCCCGCAGCACCACGGCATAGATGACACTCCCGTCCTCGTGGTGGACCTGGGAAATTGCAGCCTCGGCGGCGAATTCTTCGCCACTTTTTCGGAGCGCCGCGATTTCCCTGCGCTCGCCCATTCGGCGCGCCCGTACACCCGAGCGGCCGAATTCCTCGACCTGGCGGGCGTGGTTCGCACGGAAACGCTTAGGGATGAGGACCTCGATCCGCTGGCCGATGATCTCCTGGGGTTTGTATCCGAAGATCGCTTCGGCGCCCGCGTTGAAGAACGTGATCCGCTGGGAGGCATCGATGCAGATCACGGCATCGGCCGCTATCTCCACGATCTCCGCCAGAATGTCGTGCGTTATCCGATCGGGCATCCTGTCCGGTTATCCCCTACAAAACGTGGGAGCTTTGCCCAGCAACAATCCTCCAACCCACGACAGAGGCAGCTAAGCCTGAATCGTACTTTGAGCGTGTAGGTAACCGCACCTTCTTTTCTGCTCAACGACGATGAACAACAATGAGATAAAGATGCCCGCGACGCTGCTCGGCAAAAGGGGCTCGCGGCGCGACTTCCTTAGAAATACCGCAGCGAGCGCGATGGCCGGCAGCGTTCTCGCCGCCTGCTCGGTCGGCGAGTCAGGCGCGCAGCAATCGAAGATCCACGACGAGGATCATAGCGGCGGCACGATGGCGCCGAACCCGGCACCGCTGTCGCCCGCCGAAGCCGCGGAAGCGATGGACAGGATGCACGAAGCCGGCATCAAGGCATTCCCTGCCAAGACCGCTGGCAAAGGCAATCAGATTCTCGAGCCGAAAATCAAAAACGGCGTCAAGATCTTCGAGCTCACGGCGAAGAAAATCCGCTGGGAGACTACGCCCGGACAGACGGTCGAGGCCTGGGCGTACAACGAGCAGATTCCCGGTCCCCAGATTCGCGTGCGCGAGGGAGATCGCGTGCGGGTAATCCTCAAGAACGAGCTGAGCGAATCGACGGTCATCCATTTTCACGGCGTCGAGCTGCCCAACGATCAGGATGGCGTGCCGTTCATCACTCAGCCGCCCGTAAAGCCCGGCCAGACCTGGACCTACGAGTTCACGGCGCCCAATCCCGGCTCGCACATGTACCACTCGCACCACAATTCCGCGACCCAGGTGGGCCTCGGATTGCTCGGCGCGTTCATCATCGAGCCGCGCGATCCGCTGCCGATCGAGAAAGCCGACGTCGATTACGTGCTCGTCCTCAACGACGGCGCGCACGGCTACACCTTCAACGGCAAGAGCTTCCCGGCGACCGAGCCGATCGTGGCAAAGAAAGGCCAGAAAGTGCGCATCCGCTTCATGAACGAAGGGATGATGATCCACCCGATGCACCTGCACGGTATGCACATGACCATCATCGCCAAGGACGGCTGGGCGCTGCCGGCGCCGTGGAAGTGCGACACCCTCAACGTTGCGCCGGGCGAGCGGTGGGATGTGATCGTGAACTGCAACAATCCGGGAACCTGGGCTTTTCACTGCCACATCCTCCCCCACGCCGAATCCGATCACGGGATGTTCGGCATGGTCACTGCACTCGTCGTGAAGTGATCAGGCGATGACGACCCTCCAGCTGACCCGAGACTACGCGCGCGAACGAACCTTGCACGCCGAGCCGCGTATTCCGCGATGGGTGCGACGTATCCTCGGCATTCCGCTGGAGCTCAAGCTGCTCGGCGCGAATCTCATCATTCTCGGCGTTGCCGCGCTCGTCTTGTTCGGGCCGGTGCACGTCGAGCCGGGACGCATGTCGAGCATGTCGGTCGTCGTCGGCGCGCTTGCGGTCGGCGCGGTGGTAAACTTCG
>DASSNV010000189.1:0-21763 GCA_035701245.1 Gemmatimonadaceae bacterium | reverse complement strand
GCATGCGTGCTCAGACGCGGGTCCGTGCGCCACCAGTTCATTCCAATCTGCTCGGCCTTGTCGATCGAGCAGATCAGGAGACGGACCTGGATGGTGAGAAGCTCTACGTTGGCGAGATTGATCTTGATGTCCCCGACGACGACGAGGCCCTTGTCGAGCACGCGATCGAGGATATCGACCAGGCCGTAGGTGCGCGACGGCGATACTAAGTCTGCCAAGCAGTCCTCTCCGTTCGGCTCGTGCGCCGGGTTATTTAAGCCTTCCTAGGGGGCCCAGGTCGATCTGGAGATCGTCATCGGTGAGGCCGAAGATCCCCTTCATTTCCTGCATCCGGTCGTTGAGACGAAGCAGCGCGACACCGAGCTTCTCGATCTCCGCGTCGCTCAGATGTCCCCCCTCCATTCGCCGAACTGCCTGGTGCTCTAGGACCTTACGCAATACCTCAATCAACGTCAAGACGAGCTTCGCGAGGCCGTTCTCGACGTTTCCCGGGTCTGTATTAAGACGCGGCGGCAGGGCTTCAGCAACCGTTTCCAGAGGCGTGACCGGCACCTCACGCGGCGCCTCCAGCGATTCCACGACCTGACTCTCCATTGTCGAGCCCGATGCGCTCGGCGGAGGCGTTTCGGGGCGTGGCGCGGCGAGCCCGAGAGTCCTCGCACCGGTCACTCGCGGTCGTCGCAAAGCCGACTCGACTGCCGTCAGCAAAAGCCCGAGATCGAGCTTGATCAGGTCGATGTCCGCGACCGCCAGCATCACTTCGCCCTTGAGCACAACGCCCTTGTCGAGGACGTGGCTCAGCACCTCCGAGAGGTCGACGCGGGAATCGCCGAGTAGATCGTCGAGGCTCACGAAGAGCGCTCGCCGACAAAATGGTATGGCGGCCAGGGACCGGTGAAATCGAACCTGAAGCCCGACGGCTCGTACTTGTTGACCATTCCCGTCAGAGCTCGTTGGAACGCCACGACGCGCTCGGGCTGCACGAGGAAAGAACAGTTCAGGATGGCACGTCCCTGCTCACGGGGCGCTCCGGAGTTGACGGGCTGCTCCCGCACTGCCTCCATTGCCTCGGCGCGCAACCCATCATGAATCTCGGTTGCCGCCCTCGACGCAATGTCGCGGCCGGCGTCGCGCCGCAGGTTCTCGATCTTCCGTTGCAGCAGGTATTTCTGTCCCGGGGTCGCGCGGGCCGCCTCTGCTTCCAGCGTCGCGAGCTCGGTGGTGTGATCGCCGACGTGCTCCTTCAACACTCCCGGCTGCACGTAAACGCGGACGATGAACTCCTTGCCGTCGCCGATCCGCTCAAAGGTGCGCTGGAGCTCGCCCATGCGCCTGGCGAGCATCGCCGACACAGCCTTGGCATCCCTGAAGAGCGTCCACATTGGAAATGGAATCACCGGGCCGCTGTCAGACGCCCAGGTCAGAACCCGGTCGTGCGCCATCGCGCGCTGACTCACCCAGTCGACATCCGCGGTCAGAGATTCCACTCGCTCTGGCGAGTAGTCGTCAGCGCCGACTGAAGTCGCCAGCGCCGAGACATCGCCGCTCGGGATCAGGTTGACGCTGCCGCCGTCGATGCCGCTCGGGGCGGTCGCGGTCTCGAGCGACGAGTGAACCACGCCGTACACGTAGCAGAGGCGCTCGATCATCGGCCGCCGGCGGCTTATTCCGTCTCGTCGCTCTGAGCGACGCGCACCGGACCACCGCTCGTCGACATTCCAAAGCGCTCACGCCATTCCCGGACAGCGCGCAGCTGCTTCATGATGTCGGCCTCGCGACGCACGTACTCGGCGTCGTCGATCTCGCCCGACTCGAGCTCCAGCTGAAGCTTCATGAGATCTTCCTTGATGCTGGTGTCGTCGGTGAGCTCCTCGCGTACGACGCGATCGACCTTGTCGAGCGTCCACTTCGTGCCCCAGATGGGACCGAGAAACGGCGAGAGGAGAATGTTGGTGAGCAGGCCCATGGATTCAGACCCGGATCAGGTCGCTTTTTCCAGCTTCAGCTTGATATTGACGAAGTTGTACGGCGGCCACGGGCCGGTGTATTTGAATGTTAAAAGATCCTCGTACTGCAGGCTGATCGCCTTGACCTTCTCGTCGAAGGCCTTCTCATCCTTCCGGTCCACGAGAAACGCGGCGTTCAGGATCATGCGGTCGCCGATGACTTTGTTGCTGCGGCTCGCGGCAGAGACGTCCTTCAGCTGCTCGTGGATGTCGGTGACGTAGCGATTGCTCGCCTCCTCCATCGCCGCCTCCACCAGCCGACCGAGCTGCATCCGCGCAAAATACGTAGATGACGCGGCGTTGCGGGTGATCTCGTCCTTGAGCCGCCGGATCTCGTCGTTGTCGCGCTCGATCGCCGCCACGACCTTGTCACGATCCCAGAGGATCTTGAGCCCGAACTCGATCTTGTCCTGCATCTTGTCGAGCACGTCGGTAAAGGCCTGGTACGTGGATTTCAGCAGGGCAAGCACGTCTTTCTCGGAGCGAAACACGGTTCCGAAGGACATCGGGATCAGCGTGAACTCGCGCATCACGGTCTCGTTCACGAACTCGTGCGCGAGGACGTTCTCACGCGTAGGGTCATAGATGACGATGGGAGTGTCACTCACCACGGCCGCGAGATCGTTGTGGCTCACGGTGTAGACGCGTGCCCCACTGCCAATGCCGATCTCGCCGAACTCCCGCGAGCGATCGTTGCGGATAATACAGTAGACGTACTTGCCTTCTACTGGATTCGCCTCGGCCGCTGCTGCGGCGCTTTCGGCTGGGCTCATGAAAAAGTCATGGGAGGTGATTTATCTCATCGCGGCGATGAAAATCCAGACGCCGATCATAAAGCCGATCCCGATCTTCAGACCGGTCGATACGGCCCGGCCAATGAGGGCTCCTTTGGCGACGCGAGTGGCATCACCTGCTGACGATCCACCGGTATACTCGGCCACGAGTGCGCCGAGGAAAGAACCGATAAAGGCCCCGATTACCGAACCAATGATGGGAACGGGCACTCCGACAATCGCTCCCACAATTCCGCCAAAGATTGCACCCCAGCCAGCGCGGCGGGAACCGCCGTACTTCCGCGCGTACTTGCCTGTCAGGGAAAACTCCAACAGCTCCGCGATCAGGGCGAGAACGCCGACGACGATCAGCGATACCCAGCCGATCGGATCGCCGGGCACCACCAGATTGTATGTGACGGCCGACGCCACCATGATCCAGAGGCCTGGCAGGCCGAGGACAATGAGGACGAGCGACAAAAGTATAACGCAAGCCAGCAGCAGAAGCGCCATCAGCCGAGCTCCTTGGCCAGGGCAGATAGGAAGAGAGCAGCCTCAGCCGCGCCCTGACCGGAAAGCGCAATGGAATTATCGCGCCATGTATGTATGCGCGCGAGAGTTGAAAAGTTTCCGCGACTGAGGGTAACCGCTTCGATGCGCACATCGGCGAACGCAACGTTGTCCGCCAGAATGCCGGGGATCAATTTGCCGATCCTCACGGTCAGGGCGGCCCTGATAGCAACCGCTCGAGCAGCGGCCGTCATTTGACGCGGCTTCGCTCCGCTGTACATGCAGTGCCAACCGCCCGAGTCGTCGACAGTATCGCAGTTGAGAACCCTGATGTTCGGCGCGGCCGTCGCCGCGTATGCGCGGGCGCCGGCTAGGCCGAGCTCTTCGGCGCTCGTCAGCAGCACGCCCAGCTCGCGTCGCGAGTTTGCTCCGGTTGCGGCGAGAACCACAGCGACAACTCCGCTGGCGTTATCGACCGCTCCGGGCGAGCGATTTCCCACGACGCACACCACCGCCGGCGCCGCGCCGACCGCCGCGATGAGCTGAAGCGCCAGCCACCATCCTCGCGGGACCACCACTGCGCTCGTCGCTGCGAGAAGCACTAGGGCGACTGCAATGGATACCAGCTGGAGCGCCACCGAGCTGGCGATGCGCACCAGCATCGGAATCGTCTGCGATTTGCTGTCGAGATGCGCCACCAGCCATACCCGTGGCTCGCCGCGCACTGCCACCAGGTTCGACGATCGGGCGCGCCCATAGGGGAAAGACAACACCCCGCGACGCTTCACCTGCCCGCCGATCCATCCAAGCAGAACCACCGCAAAAATTAGCACGGCGAGAGCGACGCCCGGCTCACCGCGCTTTGCAACCGTGATCACGATGAGCAGGACTGCTAGCTGCACCGCGGCCGACACGGGCGGACCCCAACGCGCCGGCCAATCGGAAAACTCGAATGGAACGTCGCGGCAGACGAACCCTGCGTCTTCGAGCTCGCGGCGGCACAGCGCGCGCGCCGCCACTTCTTCGCCGCTCCCTGCGAATCGAGTCGTCTGCGACAACCGGTCGAGTAGCTCCTTCGCGCGCTGGGCGATTCCGGTGTCGGCCATGCCTCAAGCTGCTAGGTGAGCCCCATCATCTGCTTCACTTCGCCCATCGTTTTCGCCGCGACGGACCGGGCGCGCTCGGCGCCATCGGCCAGATCTTTCTTCATCTTGGCAGGATTCGCAGCTATCTCCTTTGCCCGTGCCCGAATCGGAGCCAGCTCGCGCTCCATCGACTGGTGCAGGACCTTCTTGCAGTCGATGCAGCCCCAGCCTGCGGTGCGGCACTGCACCGCAACGTGCTCGACGGTTTCGGGAGGACTGAACGCCTTGTGGAGGTGGTAGATGTTGCAGACCTCCGGCGTGCCCGGATCCGTTCGACGCACGCGCTTCGGGTCCGTCACCGCGGGCTTGAGCTTCGCCCAGATCGAGGCCGGCTCCTCGAGCAGATCGATGGTATTGCCGAGGGACTTCGACATCTTCGCCTTGCCGTCGAGACCCATCACCCGACGCGTCGGCGTCAGAAGCGGCTCGGGCTCGCGAAAATACCCCTGCGGCGGTGCTTCGTCGCCGACGCCCAGCTTCTCCGCCACCGACGGATCGAAGCGTGCGTTCCACTTGCGCGCCACCTCGCGCGACAGCTCCAGATGCTGGACCTGGTCCTCTCCAACCGGCACGAGATCGGCGTGGTAGAGAAGGATGTCGGCCGCCTGGAGAACCGGATAATTCAGGAGCCCGGCGGGCACGCTCTCCTCGCGGCTCGCCTTCTCCTTGAACTGGGTCTGGCGCTCGAGCTCGCCGAGTGGGGTGATCGTGTTGAATATCCAGGCCAGCTCGGTATGTTCCGGCACCCTCGACTGCACGAACAGCGCGCACTTCGCCGGATCGAGACCAGCCGCGAGCAGCGACAGCGCCATGTCCGCCGTTTGCGCGCGCAGATCGGCCGGAGCGTACGGGCGCGTGATGGCGTGGTAATCGACGACGCAGAAGAACGACTCGTATTTGTGCTGCAGATCAACCCAGTTCTTGACGGCTCCGAGGTAATTTCCGATGTGCAGGGCGCCGGAGGGCTGAATTCCGCTGAAGATGCGGGACATTGCGCGAAATTAAAGAGCGAGCGAGACGAGTTGCAAGCAAATTCAACAACTGACGTTGACAACGCAGCGCTGCTGGATGTCGCGCGCGAAGCGGCTCGCCGTGGCGCGGCGGTGATTCGCGACGCGACTCCCCAGAGGGCGAAGCTCGTGTGGGAGACCAAAGGCAGGTCGGACTTCGTCAGCGAGGTCGACAAGGCTTCCGAGCGCGCAATCGGAGCGGTGATCACCGATCGTCTTCCGGACGCAAGGCTGCTGGGTGAAGAGCTGAGTCCGGAACAAATCTCCTCGACGGGACTCGTCGTAATCGCCGACCCGCTCGACGGCACCACCAATTTTCTGCACGGGTATCCCGAATACTCCGTTTCGATCGCCATCGCCCGCGACGGCGTCCTTTGCGCGGGCGTGGTCATCAATGTCGCGCGGCACGAGGAGTTCAGCGCTACGCACGGCGGCGGCGCGTTCATGGACGGGCAGCGCATCCACGTATCCGGTCTGCGGGAGCCCGAAAAAGCCCTGATCGGGACGGGGTTCCCGTTCAAGAATATCGACCGCCTGCCGCGCTACCTCGACCAGTTCGCGCTGGTAATGCGCGGAACGGCGGGCATCCGGCGCGCCGGTTCGGCTGCGCTCGACCTCTCCAATGTTGCCTGCGGCCGCTTCGACGCGTTCTGGGAGTTGGTGCTCGCTCCCTGGGATGTCGCCGCCGGGATCCTTATGGTTCAGGAAGCCGGCGGAATCGTATCGGATCTCGACGGCAATCCAGCGCAGCTGGCATCGGGCTCGTTCGTCGCCGGCAATCCGGCAATGCACGCGTGGCTGCTCCAGACCGTGCGTCGTGCAAACATGAGCAAAGGGAAAACTGAATGAAGCTGGTGGAGTGTGTGCCAAATTTTTCGGAAGGCCGGCGGCCCGAGGTCGTGCAGGCAGTTCGCGACGCGATTGCCGGCGTTGACGGTGTGTCGGTGCTCGATGTCTCATCGGATGCCTCGCACAACCGCTCGGTGATCACCTTCATCGCTCCCGTCGAGAGCGCCGTCGATGCTGCGTTTGCGGGCATCAGCACCGCGGCGAAGCACATCGACCTCTGCCAGCACACGGGCGAGCATCCGCGCATTGGAGCCACCGACGTCGTGCCGTTCATTCCCCTCGAGGGCTCGACGATGGAGGATTGCATCGCCCTCGCGCGATCGCTCGGCGAGCGCGTCGGGCGGGAGCTCCAGATTCCGGTCTACCTTTACGAGCGCGCGGCGACGACTCCCATGCGCGAGAACCTCGCCGATGTCCGTCGCGGCGAGTTCGAAGGCCTAAGGGAGGAGCTGGGGAAGAACCCGGCGCGCAATCCGGATTTCGGCCCAGCGAAGATCCATCCGACCTGCGGCGCGATCGCCATTGGCGCGAGACCGTTTCTGGTCGCCTACAACATTTATCTGGGACCCGCGACCAATCTGCAGATTGCAAAGAACATCGCGAAAGCAGTGCGCGGTTCGTCCGGTGGATTTCGTTATGTAAAGGGCCTTGGGCTCGAGGTGGACGGCCAGGCACAGGTCTCGATGAATCTCGTCGATACCGAGAAGACGCCGCTCCACCACGCCTTCGACTTCGTGAAGATGCGCGCCGAAGCGGAAGGTGTGCAGGTGACATGGAGCGAGATCGTCGGGCTCGTTCCGGAGCGCGTGCTGTTCGACACCGCGGTGAGCCACCTCCAGCTCAGACAGTTCACACCCGCTCAGGTGCTCGATCGCCAGGTCCGCGAAGCGGTGAGTGGCGGAGAAAGTCTCAGCGGTTTCGTGGCGTCGGTCGCCTCGTCCAATCCGGTGCCCGGCGGCGGCAGCGTCGCCGCACACGCCGGCGCCCTGGCAGCCGCTCTGGCGCAGATGGTTGCCGGGCTCACCGTCGGCAAAAAGAAATACGCGGCAGTGGACGCCGAAATGAAGGAAGCTGCTCTCAAGGCCGCGTCACTCGGCAACCAGCTCGCGGCTCTCGTCAAGCGAGACGCCGAGGCGTACGCGCTGGTGTCCGAGGCCTACAAGCTGCCGAAGGAGCCCGCCGACGCGGCGGCGCATCGCGCCGAAGCAGTCACGAATGCGCTGCTCAAGGCGGCGGAAGTGCCTTTGGAGACCGCGCGCGCCGCGGTGGATGTGGCGGGGCTGGCTTTGTTCGTCGCCGAGAAAGGCAATACCAACGCCGTGACAGACGCCGGCGTCGCAGCCCTTCTCGCAGCGACCTCAGCCCGGGGCGCGGCGTACAACGTGCGGGTCAATGTCCAGGCGCTCGACGACAAGACGAAAGGAGAGTCACTGGCACGTCAGGCGTCCGAGCTCGCGGCCAAGGCCGCCGAGATCGCCGATCGGGCTGGCTCCATCGTCGAAAGAGCATTGTCTGCTTGACGTGCCCGAGGAGCGAAGCATGAAGTGGAGGTTGCGCGGAATCGCGTTCGGTGGATGCCTGTTGGCGGCGCACGCTGTGATCGCGCAGTCGCCCGTCGCAAGCCAGCCCAGCCCGCTGCTCGGCACCTGGGAGGCAATCACGCGATCAGCAGGCGGACTTGGCGCCACCATCGCGTTCGGCGCCGACAACCGGCTGCGCTACACCCTCGGCGCGATGGTCGACATGAAGTACCGCCGCACCCGCGACAGCCTCTACATCGTCGATCCGGAAGGGCCCGTCAATCCATTTCGAGTGGCTTTCGTCGGCGACACGATGGTCATGACCAACGAGGGCAAGGCGCAGCGCGAGACCCGCGTCACACCTGCCGTTCCCGGCGCGGACCCGGTCGTCGGCAAATGGACTTACGCGCATTACACCGGCGTCCCTGCTTTCGAGGAATACACGGCCAGCGGCGACTTCCGCCTGCGCGTACCGATCCGCACCCTCGAAGGAAACTGGACCTCCGCCGGTGACTCGGCGATGCTGCACCTGCCCGGACCTGGCGGTGGAGATCGGGCGGTTCATTTCGCGATCGTCGCCGACACTCTCATTCTGGCCTTCGACGGGAAATCCACGCGCTACCTCAAGATCGGCTCGAATGGCCGGTAGCGCGCCGTGCTGCGCTCCTAGGCGGTAACGGGCTCCGCGTCGGGCGCCAACGCGGTCAATACCCGCGGCCCGGCCTCAGTCACAGCGATGGTGTGCTCGAAGTGCGCCGAGCGGGTGCCGTCGACGCTCACGACCGTCCAGCGATCCGGCATCGTGCGAGTACCCGGGCCGCCAATATTGACCATTGGCTCGATCGCAATGGTGAGCCCCGGCTGAAGGCGGACGCCGCGCTTGGGCTTCCCGTAGTTCGGCACCTGCGGATCCTCGTGGAAGCCGACCCCGATCCCATGGCCGACCAGATCGCGCACCACGCTGAACCCCGCCGCCTCGACTACCGCCTGGACTGCTGCACCAATGTCACCGATGTGGTTTTCCGGGGTTGCGGCGGCGATGCCCGCCGCGAGCGCGCGCTTCGTCACCTCGAGCAGCTTCTTCGAATCGCCATCGACCTTTCCTACCGCCACGGTCGTCGCGGAATCGGTGTAATAGCCCTCGAGGCGCACACCGATGTCGATCGAGACGATGTCGCCTTCCTCGATGATCCGCTTTCTGGAGGGAATGCCGTGCACGATCTCCTGGTTGATCGAGGTGCAGATGCTCGCCGGGAAGTTGTACAGCCCCTTGAACGCGGGCGTCGCGCCGGGATGCGAGCGAATGAAATCGTCGGCGATCTTGTCGAGGTCTGCGGTCGTCATGCCCGCCTTCGCGCTTCTCTCCAGCAGGTGCACGGTCTCGGCGAGGATCTCGCCGCCGCGCGCCATGATTTCTATCTCGCGCGGTGATTTGAGCTGGATCAATCGATCCTCCCGGCCCCGGTATCGCGCAAGCCGCGTCCCTCCGCTCCCGCTTCACCGATAGCCTCGAGCGCTCGGCGCGTCACCACGTCCACCGGCGCATCGGCGTCGATTCTCAGGACCTTCATCTTGTGATCGTCGTACCAGTCGATCACCGGCGCCGTCTGGGTTCGATACACCTCGAGACGATTGCGAATGGCATCCGGCTCGTCGTCCTTGCGGCGCACCAGCCTCCCGCCGCACTTCTCGCACGCCGTCCCGGGCTCGCGGCCCATGTACGGCGTCTGGCATCCCTCGCAGACGGTTCGGGTGCTCAGGCGCTTCACCAGCTCATCGTCGTCCACATCGAAGAGCAGCACCTTGTCGACCTTTTTGCCGATTTCCGCGAGCATCATCCCCACTCCTTCGGCCTGCGGCACCGTTCTCACCGCGCCGTCGAGGATGGCGCCTTTGGCGGTTGCGGGAGAAGTCATCACATCCTGAAGGATACCGAGAATCACGGAGTCGGGCACGAGATCGCCCCGATCCATATAGGCCTTGGCCTCGAGCCCACGCTTTGTGCCGTCACGCACCGCTGCGCGGAGAACGTCGCCGGTCGCGATCTTCGGAATTCCGAGACGCGCCGCGAGCTTGTCCGCCTGCGTCCCCTTCCCCGCGCCGGGCGGGCCGAGCAGCACGATGATCATCGCCGGATACCGTAAAATGATTCGGAGGAGCTTTTGGCTCCTCCGAATCAAATCTAGTAGGCCCCGCCGGTCGTGCTACGCCCTCGGAATCGGACGCGGCCCTTCTTCATGAACCCGTCGTACTTGCGCAGCAGCAGGTGCTGATTGACCTGCGCCATCGTGTCGAGCGCCACGCCGACCACGATCAGCAGCGACGTTCCACCAAACCGGAACGGCACGTTGATCATGTCGGCGATGAAGACGGGCAGCAGCGCGATGAAAGTCAGGAAGATCGCACCCGGGAAGGTGATTCTGGACACGACGTGATCGATGTACTCCGCCGTGGTGTTGCCCGGCTTGACGCCAGGAATGAAGCCGCCCTGCTTCTTCAGATTCTCGGCGATGTCGACGGGATTGAAGATGATCGACGTGTAGAAGTACGTGAAGAAGACCGTCAGGATGCCGAACGACACGTAGTACAGCCACGTACCCGGCTGGAAATACTCGGAGAGAATGCGCGCATTCTCGTTGCCGCTGAATTGCGCGATCGCTCCCGGGACGACGATCACCGACGACGCAAAGATGATCGGCATGACGCCGGCCGCGTTGATGCGCAGCGGGATGAAGTTCTTCGCCGCTTCTCTCTGCCGGCCGCGCGCCATGGTACGCTGCGGGATCTGAATCATCACCCGGCGCGCGGCGATGGTGATCGCGATGGTGCCCGCGACGACGGCGACCATCACAATGCCGAGGACGACGAGTGAGAACGGACCGACCGCCTGCGTCTTCACGAAACCGAAGGTGCCGAAGATTCCCGGCCAGAAGCGCTCGATGATCGAGAAGAAAATGATCAGCGACGCGCCGTTGCCAAGGCCGCGCTCGGTGATCATCTCGCCGAGCCACATCACGAAAATCGCGCCCGTCGTGAGCACCGTCACCATTTGCAGCTTGAACCCGAAGCCCGGATTCAGGACGGCATTCTCGAGCGAGGAGGTGAACAAGGCAAAGCCCCACCCCTGCACCACGGCGAGCACCACGGTGATGTAGCGGGTCCACTGCGTCACCCGCTTTCTGCCTTCCTCATCCTTTTGCATCTTCTCGACGGTCGGCACGACCGCGCCGGCGATCTGGATGAAGATGCTGGCCGAGATGTACGGCATGATGCCGAGCGCGAAGACCGTGGCGCGGGAAAGACCGCCGCCCACGAACAGGTCGTAGAGGCCGAGCAGGCCGCCACCGCCCCTGTTGGCGAAGAAGTCGGTCAGTGCCACGACGTCGATGCCCGGCGCGGTGATGTGCGAGCCGACCCTGTAGATCACGAGACACAGGAAGGTGAAGACGATCTTGTCTCGTAATTCCGGCGTGTTGTAGATGTTGCTTACTGCCGCCGCTGGGGCTGATTGCGCCATTTAGTTCTCTACCCGGCCTCCGGCCGCTTCGAGTTTTTGCCGAGCGCCAGCGCTCATCTTGATCCCGCGCACGACTACGCCCTTCGCGGCGTCGCCGTTGGCGAGAATCTTCGCCGGACCCTTTCCTTTGCGAATCAGTCCAGCCTCGATCAGCGTCTCCTCGGTGACCTCTGCGCCTTCCGGCAACGTCGCGAGATCATCGAAGCCGACCACCTGGTGCTCTACGCGAAAGATATTAGTAAACCCGCGCTTAGGCACGCGCCGAGTTATCGGCATCTGCCCGCCCTCGAACTGGGGTTTCCCCCCGCCCGGACCGTGATGCCCTGCGCGCGCCTTGATGCCCTTGTGTCCCTTGCCCGACGTCTTGCCGGTGCCCGAGCCCGGACCACGTCCGAGTCTCTTGCGGTTCCGGTGCGATCCCGGAGCGGGAACCAGATTGTGCAGCCCGATCCTTTCGGCGGCCGCCGCTTCACTCGCGCCGCGAGCTCTGCTCTTCGTTTTGGTTGACGCCATTTATTCCTCGTTTCCCTCTTCCCGCTTCCCTCTTCCCGCTTCTACCGGCGTCACTTCGACGAGGTGACGCACGTGCTTGATCTGCCCACGCAGCGCGGGCGAATCCTGTTTGATCACTTCAGACTGGTGATTGCGCAGACCGAGCGCCTCGAGCGTCAGTCTCATCCGCCACGAGTGGCCGATGCCGCTTCTCACCTGCTTGATTCGAACTTTTCCCTTGGTGAGAGTCTCCTTGGGCGTCGTCTTCGGCCCGCGAGTTCTCCACCAGACGTGTGTTCTAGGCATGCGCGACAGCCTCCTTCGACTTGGCGCGTGAGCGATAGCCGATGCTCGACACTTCGATGCCGCGCTCGCGCGCGATCTGCTCGACGGTCGTCAGCTGCTGGAGTCCATCCAGCGCGGCCAGCACCATGTTGTGCGGATTGGTCGAGCCGAGGCTCTTGGTCAGAATGTCGGCGATGCCCGCGCATTCCATGATCGCGCGCACAGCGCCACCGGCGATTACCCCGGCGCCTGGAGCGGCTGGCTTCATGAGAACCTTACCCGCACCGTGGCAGCCAACGACTTCGTGCGGAATCGTTCCGCCCGTCATCGGAATGCTCACCATGTTGCGGCGAGCGCCATCGACCGCCTTGCGCACCGCTTCCGAGACTTCGTTGGCCTTACCGGTGGCAAAGCCGACGCGCCCCTGACCGTCTCCGACGGCGACGAGCGCGTTGAAGGAGAAGCGGCGTCCGCCCTTCACGACTTTGGCGACGCGATTGATTGCGATCACGTTCTCTACGAGCTCGCTGCCACCTTCTCCGCGTCCGCCTTCACGGTCGCGGCCTTTGCCCTCGCGACCGCCACGGCCGCCGCGTCCGCCCTGGCCATCGCCACGGCCGCCGCCCTGACCACCACCACCGCCGCCGCCACGTCCGCGACCGCCACCGGGTCCCCCGCGTCCGCCGCCGCCACGGCCACCACGGCCGCCGCCACCGCTGCGCGCGCTACCGCCGCCGCGCGGCCGCTCCGACGGCTGGCTGTCGCCGCCCGCCGATACCGTTTCCGACGTCTCGTTCTCGTTGTCTGCCATTTATTAAAACTCCAACCCGCCCTCGCGGGCTCCGTCGGCTACGCCTTTCACGCGGCCGTGATATTTGTATCCAGCTCTGTCGAAAACAACGCGCGTCACGCCCGCATCCTTCGCCTTCTCCGCGAGACGCTTCCCAACTTCCACCGAACGCTCGGTCGGCTTGCCGGTGAGTCCCGAATCCGTCACCGTCATGATCGTGCGCTGCGCGGTGTCATCCACCAGCTGCGCGTAGATGTGCTTGATCGAGCGATACACGACCAGGCGCGGCCGCTCGGCGCTGCCGATCACCTTCTTGCGAAGGCGGAAGTGGCGGCGCGTACGAAGCTGATCGCGCGATTTTGGTCTGGCCATCTTAGGCATTACTTGGCTCCCGCCTTACCCGCCTTTCCAGCTTTGCGGCGGATCTGTTCTCCAACGTACTTGATTCCCTTGCCCTTGTAGGGCTCGGGCGGTCTGATGCTGCGCAGCTCGGCGGCGACCTGGCCGACGACTTCCTTGTTCGGGCCTTCGATTACGATCATCGTCGGCTGCGGCGCGCTGAGCTTGATTCCCTTCGGCGCCTCGTACTTCACCGGATGCGAGAAGCCGAGCGCGAGCTGCAGGCCGTACGGGCGCTGATCAGCCTTGTAGCCCACTCCCACCAGCTCGAGCTCCTTCTTGAAGCCCTTGGTGACGCCCTCGATCATGTTCGCGACGAGGGTACGACTCAGGCCGTGCAGCGCCTTGTGATTGGCCTCATCCGACGGACGCTCGACGGTGATCTGACCGTCGTTGAGCGAGACCTTCATGTCGGGATGGAGGGTTCGCTCGAGCTCGCCCTTCGGACCCTTGACATGTACGGTGTTGCCTTTGATTTCGGCCGTCACTCCCTTGGGGACCGCGACCGGATGCTTTCCAATTCGTGACATTCTCTGAGTTCCCCCTTACCAGACCAGGGCGAGCAGCTCGCCGCCGGTCCGCGCCTGACGCGCCTGACGGTCCGACATCACGCCCTGCGACGTGCTGAGGATCGCCATGCCGAGGCCGTTGCGTACCCGTGGAATCTCCGCGACCGCGACGTACTTGCGCAGGCCCGGCGTGGAGACGCGACGCAGCTCGCGGATTACCGGCTGGCCCCCCTGCGCGTACTTAAGCACTACGCGCAGCGTCTGCCGTCCGTCTTCCGTGTCGAGCGTCTTGTAGTCCTGAATGAAGTTGTTCTCCTTCAGGATCTTCGCGATCTCCACCTTCAGCTTCGAGACCGGCATGTCCACGCGACGGTGCTTCGCCCCGCAGGCGTTGCGAATGCGCGTGAGCATATCGGCTATCGGATCTGTCATGCTCATTAAATCGATTTCCTCGTTCTACCGTATCCAAGCCAGGTCAGCATTCCGCAGCTTAGCGGCACCGTGGTTCGGACGCGTAGAAAATGAATGGTTACCAGCTCGCCTTGCGCACGCCCGGGATGTAGCCCGAGAGCGCGAGGTCTCTGAAGCAGATTCTGCAGACGCCGAATTTCCTGAGGAACGCGCGCGATCTTCCGCACCTCTGGCAGCGATTGTGCTGCCGCACGCCGAACTTCGGTTTCCGCTTCGCCTTCTCCACCATGGCTTTACGTGCCATTTCTGTCTCTCTCTATTGGTTGACTACTGATTCTGCGTGATGATCGGCTTGTCGTCGCCGCGGAACGGCATCCCCAGCTCGCGCAGGAGCGCGAAGGCCTGGTCGTCCTTGTTCGTCGACGTGACGAAGGTGATGTCCATGCCGTGGATCTGCTCGACCATGTCGTAGTTGATCTCCGGGAAGATCATCTGCTCCTTGACGCCGAGCGTGTAATTGCCGCGCCCGTCGAACGACCGGGTGTTCACGCCGCGGAAATCGCGAATGCGAGGGATCGCGACCGTCACGAACCGGTCGAGGAACTCCCACATCCTCGCGCCGCGCAGCGTCACGGCCGCACCGATCTCCTGACCCTGCCGCAGCCCGAAATTGGCGATCGACTTCTTCGCTTTCTTCCGCACCGGACGCTGGCCCGTGATGATGCTCAGCTCGAACACCACCGTGTCGAGAACCTTGGCGTTCTTGATCGCTTCGCCGACGCCGCAGTTGATCACGATCTTCTCGAGCGTCGGGATCTGGTGGACGTTGCTGAAGCCGAACTGGTTCTTCAGCCGGTCACGCACCGTCTTCTCGTAGTAGACGCGCAGCCGCGGCGGAGGAACGGGCAGGTTCTTCCCGGCGTGCTCCGCCTGAACCTGTGCCTGCACCTCGCGCTTTTTCCCCTGCTTCTTCTCTTTCGTCGCCATTATCTATTTCCTCGCTCAGCGCACCCGGGGAATCGGTTCCCCGTTTCTGACGCTGACGCGTTCCTTGGTTCCATCTTCGTCGATCCTCGCTTTCGTCCGCGTCGGCTGGCCCGATTTTGGGTCGAGCAGCATCACGTTCGAGGAGTGCACTGGAGCAGGCGCTTCTCTGATTCCCGATTCCTCTTCGGCAGTCCGCGCCTTGCGGTGCATCTTGACGAGGTTTACGCCCTCGATCACGACGCGGCCCGTCTTCAGCAGCACGCGGATGACCTTGCCTTCCTTCCCCTTGTCCTCGCCGCGCATCACCCGCACCGTGTCGCCCTTCGACACGTGCAGCTTCATCCGCTTCGAGTTCTCGGCGTGACGCGCGTGGAGGCGCTTCCCGGCCGTCTTTCTGTACTTGAGGACTCTCACTTTATATCACCTCTGGAGCGAGCGAGACGATCTTCATGTACTTCTTGTCGCGGAGCTCGCGCGCCACGGGTCCGAAGATACGGGTCGCCCGCGGCTCGCCCGCGTCGTTGATGATCACCACTGCGTTCTCGTCGAAGCGGATGTAGGAGCCGTCCTTGCGGCGGGTCTCCTTCGCCGTGCGCACAACCACGGCACGCGCTACATCCGACTTCTTCACGGTGCCGTTGGGGAGCGCGTTCTTCACGGCGACGATCACCACATCGCCGAGCGACGCGTAGCGCCGGCGGGTTCCGCCGAGCACGCGGATCACAAGCGCCGTTTTCGCGCCCGAGTTGTCCGCTACCTTGACCACCGATTCCTGCTGGATCACTGGTCTTCTCCGTTAACGTGCACGTTCGATGATTTCGACCACGCGCCACCGCTTGTCCTTCGACAAGGGCCGGGTCTCCATGATGCGGACGGTGTCGCCCGTCTTGGCCTCGTTCTGCTCGTCATGAGCTTTCAGCTTCTTGGTGCGGCGGACCATCTTGCCGTACACCGGATGCTGCACTCTGCGCTCGATCGAGACCACCACGGTCTTCGCCATCTTGTCGCTGACCACCATGCCGACCCGCGTCTTTCGCGAGTTGCGCTCGGTCGTCGCGCCTTCAGTCTTCGCCAATTCAGCCATTAAGCCCTCTTACTCTTTTTCGCACGGTTGGTCGCAGTGGCCGCTTTGCGACCGCGTCTTCCCGTTACTCGTCTCGCTTGCCGACCACCCCGTCCCGCCTCTTGCTTCCCGCTTGCCGGTTCCCGCGTCCCGCTCGCGGCAATGCCGATCACTTTCTCCCTGAGCACCGTCTTGAGCCGCGCCACGTCACGGCGGATCACCCGCAACCGAAGCGGGTCGTCGAGTGTGCGGGTGCCGGACTGGATGCGGAGATTGAATCTCTCCCGTTCCAGCTCGGCAATACGGGCATTGATGTCCGCCTCGCCCAGCTCGCGAATGTCCTTAGCCAGCATCCGTGTGCGCCTCCTCGCGCATTACAAACTTCGATTTCACTCCGATCTTGGCGGCGGCCAGGGCCATCGCCTTGCGTCCGATCTCAGGCGTCACGCCCTCGAGCTCGAACATCACTCTACCCGGCTTCACCACCGCCACCCATCCCTCTGGTGAGCCCTTGCCCTTACCCATGCGGGTCTCGGCCGGCTTCTTGGTGATCGGCTTGTCGGGGAAGATCCGAATCCAGACCTTGCCGCCGCGCTTGATGTGTCTCGTCAGAGCCACACGGGCCGCTTCGATCTGCCGGTTCGACACCCAGCCGGGCTCCACAGCCTTGAGGCCGTACTTGCCGAACGAGACTTCGTTGCCACGAGTGGCCAGTCCCTTCGTGCGGCCCTTGAATCTCTTTCTGAACTTTACGCGCTTCGGACTAAGCATCTCTGATTCTCCTTAGACGCCAGTCGAGTAGGTCTTGCCGCGGCGATCTTCCACGATCTCGCCCTTGAAGATCCAGACCTTCACACCGATGGTGCCGAAGGTGGTCTTGGCGGTCGAGGTCGCGTAGTCGATGTCCGCGCGCAGCGTGTGCAGAGGCACCCGACCCTCGTGATACCCTTCGACGCGCGCGATCTCGGCGCCGCCCAAACGGCCGCCGCACTTGATCTTGATTCCGCCGGCGCCCATCCGCATTGCGCTCTGCACCGCGCGCTTCATGGCGCGGCGGAACGAGATGCGCTGCGCCAGCTGGTTCGCGATGTTGTCGGCGACGAGCTGAGCATCCAGCTCGGGACGCTTGATCTCCTCGACGTTGATTCCGACTTCCTTGCCGGATAGACGGGAGAGCTCGTCACGCAGCTGATCGACTTCGGCGCCCTTCTTACCGATGACGACGCCCGGGCGACCCGTGTGAATCGTGACGACGACCTTACCGGGCTTCCGCTCGATGCGGATGTCGGCGATCGCCGCGTGGCCAAGCCGCGCCTTCAGATACTTGCGCAGGAGCTCGTCCTCGCGCAGGAGCGAGGGGAAATCGCGGTTCGCGTACCACTGGGATCTCCAGGTCTTGGAGACGCCGAGGCGAAAGCCGATCGGATGTGTTTTCTGACCCATTAGCGGTTACCTCTCCCCCTCTTCTCTTCGCGGGCGTCGAGGATGATCTCGACGTGACTGGTTCTCTTTCTGATCGGAGTCGCGCGACCCTGCGCCGCGGGCATGAACCGGCGCAGCGCCGGCCCCTCGTTCACGATCGCGTGACTGATGTAAAGCGTGTCGACGTCGATGGGCTCGTTGCCCTCTCTCGACTTGAACTCGGCGTTGGCGACGGCGGAGTTGAGAACTTTCTCGATTTGCTTCGCAGCGTGCTTCTTGGAGAAGCGAAGCAGCCCGAGCGCCTCGTTCACATCCTTGCCGCGGATCTGGTCGATGACGAGCCGCATCTTGTACGGCGACTGGCGCGTCGTGCGTTGAATGGCGCTTGCCACTCCCTTTCTCTCAGCGGCGTGGCGTGCCGCGCGTGCCTGGGATCTCTCGCTCATTTGACCGCCGGGGTGCCTTTCGCCGGAGTGCCGGCCGGTGCGGAGCCAGGCCCGCCCGTCGGAACTCCCGCTGCCTTCTTGTCGGTCGCCTTCACCGCGCCGGTGTGGCCGCGGAACAGACGCGTCGGCGCGAACTCGCCGAGCTTGTGGCCGACCATGTTCTCCGTCACGTAGACCGGGATGAACTTGTTGCCGTTATGGACGGCGAAAGTGTGGCCGACGAAGTCAGGGACGATCGTGCTCGCACGCGCCCAGGTCTTGATCACCCGCTTCTCGTTTCTGCCGTTCATGCCTGAGACTTTCGTCATCAGTGCGTCTTCGACGTAGGGACCTTTCTTGATGCTTCTTGCCATATCCGATTCTCAGAATTGGTTGCTGACTACTGCGTTGCCTTGCCGCGCTTCCGTCCGCGGACGATCAGGCGCTGCGATGGCCGATGCTTGTTGCGGGTCTTGACGCCTTCCTTGTTGCCCCACTTGTCCACGACGTTGCGTCCGCCGCGGGTACGACCACCATGCGGGTGATCGACCGGATTCATGACTTCGCCACGAACCTTGGGACGCTTGCCCAACCAGCGGCTCTTGCCCGCCTTGCCGTGCGACAACAGCTCGTGCTCGGCGTTGCCGACCGTGCCGATGGTAGCCAGACAGTTGCCGTGCACCATGCGCACTTCGCTCGACGCCATGCGAAGCGTCACGTACTCGCCTTCCTTGGCGATCACCTCGAGCGCGGTTCCCGCCGAGCGCGCCATCTGGCCGCCCTTGCCCGGCTTGAGCTCGACGTTGTGGACGTCGGTGCCCAGCGGAATCTCACGTAGCGGGAGCGCGTTGCCGATGCGGCTGTCAGCGCCCGGCCCCGAGACGATCTTGTCGCCAACCGACAGGCCACGCGGGTGCAGGATGTAGCGCTTCTCGCCATCCTCGTACTCGACGAGCGCAATGCGCGCGGTGCGGTTCGGATCGTACTCGATCTCGCGCACCGTCGCGGCAACGCCGTGCTTGTTGCGCTTGAAGTCGATCACACGGTACATGCGCTTGTGACCACCGCCGATGCGGCGCATCGCGATGTGGCCGTGGTTGTCGCGGCCGCCCGACTTCTTGAGCGGCTCCATCAGCGACTTCTCGCCGTGGTCGCGCGTGATCTCCGAGAAATCGGAGACCGAGCGGAACCGCGAGCTCTTGGTGACAGGCTTGAATTGACGAACGCCCATGATTTACGCCTCGAAAATTTCGATCGAATCGCCTTCTGCCAGGCGAACAACGGCTTTCTTCCAGTGCGGGCGACGCCCGACCGTCTGACCCACGCGGCGCTGCTTGCCCCGGTGGTTGGAGGTCCAGACGCCGGTGACCTTGACGTTGAAGAGCTCCTCGATCGCCTTCTTGATCTGGGTCTTCGTCGCTTCAGGATGCACGCGGAACGCGTACTCGCCACGATCCTGATAAGCCGCCGAGGTTTGCTCGGTGACGATCGGAGTGACGATAGTCTGTGTCAGAGTTGGCATAGCTACTTCCCCTTTCTCTTGGCGGCGGGTTTTGTCCCGCTCTTGCCTGACGCCTTCTTCTTGCTGGCGCCTCCCGCCTTCTTTTTCGCGGATGTCGAAGCCTTGCGAGCGGTCTTCTTGGCCGCCGACTTCTTCGCGGCCTTGGCCTCTGCTTTCGCTTCAGCCTTCGCCGCGCGCGCCGACTTACCGCCAGCGTCCCGCTTCCCGCTTCCCGGCGCCCGCGGCTTCTCCGCGACGCCCTCGAGCTCGTAGCCGAGCGCGCTCGACTCTACGAGAACGACATCGGACCAGAGAATGTGGTACGTCGACACGTCGGCGTACGGCATCACGTGGGTACGCTGCAGGTTGCGGCCGCTCAGAAACACGTTCTGCTTGAGGCCGTCGGTCAGCACCAGAACTTTCTTGTCGGTAACCGCGAGCGCGCCGAGCAGCGACAGCAGCTGCTTGGTGCTCGGCTTGTCGTAGTTGAAGTTGTCGATCACGATCAGCGCATCTTCGCGCGCACGCGCATTGAGCGCGCTCTTGCGCGCGAGCGCACGGATCTGGCGCGGAACGGTCTGCACGTACTTGCGTCCGGTCGGACCGAATACGGTGCCGCCGCCGACGAAGTGCGGAGCGCGACGCGAGCCTTGACGGGCACGGCCGGTTCCCTTCTGCTTCCACGGCTTCTGGTTGCCGCCGGTGACCAGACCGCGGGTCTTGGTGTAGGCGAGCCCAAGGCGCTGGTTCGACAGATACGCCTTAACCGCCTGGTGCATCACCGGCATGTTGATGGTGCCGTCGAACAGATCGCCGGGAAGATCGAGACGCTCGCGCTCAGTGCCACCAGCGGTGTATGCGGCTGCCTTCAACGATGAAGTAGTAGTCTCTGCCATTCGTTAACCCTGCTTCTTCACGAGCACGATCCCGTTTCTGGGACCGGCGACGGAGCCGCGGATGTAAAGGAGATTGCGCGCCGCGTCGATGCGCTCGATGCGGAGATGGGTCTGGGTATGACGCGCCGCGCCATAGTGCCCAGGCATCTTCTTGCCCTTGATGACACGCGACGGATCGGTGCCGGGACCGATGGACCCGGGCCGACGGTGCTTGGTGTTGCCGTGAGTATTCGGACCGCCGCCGAACCCGTGGCGCTTGACGACGCCCTGGAAGCCACGACCCTTGGAAGTGCCGGTCACCTTGACCTGCTCGCCCGCGGCGAAGATCTCGACCGTCACCTTGTCGCCAAGATTGTAGGTCGGAATCTCTTTCCGGTTCTCGGGCAGCATCGCGTCGTCGAGACGGAAGCTGCGCAGAACCTCGGGCGCGACGCTAAGGCCCGACTTCGCCGCGTGCCCGACGATCGCCTTGTGGGCGCGACGGCCGCGCGGAGTCCGCTCGCCCTTCTTGGACTCGCGGGCGTGACGCTGCTCGCCGAATCCGAGCTCGACCGAGTCGTACCCGACCTGATCCTTCTTCAGGATCTTCGTCACCGAGTTCGGAGTCGCCTCCACCACGGTGCACGGGATCTGCTGCCCGTCTTCGTTGAATATCTGGGTCATCCCCAGCTTTCTGCCGATAATGCCGATCATGATTTCCTCTACTCGACCTTGATCTCGACGTCGACGCCGGCGGGAAGATCGAGCTTGGTCAGCGCATCGACGGTTGCCGCGCGCGAGTCAAGAATGTCGATCAGCCGCTTGTGCGTCTTGAGCTCGAACTGCTCCCGCGACTTCTTGTCGACGTGCGGCGAGCGGAGCACCGTCCAGCGCTTCGTCTTTGTCGGCAAAGGAATCGGACCACTCACCTGCGCGCCCGTCTTCTCGGCGGTGCGGACGATGTCCGCCGACGCCTGGTCGATGACGGCGTGGTCGAACGCCTTGAGCCGAATTCGAATTCTTCCAGCCATAGTATTTCTCGAATGAGTTCTCTAGAGTTTCGCTTCCCGCTTCCCGCTTCCCGCTACTTGAGAATCTTGGTTACTACGCCGGCGCCGACGGTGCGGCCGCCTTCGCGGATCGCGAAGCGGAGACCTTCGTCCATCGCGATCGGCGTGATCAGCTCGATCGTCATCTGAACGTTGTCACCAGGCATCACCATCTCCATACCCTCAGGCAGCTCTACACTTCCCGTCACGTCCGTCGTCCTGAAG
>DASSNV010000188.1:0-9468 GCA_035701245.1 Gemmatimonadaceae bacterium | reverse complement strand
GTCTGCGCGCCGGCGTCGATGGCACAGAGCAGCGTTGCCGCGATACAAACGAAATACTTTACAGTCATTCCCTGAGCGTCTCCCGACATCAGTGCAGGTTACCGTTGTCTAAAGGAACGACGCGAGCCTGCTGTCGCCAGGTCTGATTGTCCCGATTGATGTCCGGAAAAAGATTGTCGGGATCGATTACGACGCTCGTGATCTTCGGCGATGTCGCGACGCGCACCACGTAGCGTCGCGCACCAGTCAACCAGACGTCAACCGGCAGCGTCAGACGCTGAGTCGCGCCGCTCGCGCGCGTGATCGCGAGCTCCACCGGCATCGGCGCGAGCCCGCGGTCTTCTACAGTGATCGCCGTCGAACCACCCTCAGTCTCGACCGACGCGATCGCCTGATCCAGCGGCCAGGGCTCGTAGAACCAGGTCGTCCAGAACCAGTCGAGATTGCGGCCCGCGACATCGCTCATCGTATTGAAGAAGTCGTACGGGTACGGATGCTTTCCAATCCAGCGACGGCCGTATTCGCGAAACGCGCGGTGGAACGTCTGCTCGCCAAGCAATCCACGCAACGCGGCGAGCGCCGCCGCAGTCTTGTCGTAGTACATGATGAAATACCATTCCTGCGGATACAGATCGCCGGGCCACATCAACGTCATGTCATGACCGCCGCGCGCGGCGTCGGTGTACAACGTGCGCTGACCCGGCTCGGAGTCGCCGGGCCGACCCCCGCTGCGCGGCTCGCCGTAAAGGTTGCGCATCCCCTGAGCGACGTCGTACTGCGTGAAGCCCTCGTCCATCCACGGATGGCGAGTCTCGTTCGATCCGACCTGCATCGGGAACCACATGTGACCGGTCTCGTGCATGAGATCGCCGGCGAGTGACAACGTATCCGCCCACGGCTGCATCACCGTCAGCATCGGATACTCCATCCCGCCGCTGTCCAGCACTCCTTCGACCGACGTCATCGTCGGCCACGGATAAGGCCATAGATAGAGCGAATGCTGCTCGACGGCGTCACGCGTGAACCGCGCGCCCCCGAGTGCCCACGCGGCCGCGGCAGCAGTGCGGCGATAGAAGCTGTAGATGTTCACGGTGTCGGCCGTGCCCGCGGCGCTGCCGTGCACGAGAGCACGAGTCGCATCCCAGACGTACTGATCGCTCGTCCCCCACGCGAAATCCCGCACCGCCGGGGCGACGAAGTGCCAGGTCACCGTCCCTGCCGTGCCCGCTTCGAACGACGTCCCCGGTTCCACGACGTGCACGACCGCGCCCGTGCGGCGCGCATCGGCGAGCTTGGCGCGCGTCGCTGCAGTGAGAATCTCGTCACCGTTCACCAGCGAACCGGTAGCGCCTATCACCCAATTGCGTGGCACCGTAAGTCGCACGTCGTAATCGGCGTGATCCATATAGAACTCGGCCTCGAGCAGATACGGATCCGCGACCCAGCCATGCACGTCATCGTAGACCGCGACCTGCGGATACCAATACCCCATGAAATACAACCGATGTCCCTCGCGCCCCTGCCGTCCATCACTCGGCGACTCCGGCGGCACGTACGACCAGCCGAGCTCTAGCGATACACTGTCGTGGGGCATGAGCGGTGAAGCGAGCGGGAGCCACATCACAGCTCCGTTCACCGTGTAGCCACCTTCGTCGTTGAGACGCTGATTCGCGACGTCGGTGATCGGCACCGCGTTGGTCCCAACGGGCCGCGGCGGGATCACCCGTCCATTCGCAACGACCCGATCGAGCGCCACGCCGCCGGTTATTGGCGCTGCCTGTCGTCGCGGATTTCCCGCGGCGAACGCGTTCTGGCGGAGGTGGATGGCGAGTCGCCGCAGAGTATCCGGCGAATTATTGAGGTAGACCACGCGCTCGTGCCCGGTGACGCGATCGGTGGCGGAATCGAGCTGCGCTTCGATCGAGTAACGTGCGTGTTGCACCCAGTAGCTGGCGCCCGGACGGCCAGACCGGGTGCGCGTGCCTCGCGCAACGGCGGCGGCAAAATCAGCGGAAGGGTATACCGGTCCGGGCACCGGCCGAGCAACCGATGCAGCGGATGGCGGAAGCGGGGCTGAGCTCGGAGCACGCACGCAGCCGAGCAGGCCGAGTGCAGTAACAACCCGCAGACAGGAGATGAGTCGCATGGAGGAAATATGCGTAAATTGCGAGACGCGCCGCGCCCCAACTATTCGGCCGTCTGCCTTGTCTAACAAGGCTGTCGTCACCTCAGACCATTCATGTTCAAAGCTCGATCTATTTCTGGCGGAACGCCTCGCGCGCTCGAGCGCTGGCGCACCGCAGCAGTTTTCGCATTGATTCTGCTCTTCGGTTTTACCAGTCCGACCTGGGCACAATCAACCACCGACTCCACCACACGCGCGGCAACCAGCGGAGGCGAGATCCGCGGCCGCATTGTCGGCCTTGGCACCGCGCAGCCGATCACGACCGGGTCGATCAGCGTGCTCCGCGCCAGTGATTCCAGTGTCGTCACTGCCGCAAACCCTGAATCCGACGGCTCCTTTCACATTGCCGGCATCAAGCCCGGCCGATACTCCGTTCGCGTTCGGGCGTTGGGCTTCGCGCCGCTCGTCAGATCCGATGTGACAATCTCCGCCGAGCAGCCGGTCGCCGATCTGGGGACACTCACGCTGTCGGAATTCGCAGTCAAGCTCGAGAGCCAGACGGTTACGGGCGAGCGTCCCGATGTCGCGCTGTCACCGGACCGCAACAGCTACAGTACGAAGAACATGACTACCGCGAGCGGAGGAACGGCCGTCGATGTATTGCGCAACGTTCCTTCGGTCGAGGTCGATGGCAACAACAACGTGACGCTCCGCGGCAACTCCAACGTCAAGGTTCAGATCAATGGTCGCGCATCGCCGCTCAGTGGCGAGCAGCTCGCTCAGTTCCTCGCCCAGATTCCGGCCAGCACGGTGACGCGTGTAGAGGTCGCGACCAATCCGTCGGCGAAGAACGATCCGGAAGGATCGGCGGGGATCATCAACATCATCCTGAACCAGCAGGCTGACCTCGGCCTGAGTGGCGGCTTCAACGCCGGCACGGGGACCACCGGCCAGGTGAACACCTCCGGCAACATCGGCCGCCAATCGGGCCCGCTCACGCTTTATCTCTCGGCGAGCCTGTATCGGGATCACCGCACCCGGAACGGATCGTCGAATCGCACCAATCTCGCGATTCCCGTCCCCGCTTTCGTCGAGTCGAATTCGGAGGGCACGTCGGTGCCGCGCTGGAACAGCTTGATGTTTCGATCCGAGTACAAGCTCACCGAGAACGACGCGCTGTCCCTCGACGCAATGGCTTCAGGTGGTCGATTCGCGAGCCAGAACAGCGCGTTTTACAGCGACCTCGACGCCGACCGCGAGGTAATTGGACTGTTCAATCAGTACAGCGATCAGGTCTGGCGCAGCGTGTCCCGGGATTTCACCCTCGGGTATCATCGCACCGCCGGCCCTTCGGTGACGATACTTTCGACCGAGCTGCGCTATTCGAACAACACGAACTCCAGCGACAACAATCTGTTCGGGGTTCTGGTACAGGCGGACACTTCGACGGGATCGCAGTTGCCGCCTCGCGAGCGCGACGCATCTCGGCAAAGCATGCCGTCGTGGAATCTCCAGACCGACTATACGCATCCGTTCGGAGCGAAGACGAAGCTGGAGACCGGATTCAAGGGAACCTTGCGCTCCAACGCAGAGAATTCGAGCGTCACAGTTCTCGACCCGGCGAGCGGCGAGTACACTGCCGACCCGAGCCGCGCCAACATCTTCGACTATCACGAGCGGATCGGCGCGATTTACGGCGTGCTGTCGCAGCAGGTTGGTAAGGTGCAGACCCAGGCCGGCCTGCGACTCGAAGAGGCGGCAACGCGATTCACGCTGCCGGCAATCGGTCAGGCATTCGACAATCACTACTCGAGTGCCTATCCGAGTGCGATCCTGTCGTACAATTTCACCGACATGCGCCAGCTCAAGCTGAGCTACTCGCGCCGGGTCAGTCGTCCGAATCCATGGCAGCTTAGCCCGATCGTGGATCGGAGCGATGCGCGCCACGAGTTCCACGGCAATCCGTCGCTTCGTCCGGAATACACCGACGCATTCGAGCTAGCGTTCCAGGACGCGCATCCGTGGGGATCGCTGCAGCTCAATCCGTATCTGCGCAGCACCAGGCACGCGGTGCGCTACATCCAGACGATCGATACCGCGGGTATCTCGGTGTCCACCTTTGATAACGTGGCGAGCACGCTCACAACCGGTGCGGATGTCAACATGACCTACCGGCACTCGGCGCTCACTTTCTTTGGCGGAGGGAGCATCTATCACTACCGCAGTGACGCGTCCAACCTTGCCGGCAATCTTTCCGCCAATGCGTTCGTCTGGAGCTTGCGCGCGAACGCCACGCTGAAGTTCACGCCGGTGACGGATCTTCAGGCCTTCGCCAACTACCGCGCGCCTTCGGCAACCGAGGGTGGGTCACAGAGCGCTTTCGTCTTCATGAACTTCGCGCTTCGCCGCAAGCTTTGGGGCGACAAGGGGAGCGTCACGCTTCGGGTCGCGGATCCGTTCAACCTGATGACGTGGGGCTACCGAACGGCGGACGGACGAGTGATCGAGTCGAGCGAGCAGCACTTTGGGCAGCGCGGCGTATTCGTGACGCTTTCGCGAACCTTCGGTCAGCAGCTCAAGCTCCGGCCGCAGCAACAGGAAGGCGAATCCGGCGGGCCTCCGCAACCGGGACCGCCGGGCTGATCGCCAGCATTGATTAGTGCCAATCTGAGGTCGCATATTGGCGTGAAATACTTCTTTGTATGATGTTCTTCAGATCTGCAGCGTTGCTGACCACAATCGCGATCCCCGTCGGCCTGGCCGCACAGGACCTCACGGAGCAGCCGTCGCCAAACCTCCCGCCGGGTTTCTCGGCGCCGGAGCTCGCGGGCCGATACCTGCGCGGGTCGAGCCACGACTATGGCTCGCCTTCACTGGGCGTCGCGTACCAGTACGAATCTCCACTGGCCCCCCGCGACTCCAGTTTCGGAACCCTCTACCTCTATCAGCGCGGCGAAGATGATCGCGGACTCACTGCGGATAGTTTGCTCGCGCTTTCCGCGGCCGTATTCAAGGAGGGCCTGGAAACAATGCGGCGCCGTGGCGATTACGATGAGTATCACGTGACGTCCGAGGGTCCGGATACCGTCACCGTGAGTCAGGGGTGGAAGATTCCAGGGTACCGGGTCGCCTACACGTATCACCGCAAATCCGTTTCGGCGCTGTCCTTCTTCTATCTCTACGTGGCGGGAAATACCCTGCTCAAAGTGCGCGCAACGACCACCGCAAGCAGGGCGAGCACGACTGACCTTCCCGACTTCGCGCACGAGGTTGTGGAGCTCTCAGCGAGGAAGGCGCCACACACCTAGCACGATGGGTGTCGTCGAAGTGGGGACCGGACCATGAACACGAGAGCAGTCGTTTCACGCTCGCTGATTACGGCGATCCGTTGCATTGGCGTCGCGTTGTGCGCGCCATCACTTAACGCTCAGCAGGTCGCCGACACTGCTTTTCAGCCTCGACTCGGCGCTCCGGTTTTTGCGGCCGGCCAGGGTCCGCTGGTGCTGATCGACGAAGCGCACCACAACTTCCACACCGCCGAGGGAAGGTACTCGCCGTTCGCGCGCCTGCTGCGCCGCGACGGTTACGTGATTCGTCCGTCCAGATCCCGGTTCGACGCGGAGTCGCTCGAGCCGGCGAAGGTGCTCGTCATCGCCAACGCGCTGGCCGCGGCGAACGAGACCAACTGGACGGTTCCAACTCCATCCGCCTTCGACGCGGCGGAGATCCGCGCTGTGCACGAGTGGGTCGAGGATGGTGGCTCGCTGCTGCTGATCGCCGATCACCTGCCGTTCGGTGGTGCGGCCGCTCAACTCGCGGCCAGCTTTGGAGTCGATTTTTCGAACGGCTTCGTCCTCGACACGTCGATAACGCGCGGGCTGATCACCTTCCGCCGCACCGACGGAACGCTCGCTTCCAATTCGATCACCACCGGGCGGAGCGCTGCGGAGCGCATCGATTCCATCACCACTTTCACCGGTCAGGGCTTTCGTCTCGAGACGGGCGGCGCGCCGGTCTTGACCATTCCCGCGGGTTGGGTGCTCTATACTCCCGACACCGCGTGGCGCTTCTCGAGTGCAACGCCGAGGAACTCTGCTGAGGGATTGTTGCAGGGTGCGGTGCTGCGGGTCGGCAAAGGACGCGTTGCAGTCTTCGGCGAAGCCGCGATGTTCTCGGCGCAGGTGTCAGGCCCCGCTCGCCGGCCGATGGGGTTCAACGCGCCCGAAGCCGCGCAGAACGCGCAATTCGTGTTGAACCTGCTGCATTGGCTGACAGGACTGCTGGGAGATCCGGCGATTCCAGCGACGTCAGCAGCACAGCCGGCGCTCGACACTGCGCTTCGCAACGAGCTGCTCCGTCTCGGCGAAGAAGATCAGAACGGCCGCGAAGATCTGATGACCGCTGTCGCGCGCAAAGACACGGCAACGCTGTTCCGGTTCATGCGCGCCGACAGCTCTCATACCCGGCGGCTTCAGCAGATCGTCGTCCGATACGGCTGGCCGACCTCCGCGCTGGTCGGTCGCGAGGCGGTAACTGCAGCGTGGCTGATTCTGCAGCACAGTCCCGACAACGCATGGCAGGAGAAGATGCTGCCGGCGCTACAGCGCGCGGCCGCTGCGGGAGACTTCTCGCCGACCGAGCTCGCAGCGTTTACCGACAGGGTGCTGGTCCATCAGGGTAAGCCGCAACACTACGGCAATTCGTTCTCGATGAAGGACGGCCGGCTGGTTCCCGATCCGATCGACGACCTGACCGGGCTCGACGCGCGCCGCGCGGCGATAGGTTTACCGCCGATGGCCGAATACGCACGCGAGCTCGGCGATGCGTACCACGTGCCGGTGGTCTGGCCGCCGAGGTAAAACGGCCAGACCACTGGCGATCGCTACTTCTTCGCCGGCCCCTTCCGCGACGGATCGTCCGCTGCATTGACGTAGGTGAGCTGGAACGGACCAATCGCATGCACCTGCACGATGCTGTGAGTCTTCGCAATCGCGTAGTGGTGCGCGCGCGCGGGCGCTGTCGCAAATCCACCGGCGGTGAGCGTCATCGTCTTCTTCGCATCGACCTTGTCGCCCATGCCGACCGCGAAGGTGCCGCTAATTACGGTGATGTGCTCGTCGGTCGGATGGAAATGCGGCGCGATGGTGTAGCCCTTGGGCATGTCGAGGCGCACCGTGAAGAGCTCGGCCTTCGAAGGATCTCCCTGCATCACGGCCATCTTCGCGCCGGCGGGAAATACTGCCGGTGCCGGTCCCCACTTCACGCTTGGGTTCTGAGCCAGTGATACCTGGATCGGTAGTGCGGCGACAACGAGTAAGGCTTGTAGCGAACGCATTGCTTCCTCCACTGTGGACGGACTGGTTGGAGTATACAATACACACTCCGGCGGCCGACGCGACATTGCAGTTCGTCCGGATTGGTTGTCCGATTCACCGGGGGATGAGGGACGGGTTATGTGATTTGTAATCCGCGCGTCAGGTAGATATTTGAGCAGTCAATCGTTTTATGAAACGACATTTCGCGAGTTATTTCCCGGACTTCGTGTGATTCGATTTATGTCGGTGCTGCTTAGTCGCGGCGGGTTTGCGATCGTGGGCATTTTCGTGTTGTCGGCGACGGTGCGGGCGCAGGAAGCGCCCGTGTTCAATGGCGCGCCGGCCGCGCACTGGATCGCGCCGCCAAATGTGCCGGGCGATTCCTTCACCGTCTTTCACGCCCGACGAAGCTTCGCGCTGACCGATTTGCCGCGCCGCTTCGTGATCCACGTCTCGGCCGACAATCGTTACAAGCTCTACGTGAACGGCGCGCAGGTCTCGTCGGGACCGCAGCGCTCGGACGTGACATACTGGCGCTACGAGACGGTCGACATCGCTCGCCAGCTGCACGCGGGCCGCAACGTCATTGCCGCACTCGTCTGGAACTGGGGCGCCGCGCGGCCGGTCGCGCAACACACCCACCGCACCGGATTTCTGATCCAGGGCGAAAGCCCCGTCGAGGCAGCGCTCGTCAACACGGGGGCGAGCTGGAAGGTGCGGATCGATTCCGCATATGCGCCGATCGTGATAACGAGCGCCGACATGGGCAACTACTACGCGGCCGCGCCCGGCGATTCCATCGACGGCACGCGGTATCCGTGGGGCTGGGAATCCACGCAGTACGTCGACGATGCCTGGCTGAGTCCTGCAATCGTCGGCAACGTCAGACGTCAGGCGATGCCGCCCGGCGATTACGGCGAAGTATCCGGTTGGCAGCTCGAGCCACGCTCCATTCCTGCGATGGAAGAAAAGGAGCAGCGGCTCGTCAGCGTGCGGCGCAGCAGCGGCGTTCGGACCAGCGACGAGTTCCTGCGCGGCACTGGCGATCTCGTCATTCCCACGCGGACGACTGCCTCGATCCTCGTCGATCAGTACAAGACCACGGACGCCTATCCCGTGCTCGAGACGAGCGGCGGCACGGGCAGCAGCGTCCGCCTCACCTACGCCGAGGCGCTCGTCGACGCAAAAGGTCGGAAAGGAAATCGAAACGACATCGACGGGCGAACGATCCATGGCGTGCACGACGTCTTCCTTGCCGACGGTGGCGCCCACCGCCGTTTCACCTCTTTGTGGTGGCGCTCCTTTCGATACATCCAGCTCGACGTCACCACGCGCGACGAGCCGCTGCGCATCCACGACCTGCATGGAATCTTTACCGCATATCCCTTCGTCGAGCGTGGACGATTCAGCAGCGACTTGCCGTGGCTCGCCGGCATGTGGCGGATGAACTGGAACGGCGCGCGCATTGGTGCCTTCGAGACCTACATGGATACGCCGTACTGGGAGCAGCTCCAGTACATCGGCGACACCCGCATCCAGTCGCTCATCTCGCTGTACGTCGCGGGCGACGACAGGCTGATGCGCCAGGCAATCGATCACTTCGATCTATCGCGAATTCCGGAAGGGCTGACGACGAGCCGCTACCCATCATCGCTGACCCAGATCATCCCGCCGTTCTCGCTCATCTACGTCGCGATGGTGCACGACTACTTTATGTACCGCACCGACAATGCCTTCGTGCGCGCGCGACTGCCGGGGATCCGCGGCGTCCTCGACTGGTACGCTCGTCACATCGATTCCACCGAGATGCTCGGCGCGATGCCGTACTGGAACTACGTCGATTGGACCCCGCGCTGGGACCGCGGCGTGCCGCCCCGCGCCGATGCCGGTCACTCGACTACGATCTCACTACTATATGTATACGCTCTCGCCCGGGCAGCGGAGCTCGAGCGAGCGCTCGGAATGCCCGGCGCGGCGGCAGATTATCGAGCGCGGGCCGATGCCGTGCGCGCCGCGATTCGCGCCCGG
>DASSNV010000187.1:0-9386 GCA_035701245.1 Gemmatimonadaceae bacterium | reverse complement strand
TTGCAGTGACTAGGCCCGACGATGACACTGTAGCAACTCCTGGGTCGCTTGAGCTCCACGTGATCACACGTCCGGTGAGCACGTTGTTATTTGCATCTCGCGTCGTCGCCGTCGCCTGAGTGGTTTGACCCGGATTCAGGGAGTTCGAGGCGAGCGAAACGGACACAGAAGCTACTGGTACCGGCGGTGGTGCTGCAACGGTCAGTGTTGCGCTTCCAGTCTGACCCTCACTGGTAGCGTTGATTTGAGCTGTACCGACTGCTACCGCGGTCACCAGCCCGGACCCTGAGACGGTGGCGACAGCGGTGTTGCTCGAGCTCCAGCTGATCGACCGTCCGGTGAGAACGTTGTTATTGGCGTCGCGAGTAGTCGCCGTCGCCTGGGTGGTCTGGCCTGGATTGCGGGAATTGTTTGCCAGCGACACGCTTACAGAAGCGACCGGGACCGGTGGCGCCGTCGTCACGGTCAACGTAGCGCTGCCATTTTGCCCTTCACTTGTCGCCTTGATCTGCGCGGAGCCCACCGCAACAGCGGTGACAACGCCGGAGGAATTGACAGTTGCGACCGAGTTGTCACTCGAGCTCCAGCTTACTGCGCGCCCGGACAGGACATTGTTGCTGGCGTCACGGGTAGTTGCCGTCGCCTGGGTGGTCTGTCCCGGATTGAGTGATCCCGATGCCAGCGCGACTGAAACGCTCGCAACGGGCGCCGGCGGCGCCTCCACGACCGAGAGCGAGGCCTGGTTGGTGACGCCTTCGCTGGCTGCACTGATCGTGGCAGTACCCGGAGCGATGCCGGAGATGACTCCCGCCGCGTCAACGTGCGCAATCGCGGCGCTGGATGTCTGCCAGGTTATCGAACGTCCGGGCAGGGGAGAACCGCTGGCGTCGAGCGCGACGGCGGTGCCGTTCTCCGTTTGACCGACCATGATCGACGGCGACGGCAATGTTATCGAGACCGAAGCGACCGGGGTGCGTTCGACGGGAAGGGTTGATGTCCCGCCCGCGGTGCACGCAATGATCCCCAACACAGCGCCGGTCACTGCCAGGAATAAAGTACGCATGGAAGCGCGCCCTCCTCGGTAGTGTGAGTCGGCGGCTCGACTGGCATGACGTATTGTTATACGCTGTAGCCTCGTAGCTTTGCGTCGCCGGCTTTCGCCGGGTTTGCCTTTGTCGGTCACCTCGAATGAGGCTCGCGATCCTGCCGTTCTATTTTTCAAGACCCGCTCCGGAAGACACGAGTCTTTCGCTTACAACGTGGCGACGATTGCTCAAATGTTGTGTCACATCTATTGATTGCGCTGCAGCGCTTTACCGCGGCAACCCCGCGTATGCCGCCTCAACAAATGCGCCTGACTTGGCACAATGTTTGGCGGCGAGGAGTGTGCCACCGGCTCAATTTCGCAGCGAGACTCCGCAGACTTGGCCATTGGCTACGCCTATTCGCCGACCGGAAGTGTCTGCATTTCTTTTGTTTACCCGCGAGCCGTGAAATCTGTTCACTCTGATCGTCTCAGAGTCCTTCACGTGTTGGCGCCGAGCCGCGAAGGCGGGCTCGAGCGCGTGGTTACGATGCTCAGCACTATGCAAGCAGAGGCCGGCGTCCACGTCGCCGCGGTCATTGACCCGGGCAGCGAACGCGATCACCCCTTCATCGCTGGTCTCGAGGCGCGCGGCGTGCCCGTGTCGCGAGTCGTCGTTGGCGGCCGCAGCTACCTCGAGGAATATCGCGCGCTTCGCGATTTGATCGCGCGGATCAAGCCAGATGTCGTGCATACCCATGGCTATCGCTCCGACGTCATCGGCGGCGCCGCTGCGCGACGGGCAAAGATCGCGATGGTCAGCACCGTGCACGGTTTTACGGGCGGTGGAATTCGCAATCGCATCAACGAGGTCATTCAGCGCTTCGCTCTCCGGCGCTCTGCCGGTGTAATCGCCGTCGCTGCGCCGATCGTCGACCGTCTTGTTTCGGCGGGCGTACCCAGATCTCGCATCTCGTGCATACCGAATGGATTCACGCGCGAGATTCAGCTCGAGCGCTCGGCCGCACGCGAGCGCCTCGGGATTGCGGATGGGAAGCTCGTCGCGGGATGGGTCGGCCGACTATCTCACGAAAAAGGAGCGGATGTAATGCTCCGCGCGCTCAGTGAGACGGACGACAATTGGATTCTCTCGATCATTGGAGATGGTCCCGACCTGGATTCGCTGCGGCGGCTCGCCGTCCAGCTGGGAGTCGTAGATCGAATCACCTGGCACGGCCCCGTGTCGGGTGCCGCATCTCTCTTCAGCGCCTTCGACGCCTTCGTTCTCAGCTCTCGCACCGAGGGCACCCCAATAGTGCTGTTCGAGGCAATGGATGCATCAGTGCCCATCGTCGCCACCACCGTGGGCGGTGTTCCGGATGTTCTTACCGACGCGGACGCTTTGCTGGTTGGTCCCGACGATCCGTCGGCAATAGCGAACGCGCTTGGTGAAATTCAACAGAATCGTGCCGCCGCCAGAGAGCGCTCCTTTCATGCGCGCGGTCGACTGATTTCGGCGTTCAGCGACGCTGCCTGGGCCGATGCTGTGAACGCCGTTTACAAGACGGCGGCACACCGCGCCGCCCAGCGCTAGATTGCTGGCCTCTCGATCGCAAAAAAACGTGCCCTCCCGGATCGCGCGATTCCGGCGCTGATCTCCACAACCGACAATGCTGATCGTTACTAACGTTTCGACATTCCCTCCTCGCTGGACATCGGCCGACGGCACGCCGGGGCGAACCGAGATCGCGCGAAACGCCGCGGAGTTTCTGCGCTTCCGCGACGTCGAGGACGCGGTGTTCCTCGTCAACTGCGACTCGCGCATCGTTCTCGATCTTGCACTGCGACGGCTGGTCCCGTTTCGCTCGACGCCGCCCCTCGTTGCGCTCGATCTCGTCTTTCTCCATCGGCCGCAGTCGATTGCCGGCAAGCTCGGCGTGCTCGCCAAGCGACTGCTGCTGCGGAACGTCGATTACTTCCTGCACTACTTCAAGGATGTTGCGGGGCTCGAAGCGGTGTACGGTATTCCCCGCGACCGCAGCGGCTTCGTGGACTTCAAGGCCAATCTTTTCAGCGCGCGGGCCCCCGCGCCCAGCCCGGAGGGCGATTATGCGCTTTGCTTCGGGCGTTCCATGCGGGACTTCGACACTTTCTTCGACGCTGTCGAGGGCTCCGGGCATACCGGGGCGATCGTCGATCCACAGCTCGAGTCCCTGAGAGAGCACGGCAGCACCTTCTCGCGCAGCCTCGACGAATTACCGCGCAATGTGCGCGTTCTTCCCGATGATGGCAGCGAAGCTTCGCAGATTGCCGCGCTTCGCGGCGCGAAGATAGTCGTCGTTCCAATGCGCAAAGGCCGGCTCATTGCCGCCGGAATCAGCACCATCCTCAACGCGATGGCGCTCGGCAAGTGCGTCATCGCGTCGGCGGGCCCGGGAGTCACCGACATCTTCGACGGTCAGCTTCTGAGCGTTCCTCCGGGCGATTCGGTAGCGCTTGCCAATACGTTGGGGAAAGTGTGGAGCGACGACGCCTTGCGTCTCGGGACCGCTCGTGCCGGCTGGGAGTATGCGCTGTGGTGCGGAACCGAGCAGGACTTCAACCGCCGAGTAATCGACGCCGTTGCGAAGTGGAGAGCGACGACGACTTAGCGTCGGAACCGACCCAGCCCCGACCTTACGAAAGTCGCGCTTCGGCTTACCGCGGCGGCGACGGCGGCGCGGAACGGCGCTGAGACGAGCTCCCATTGCTCGCCCACTTCAGCCTCATGCTGTGAGAAGCGACGCTTGAAGTCCGAGATACCACCCAGCGGGTCGTCACTCGCGGTGTTCCCGACAGTGACGCCTCCCAAATCGAATGTCCTGGCGCCGCCGCGCCGCGCCCACGTGATCAGATCCCATAACAGAGCGTAGCTGGTCGAGATCTTCATGTCGCTGACTCGCACCGACCCGGACTCGGAGTACTCCGCCACATCACCGTGGGCGCATCCCCAGGCGAACGCGATGATTGACGAGGGGCCGATGATGTCCGTGCGCTCGAGTACTGCGATTCGCGAGCGGTCGGGCACGGCATTGGACATCTCGATGAAAGATCTCCAATCGATTGGCCGATGCTCGCCACCCGTGCGCTCACGCGTCTCGTCCGACAGCTCCTGTAGACGATCAGCGATTGCAACGGAGCCCGCCGTGGAAAGCCGGACCGGGAATTTTCCAATGTTGCGTACACCCTGACGCGCATTCTTGTGCAGCGCCGCGAACAGGGCGTCTTCGCTGGGACTGAGGTCGAGCAGCAGCGTTCGCTCGTAGTTCCGCGTGGTGGGGACGCGCGCGAAACCAGCATCTCGCAACGTCCGGCCCGTTCGCGAGCGCGCACCCGCGTCCAGTCCATACACATCGACGCTCACCCGCAGCGCAAGCCGATCGCGGGAGATCGTGCTGCGAAGCGTGTCGATCGCCATGCGGAGAGCCTCGTCGTCGAGCCCACCGATGCCGATGCCAAGGCGCAGGATCGAAAGCAGCCGGTGTCCGGGCAGCGCGCGGCTTCGTGAGGATTCCACGGCGAAACCGGCGCGACACCTATCGTGATCGTCACGCACGGCGACAAAAAAACTCGAGGATTCCGCGGCGATGGCCCTCGCCCAGGCGGCGCGATGGTAGAGAGACAGCGGAGTTCCGCGGGCGTCGAGCTCCCGCTCCGCGTTTTCCCACTCCGTTCCCGGATTTTCGATCAATTCAACTTTCAACCAGCACCCTCATCGCATTGTGCGTCCTCTGAAGCACGCCACGCTGTCGTCCGACGCGGCGTCGGAATATCATTGTTGCCGCACGACAACGCTGCATCCGCGGCGGAACTTAACATCTTCAACTGGAAGCGGACTCCGATTCTAAAAAGACTCCTGGCAGGCGCGGTGACCAGCGCTCCCGCGATGTCGCTGCTCGCGCCGTTCCTGCCGCGTAATGCTGCCGTCCTCTTTCTGCACCGTTTCTCCAGCCCGGATCTCGGGGTGATTGGCCACGATCCAGCCACCCTCCGGCGCGACCTCGAGTACCTGCGACGTCGAAAGTACGACATCATCGGCGTTTCCGACCTCGTTGCACACATCGACAAGGGCATTCCACTCAAGCGGCCGTCGGTGGTTTTTACTGTAGACGATGGCTATGTGGATTTCGCGGACGTAGCAGCGCCGATCTTCGCCGCATACGACTGCCCGGTGACGGTGTTTCTGATAACGGATTTTGTCTCGGGAAGGCTCTGGAACTGGTTCGATCGCGTGCCGTGGATCTTCGAGAACACCGAGCTCGATGGACTGCGCCTCCAGATCCCCGGACAGCCTTTTTCCCGTCACTGGACTAATGCAGCCGAAGCCGCACTGGTCGCGGAAGAAATGATCGAGTTGCTCAAACGAGTCGCGGATGCTGAGAAGGAAGCTCTGATTCGCGCGATCTCCGATCAGCTGGAGGTTGCTCTCCCGGGTGGAGTCCCGCCGCGGGATCGAGCGATGAGTTGGGATCAGGTACGGGAGTGTGCGCGGCGGGGTGTCACATTTGGGCCCCACACAGTTACGCATCCGATCCTTTCGCAGGTCGATTCGACGCGATCTAACCGGGAGATCGCGGATTCCTGGGAAACTCTACGAGCGCAAACCGAATCAGCAGTGCCGGTCTTCTGCTATCCGAACGGAACTCCGCTGGATTTCTCCGCTCGAGAGAAGGGAAGCGTAGCGAGGGCAGGGATGACCGCCGCGCTGTCCACTGTCCAATTGTCGGTGTCATCGCGCTCCATCGTCGAAGGATCGGTCGACCGATACGCCATTCCTCGTTATCCATATCCTGAGTCTCTGAGTGCATTCATCCAGATTGTCTCGGGGATTGAAGCCTTAAAGGGACCTGTCAGCGGCTAGGGCACGTCGCGGCGCCGCAACAGATTGCTGCCACCTCGCGCCATCCCTCCACGCGCGCGCCTGGTTCAACTGATTATCCCATAACAACTTAGGCGAGCTTGGCCGCGGCACGTGCAATGCCATTGCCGGGGATGGGCAAGGCGCGCAGGCCCGGCGCCTTTGCTCGCCACGCCGACACCAGCTGGCTGGTCCGCCAGTGACGCCTCGCTTAAGCAATGTCCGAGCTAGCCATCGCAATTGTTATTTCTCCGATCGTCGCCGGCTTCTACAGCTACGTCGCGTATCCCGTTTTGCTGTGGCTGGTCACGCGTCTGCGTCGAGCTCGACCAGTCTCCGCTCCGGCCGATTGGGCGTGGCCGTCGGTGACGATCACCGTGCCCGTCTACAACGCGGAATCGAACATTCGTCGCACCCTTCAGCGGCTCACAGAGCTCGAGTATCCGCGCGAGCTCCAGATACTTGTCTTGTCGGACGCGTCGACGGATGGGACCGATTCGATCGTCCGGGAATTCGCTCCCGAGGGTATTCAGCTCCTCCGTGCGCCCGAGCGCAGGGGTAAGACCGCCGCCGAAAACGCGGCGGTTTCCGTGGCGACTGGCGAAATCATCGTGAACGTCGACGCCACCGTCGAAGTTCCTTCGACAGCGCTTCGCGCCCTGGTATCCGCGTTCGCCGATCCATCGGTCGGTGTTGCCTCCGGACGCGACGTGAGCGTGGACGCCGCTGCAGCGACCGCGGGCGGCGAAGTAGGCTACACCGGCTACGAGATGTGGATTCGTGACCTGGAGACGCGCGCCGGCTCCATAGTCGGCGCGAGCGGTTGCTTCTTTGCCATCCGGCGCCTGATCCACGATGAACCACTTCCCGCCGCACTGAGCTGGGACTTCGCAGCCGCCCTGGTGGCGCGGAAAAAAGGCTACCGATCCGTCAGCGTTCCCGATGCCGTGTGCCTGGTGCCGGCGACCGGAGCGATGCGCTCGGAGTTCCGGAGAAAATCCCGGACGATGGCGCGGGGGCTTGGCACTCTCTTCCACTTTCGTGGGATGATGAACCCGCTTCGGTACGGCGGCTTCTCGCTGATGTTGATCAGCCATAAGCTGCTGCGATGGTTACCCTACCTTCTCGCTCCGTTCTCGGTACTCGCGTTGATGGCGCTGGCGCCGAGCAATGTCGCCGCCGCGGCAGCCCTGAGCGTACTGATGGTGGGATACATCGCAGGCATCTACGCCTTGAGGAAACGCGGCACGGTGCGCTTCCGTCCGGTTGCTCTCTCAGGTTTCGCCGTTGCCGTCTTCACGGCCGGCTTCCTCGCCTGGTTCGACGCGTTGAGGGGCCAGCAGAAGATCACCTGGAGCCCAACCCCTCGAGCGGGCGTCTCAGCGGCATGAGCGCCTTCTCGCCCGCGGACGCCTGCGCCCGTGTGGCAACTGCGCAACGCAATCGTGGCGCGCGGCGCGCAGGCGGACGCTCTGTTGAGGTCGTATGTACAGACGTATCAACAAGTTACCGTTGTGACCACAAAGTATGCTATTTGCCCGTCGGGCTCTCGCCTGACGTCGCAGTAAAGCCAATTCCAAGCAATCAATGATCCGAGGCCTGCCAGACCACGCTCCGACGACTGAGGCTCACCCATACCAGCGGCCGATCCGTGATCGCGCCGCTCAGTCGGATGCGCCGGTCAGGGATTACGGAATCGCCAGTCCTGCTTCCGAGTGCGCCGATGTCCGCACGCCGCGGAAAACCCCCCGCGTTTCGATGGTCGTGGTGCTTCCTGAGAATCATGCCGTGATGCCTGACAAGCTCGCCGAAGGCTTACGGGTGAACGGTGCCGAGGAGGTTGACGTCCTCATCGCGTGCGCCGGGCAGCCCGCAAATCTCAACGCCCTGCAGCGGTGTGTTGGAAAAGCGCAGTTCCTGCTGGCTCCCGCCGGAACGAGCGCTGCCGATTTACGAGAGCTTGCCATGTCGCACGCGACTGGAGACATCGTGACGCTCCTGAGCGGGGCAGTGCTGCACGGCGCCGACGTCGCCGAGCGAAGTATCGCCAGCACCTGTTAGCACCCGCGTATGCTACGTCAGATTGATCTCTCGGTCGTCGTCGCTGTAGCCGACGGGGCTGCCACTCTCGCGCGATCGTTGCAGTCCATCATCGAGAGCGATTTCCGCGAGATAGAAATCGAGCTGATCGTCGTTGACGATGCGAGCGACGATGGCTCACCTGCGATCGCTGCCCGGTACGCGGACACCGTCGTCCGGCTGACTTCGCGTCGATCGGGTCGTGCGTACGCCCGCAATCGCGGTGCGGAGATCGCGCGCGGCAGGCTGGTCGCCTTCATCGATCAGGACATTGCGGTGAAGCCCGAGACCCTGAGACTGATGGTCGAAGCTCTCGACAAGCATCCCGGTCTTGATGCGGTTGCGGCAACCCACGATCATCGCGCGTCCGCGGGCAATTTCATGTCCGAGTACTGGAGCGTTCTCCTCAGCGTCGGCGAATCATCGCATGCGGGCGTCGGCGGCGGATTTGGATCCGGATGCGGGGTGGTGCGCCGCTCCAGTCTTGCATCTTCGGGGATGTACGATGAATGGAGATTCGGCACGGGAACGCTCGAAGGCGTAGAGCTCGGCCAGCGCCTACTTCGCACCGGCCACGATGTCCTGCTGACCCGCGACCTCCGTGTCGCTCAACTCCGCAGATGGACGGTCAGGGCCGCGTTCCGCGAGACTTTCACCCGCAGCGCCTTACTCGCGCGATCCCTCGGCTATCAGCAGACCAGAGCTTCGTCGCCAGCCGACGTCGTATTCACATTGACCCGTCCGGCGCTGCCGCTTGTCGGTGCGCTTTCTACAGTCGCCTTGCTGGGCGCGTTCATGCCTGGGCGCGACGGGGTTCTCATCACTGCTGTCGGAGTACTCCTGGCGGTGATTGCAGACGCTCGCACGGTTGGTGAGATCGCGCGTTTGCGTGGAGCGTTCTTCGCGTTGCGGGCTATCCCGGTTCACCTCTGCCTGCAGGCGGTAAGCGTTGCCGGACTATGCAGCGGATGGCTGATGCGCGACGCCGTCGGGGATCCGCGGCCCGATGCCGCGACCCAGGCGTATGCTGAAGTCGGAGTGGAGATGTGGCCGCCGGTTCCGCGGCCACGCTAGTCAGGCGTTACCAGCCCTTCCCCAGAATCACCACCGGCACCGTCCGCGCCATTATCCGCAGGTCCTCGGTCATGCCCTGGCGCTCGATGTACTCGAGATCATACCTGACCTTGGTGCGAACGTCATCGACGCACTCGTCGTACTTGTGATTGATTTGCGCCCAGCCGGTGATGCCTGGTTTGGCGCGCTGCCTGAGCGGATACTCGGCGATGTCCTGACTGAGACGCGAGAAGATCACCGGACGCTCGGGACGCGGACCGACGATGTTCATGTCGCCGCGGATCACGTTTACCAGCTGCGGCAGCTCGTCGA
>DASSNV010000186.1:0-6298 GCA_035701245.1 Gemmatimonadaceae bacterium | reverse complement strand
CCGCTTCCCGCTTCCCCTTCCATCTATCCTTTCAAATGTCAATTCAGTCGGACCGCTGGATCACCCGGATGGCGAAAGAGCACGGGATGATCGAGCCCTTCGAGAGCAGTCAGGTCAGATCGGGCGTCATCTCCTACGGCGTCAGTTCCTACGGCTACGACATGCGAGTCGCACCCGAATTCAGGATTTTCACGAACGTGCTCAACTCCGTCGTCGATCCGAAGAATTTCGACCCGAAATCCTTTGTCGAGTTCGAGGGCGACGTCTGCATCGTTCCGCCCAACTCGTTCGCCCTGGCGCGCTCGGTCGAGTACTTCCGGATCCCGCGCGATGTCGTGACGATCACCGTCGGCAAGTCGACCTACGCCCGGTGCGGGATCATCACCAACGTCACCCCGTTCGAGCCCGAGTGGGAAGGTTTCGTCACCCTCGAGATCTCCAACACTACGCCGCTACCCGCCCGCATCTACGCCAACGAAGGGATAGCGCAGGTCCTCTTCTTCAAGGGCGAGGAAGAGCCGCAGGTATCCTACAAGGACAAGAAAGGCAAGTACCAGGGGCAGCAGGGCGTCACGCTTCCGCGACTGTAGTGTGGCCCTCCCCTTGCCCAAATGGAACGGACCAACCGTAATCGAGAGGACGCAGGACTGATGCAGAATCGCGATGGCTTACAGAAGGGCCCTCAGGACCACGCCGAGGGCCAGCACGGATCCAAGACTCACGGCAAGTTCATCGAGCAGCTGCACTCACGAAGCCCCGACGCGGCCGACGAAAGTCAGACGCGAAGCGACCCACCGAAGAACCCGGGGCACCACAACGCCGTCCACCGACTCGCCGAGGACCGGCAACAGCACGATGAGGCGGAGCGGGAAAGCGAAAGAACCAGGCTCAACCGCAAGCGAGAGCGCGGCGACGCCTGAGGCGGTAAACCGAGAGCCGGCGCGATGCCGGCTCTCGTGGCATCAGGGGCGGGTTCCCAGCGCCCGCGCGCGAATGTAGTCGCGGTTCATCCGGGTGATGGTGTCGAGACTGATTTCCTTGGGACACGCCTCCTGACATTCACCGTGCCAGGTGCAGCTGCCGAAGTGCTCAATGTCCATCTGCTCGATCATCGCCAGCGCACGACGGTAACGCTCCGGCTGACCCTGCGGCAGCAATCCGAGGTGCGTGATCTTCGCCGCAGTGAACAATGAGGCCGATGCGTTTGGACACGCTGCGACACACGCGCCGCAGGCAATGCACGCCGCGGCATCCATTGCGTCGTCGACGCTTTCCTTGGAGATGAGTACGCTGTTGGCGTCCTGAGCCCCGCCCGTCGGCGCGCTGATGAACCCGCCAGCCTGGATGATCCGATCGAATGCCGAGCGATCGACCACCAGATCCTTGAGCACTGGAAACGCTCTCGCGCGCCACGGCTCGATATAGATGGTGTCGCCGTCCCTGAAGCTGCGCATGTGCAGCTGACAGGTAGCGGTGCCCTTCATCGGACCGTGTGCGACGCCGTTGATCATCAAACTGCACATCCCGCAAATCCCTTCGCGGCAGTCGTTGTCGAACGCGATTGGAACGTCGCCGCGCTCGGTCAGGCCTTCATTGACCACATCGAGCATCTCGAGGAACGACATGTCCGGATTAATATCGCGCGCGTCGTATTTCACCATTTTTCCGGGCGCATCGGGTCCGGGCTGCCGCCAGACGTGAAGAGTGAGATTCATTATTTGTAGCTCCTCTGGCTGAGCTTCACGTTCTCGAAAACGAGCGGCTCCTTGTTGAGGATCGGCGGCTTGCCCTCTCCTGCGTACTCCCATGCGGCAACGTACGCGAAGTGCTCGTCGTCGCGGAGGGCCTCGCCTTCCGGCGTCTGATACTCTTCCCGAAAGTGCGCGCCGCATGATTCGGTCCGGTCGAGAGCGTCTAGACACATCAGCTCGGCCAGCTCCAGGAAATCGGCGACCCTGCCTGCTTTCTCGAGCGCCTGATTGATCTCCGCATCGCTGCCCGGCACGTTGACATCGCGCCAGAACTCGGCGCGCAGCTCGGGAATCTTCTGCAACGCGAGCTTGAGGCCGGCTTCATTGCGCGCCATCCCGCAGTACTCCCACATGATTTTCCCCAGCTCGCGATGGAACGAGCTCACCGTTCGCGTTCCGTCGATCGACAGGAACTTCTTCGTCCGCTCGGCGATCTGCCGTTCCGAATCCCTGAAAGCCGGATGCGATGTGTCGATTTTCCCGGGTTTCCGAGTCGCGAGATAGTCGCCGATTGTGTTCGGGATGATGAAGTAGCCGTCGGCGAGTCCCTGCATCAGCGCACTGGCGCCGAGACGATTGGCGCCATGATCCGAGAAGTTCGCTTCACCGGTGACGTGCAGGCCCTCGATGGTGCTCATCAGATTGTAGTCGACCCACAAGCCGCCCATCGTGTAATGCACCGCAGGGTAGATTCGCATCGGCACTTCATAGGGATTCTCGTCGGTGATGCGCTCGTACATTTGGAACAGGTTGCCGTAGCGATCCTCGATCACCGATCTGCCGAGCCGCTTGATCGCGTCGGCAAAATCGAGATAAACGCCGAGCCCCGTCTCCCCGACCCCCCTCCCCTCGTCGCAGACTTCCTTGGCGGCGCGCGATGCGATGTCACGCGGCGCCGGGTTCCCGAAGCTCGGGTATTTCCGCTCGAGGAAATAGTCTCTCTCGTTCTCCGGAATCTGTCGCGGCGGTCGCTTGTCTCCCGCTTTCTTGGGCACCCACACCCGGCCGTCGTTGCGCAACGACTCACTCATCAGCGTCAGCTTCGACTGGTAGTCGCCACTCACCGGGATGCACGTCGGATGAATCTGGGTGAAGCACGGATTGGCGAACGCGGCGCCCCGCTTATAGGCGCGCCAGATGGCGGTCGCATTGGATCCCTGGGCGTTGGTCGAGAGGTAGAACACGTTGCCGTAGCCGCCACTGGCGAGGACCACCGCGTCCGCGGCGTGTGACTCGATCGCGCCGGTCACTAGATTTCTCGTCACGATCCCACGCGCTTTCCCGTCGATGACGACGAGATCGAGCATCTCGGTGCGCGGGTACATCTTGAGCGCACCACGTTGCACCTGACGCTCCAGTGCCTGGTACGCACCGAGCAAAAGCTGCTGGCCCGTCTGTCCGCGCGCGTAGAAGGTGCGCGACACCTGCGCGCCGCCAAATGACCGGTTTGCGAGGAGACCGCCGTATTCGCGCGCGAACGGCACGCCTTGCGCCACGCACTGATCGATGATGTTCACGCTCAGCTCGGCGAGCCGATACACGTTCGCTTCACGAGAGCGGAAATCGCCGCCCTTCACCGTGTCGTAGAACAGCCGGTAGACGCTGTCGCCGTCGTTCTGATAATTCTTGGCCGCGTTGATACCGCCCTGCGCCGCGATACTGTGTGCTCGGCGGGGCGAATCCTGGAAGCAGAAGCACTTCACGTTGTAGCCAAGCTCGCTCATGGTGGCAGCGCCGGCGCCGCCGGCGAGGCCGGATCCAACGACGATGACCGTGTTTTTCCGCTTGTTCGCCGGATTCACCAGCTTCATCTCGAAGCGGTGGCGGTTCCACTTCTCCGGCAGCGGGCCGCTCGGGATGCGCGCGTCGAGGTTGAGCGTCATCGCACCCACCCCGCGATTACGGCGACCGGAATTGCCGTGAAGGCTGCCCACACGAACACCGCGATCACCAGCGAGATTCGGCGATGCAAAGGATGGGGCGAGCGAGGGCTGACGCCAATGGTGCGCACCGAGCTCCACGCGCCATGAAAGAGGTGCAGACCGAGCGCGATCATCGAGACGATGTAGAAGAGCGCGACCCACCAGATTCGAAAGCTACCGACGACGTTCGCGTAGACATCTTCGCTGCTGAAATACCCCGTTGGCCTGATGGTACCGGTGGTGAAGTGAAGAATGTGGAGGACGATGAAGATGAGCAGCAGCACGCCGCCCCACCTCATGGTACGTGAGGCAATGGTTGCCGCCTGAGGCTCGCGTTTCACGTAGCCGACCGGACGCGCGGCGAGACTCTGTCTGCTCAGCTGGACGGCCGCGACGACATGAAGGATCACGGCGACGATCAGAACGATGCGCAACGCCCAGAGCAGCTCACCCGAGCTCTTGAGAAAATGGGAGTAGGAGTTGATCGCTTCCGGCCCGCGGAATACGAGCAGATTCCCGAGCGAATGAAGGATGACGAAGCCGACGCCAATCAACCCGGTGACGCCCATGACGACTTTCTTGCCGACCATGGACGCGTAGAAGCGGCGAATCCTGCCCATCAGCGTGCTACAGTTTTACCGCGCCCATTGGCTCGCGCACCGCCTCCGCGCTCTTCGCCAGGGCGTCGCGCTCCTCACCAGTGAGCTCGACTTCGATGATCTGCTCCAGTCCGTTTCGGCCGAGCTTGCAGGGAACGCCGAGAAAGAGACCCGACATGCCATACTCGCCCTCGAGCCAGGCTGCGCACGGCAGAATCCGCTTTTGATCGAGAACGATCGCCTCGCACATCTGGACGGCGGCGGCGGACGGCGCATAGTACGCCGAACCGGTCTTCAGGTACTTCACGATCTCCGCGCCGCCGGTGCGGGTGCGGTCGACGATAGCGTTCAGCTTCGACTGCGGCATCAGCTGGGTGATCGGGATGCCGCTCACAGAAGTGTACGAGATGAGTGGAACCATGGTGTCGCCGTGACCACCGAGCACCATCGCCTGAATGTCGCGCACCGAAACGTCGAGTGCCTCGGCGAGAAAAGCGCGATACCGCGCGGTGTCGAGGACGCCGGCCATCCCGAGCACGCGCTGTCGGGGAAAACCCGTCACCTTCATCGCGACGTAGGACATGACGTCGAGCGGATTCGAGACGACGATGAGAATCGCGTTCGGCGAAGTCGTCTTGATCTGCTCGGAGACCTGCTTGACGATGCCCGCGTTGGTGTTGAGCAGGTCGTCGCGCGACATCCCCGGCTTGCGCGCAATTCCCGCCGTGATGACGACGATCTGCGAGTCGCGGGTCTCGTCGTAGCTGTTGGTGCCGATGATTCGGGAGTCGAATCCCTCAATCGGCGCCGACTGCCACTGATCGAGTCCTTTACCCTGTGGTATTCCCTCGACTACGTCGACCATTACGACCGTGCGGGCGAGAGATTTTTCCGCAATACGCTGCGCGGTGGTCGCACCAACGTTGCCAGCGCCGACCACCGTGATTTTGTTTACCATTTCTTTCGGGTGTTGTGGGAGAGTGACTCTTTTGAAGTTATCGGAGCGAGGTGCGGGTATCAACTTGATGCGGCGCCTGGATTGTTGCGCTTCGTATGCATCTAACAATACCGAAGCGGGCAGCTGCAAGCTTTACAGCAGCTACGCCCACAGCAATGCACGTCTGCGTCGTTTCGCCATTCCAATTAGGGACCCGGACGACGAGACGCGATGCTTCCCGAGAGCTGTCAGCGTGGCAGCTGTCACGCCTGCAGCTGCCGGCATTCTTTCATGTGGTGGCTAGCCGCAGCGCCCGAAACTCTGACCCCGAGATGTCAACCGCCGACTTGCGACAGCGCCCTGAGTCCTCCAACCTCCATCTGCAGCAGCCCGTGCTCCTTCGGCTTTGACGCGAGCGCGGCTCGGAAGTACGGCTCCAGTCGCTGTCCGTTGCGCAGCGGCGTGCGCAGATCCACTTCGTGATCCCCGAACAGACAGGTGCGCAATCTGCCATCCGCCGTCAACCTCACGCGATTGCAGCTCGCGCAGTAGGTGTGACTCATCGGCGTGATCACACCAATCGAGCCGCGAGCTCCCGCGAAACGATAGTATCGCGCGGGTCCGTTACCGCGCGCCGGTGCCGCTGCCGGGGTGAGCACACCGAGCGTACCAAGCCGATTCAGCACTTCATCGCTGGGCACCACGTGCTCCCAGGTCAGCGCGCGCAGATCTCCCACGGGCATCAGCTCGATGAACCGCACGTGCCAGTCGTGATCGAACGTCAGCCGCGCGAGGTCGATCAGCTCATCGTCGTTCACGCCACGCATTGCGACGACGTTGAGCTTGATCGGTGAAAGCCCTGCCTCTTCGGCCGCGGTCGCAGCTGCGATCGGATCGAAATCGATGTTGCGCCGCGCGATCGAGCGAATACGATCTGGTCGCAACGAATCGACGCTGATGTTGACACGATCGAGTCCAGCTCGTCGGAGCTCGGAAGCTACCTCTATGAGACGAGTACCGTTGGTTGAGAGCGAGATGTCTTCGATGCCCTCGATGTCGGTGAGCAAACCAACGAGGACGTGCAGGTCG
>DASSNV010000185.1:0-11483 GCA_035701245.1 Gemmatimonadaceae bacterium | reverse complement strand
TTGCGGAAGACCGTCACCGGCATCCATTCGCCGACGACGATGAGATCCGCCCTGCCGTCGCCATCAATGTCCTTCCAGACTGCATCGGTGACCATGCCGACGTGGGACAGGCCCGGCGCGACCGCGTCGGTGACGTCGGTGAATCGCCCGCGGCCATCGTTGCGGAGCAGCGCGCTTTGCGGGTCGAGTCCATAGCGCCCGGGGATGCTCCGCCCGCCGACGAAAAGATCGATCGCGCCGTCGCCGTCGAAGTCAGCCGCCGCGACGCGCGAGCCACTGACCAGCAGCGGCGGGACGGCGTTGGTCGCTTTTCTGAACTCGCCCTTGCCGGCATTCAGGTACAGCCGATCGTTGAGCGGTACCGATCCCTCCGAGAACTCCGTCCCGCCGGTCGACACGTACAGATCCGGCCGGCCGTCACCGTTGGCGTCGAAGAAAACGGCGCCGACATCTTCGGCGAGGCTGTCCTGGGCAAACAGCCTCTCGTTGCTCCTGGCGAAGCTGCCGTCGGCGCGCTGGATCAGGAGCGCGCTGGCCTGGCCTTTCGCGCCGCCGATGAAGATGTCGTCGAGTCCATCGCCATTGACGTCGGCGACCGCCAGCGGCGGTCCCTCGGTGGAAAGCATCCGTGGCATCAGTCGCTCGCGATCGAAGTCGACGTAGTCGTTCTCGCGGTGGACGAACGGCAGGCTGACCCGCTGACTGACGTCGGTAACGATCGTCCGCGGCGGAGAGGGGAGTGAGTACGTCGGCTTGGTGGCGGCTGATTGCCTCACCGTCAGACGTTGATTGGCTGCGACATTATTCACTGTCGTGATGCGGCCGTCGGGCCAGGTCACGATGACCGCGCGCACACTGTCCGGGCGGCCGATGCCGAAGGTCAGGACATAGTCCACGCTCGATTCGAAGCCGCGAACCGGCGATTGCTCCTGGTAGAGCGTATCGGTTCCGACGACGACCATGACTCTGGCATCGACTCCGAGCCGGTTGTGGCCCTCGCCCTCCAGCTTCACCTGCAGGTAGTGATTGTCCTTGTGCAACGTTCGCGCGTTGTTGCGGTACACGAATGCCTTGTCGTCGGTGTTGTTGACGACGAGGTCGAGCGCGCCATCGCCGTCGAGATCCGCGTACGCAGCGCCGTTGCCGAAGCTCACCTGATCGAGTCCCCAGCTCGCCGACACATCCTCAAAAGTCAGGTTGCCGTTGTTGCGAAATGCGTAGTGCGGGAGTTTCGTCGCAGTCATCGCATCGGTCAGCGACTTGAAGTCCACCTTTTTGCCCTTCGTCGTTGCTGCAAAAGTGCGATCGTTGCCGAGAAAGGCGATGTAATCCTGCGACGTCACGTCCCTGGCGATGCCGTTGGTGACGTACAGATCCTTGTAGCCATCGAGATCGAGATCCGCGAGCAGCGCGCTCCAGCTCCAGTCGGTGCGCGCCACGCCCGCCAGCTGGCCGATGTCGCTGAAAGTCCCGTTGCCATTATTCAGCTGCAGCATGTTCCGCATCAGCTGGCGGTGGAATCCGTTTTTGATCTTGGTCCGATAGTTTTCCCACCCCTCGAAGCTCGACGTCATGCGCAGCCGATACTCGTCGGCGGGCAGCATGTCGGTGGTGTACACGTCGGGCCAGCCGTCGTTGTTGACGTCGGCGATGTCCAGCCCCATCGAGAATGACGAGAGGTACGGCATCTCGCGGTCGAGCCGCTCGTCGAAAGTCCCGTCGTGGTTGTTGATGTACAGATAATCGCGCTCGAAGAAATCGTTCGAGACGTAGATGTCCGGCCAGCCGTCGCGATTGACGTCGCTGACTGCGATCCCGAGTCCGAACGCTATCTCGCTGCCGAAGATTCCCGCTTTGGCGCTGACGTCGGTGAAGTGGCCGTTGCCATCGTTGTGAAAGAGCTTGTCACCATTCAGCGGATCACGCTCGTTCCGGATGTTGCGCAGGCCGAACCTGTTGGCGGGCCGATACGAATTGTTGACGAGAAAGAGATCGAGATTCCCATCGCGGTCGTAGTCGAGAAACGCGGCCTGAGTCGATGGGCCTTCGTCGGCGACGCCGTAATCCGACGCCTGCTCCTTGAAGGTCGGGATACCCTTGATGTCGAAGCCCTGGTTGATGTAGAGCTCGTTGGCGCGCTTCGCGCCCGTCGCGATGCCGGCGTAGCAGACGTAGATGTCGAGCAGGCCGTCGCCATTCACGTCGCCGAACGCGACACCGGTTGCCCAGCCGCCCTTACCTCCGACGCCTGCAGCCGCGGTGATGTCCTGGAACTCGAACTGGCCCTTGTTCAGGTACAGCCGGTTCCCGTGCTGGTTGGAGGTCAGCATCACCTCGGGCATGCCGTCGCCGTTCAGATCACCGGTCGCCACCCCGCCGCCGTTATAGAAATTGCGGTAGGTGAAGACGTTGAGCTCCTGGGTGTCGGTGATCCGGTTCTCGAAGTCAATGCCGGTGAAGCTCGCCGGGAGGAGCGTGAAGAGATGGCTGTCGACGGGCGGTGCCGCCGTTCTGCCGCTCGAGATTTCCTGCTTTTGCTCGTTGCCGGCACATGCGGCGAGATACAACGCGGGAAGGAGATAGCGGAGCCTCAGCCTCAAGGCCGCATTTTTCAAATATCGACCACCCTTAGCACATCATGGCCTGCCCTCCGGGGAGAGCAGGCCATGATGAGGAAAAAGATTGAGCTGCCGGATCAGTAACCCGGATTCTGCACGAGCAGAGGATTGGTCTCGATCTGCGTCTGCGGGATCGGGAACAGGACCTTGAACGGCGCGTTCGACGTCTTGGCGTACCAGGTACCCGACGTGAACTTGCCAGCGCGAATCAGATCCTGACGGCGCTTGCCCTCCGCCGTGAGCTCGAACAGACGCTCATTCAGGATCGCATCGCGCACCTGCTGCTGGGTGAGACCCGCGGCAAGCGGTTGCGGCGGTGAGAATACGCGGGCGCGGATGATGTTGATGTCCGCGATCGCTGCCGCCGTCTGACCAAGCTCGTTCTCGGCTTCGGCTCTGATCAGATACATCTCGCCGAGCCGGAACCACGCGTAGTCGTTCCCGGCGTCGTGGTTGACGTGATTCGGATCGAAGGGCCACTTGGCGATACGAACACCCTGGCCTTCGGTTGCCGCCGTCACGTCCGGAATGTTGGGATCGAAGAACAGCGGGTTGCCCTGACGGTCGTACGCCTGCTGCCCGGTGGCGAGGTTGACCTGGTTTCCGGCGAGGAAAATCAGCTTCGCCCGCTCGTCGTTGGGGTTGAACGCCGCGTAGGTATCCGCCAGCGTGGAGAAGCCGTTCCACGGAGCTTCGGCGCCGTTGTACTGATTGTAGTGCAGCGCGCGCATCAGGAAGTTGAGGCCGAGGTCGGTGACATTCACGTACTTCACCGCGAAGATGATCTCGGGTGAAGTGTTGTTGTCGGCCGTGAAGTTCTTCTGCCACCCGCAGCCCGGGCGACTGGTGCAACCCACTGAAGCGTCCGTCGCCAGCGAGTAGTGCCCGGACGTGATGACCGCGTTGGCGGCATCGAGGGCGTCCTGCCAGTGTGCCGTGCCCGGCTGCAGACCGGCCGCGGTGACCGTACCGGTGAAGACCTGCGCGTTCAGGTAGAGGCTGGCGAGCATTGCGTCGACGGCGCCCTGGGTAACGCGGCCGTTCATGTCCGCCGGCCACGTCGCCGGCAGATCAGGTCTCGCTTCCTTCAGCTCCTTCTCGATGAACTGGAATACTTCCGCCCTTGTGTTCTGCGCGCGCGGCTCGATCGAGACATCGGTCACAATCGGAACGCCACCGAACAGGTCCATCAGGAGGTAATAGTAGAACGCCCGCAACACCCTTAGCTCCGCCGTGACTGTCGGCTTGCTGGCGAAGTTGGTGTTGGCGATGCCGTTGAGCACGACGTTGGCGCGGGCGACACCCTGGAACAGGTTGGTCCACGCCGAGTTGATGTTGTCGAGTCCGGCAGGGCTGTTCGGTGTAAATGTCTGGCGGTGAATGTCCAGCCATTTGCCGTTGTCGTACCAGTCCTGGCCGCGAGTCGGAACGATCATCTCGTCGGTGCTGATCTCCGAGATGTTGTAGTACTCGTCGTTTGTTGAGCGCAGCTGCGCGTATACCGACGCCAGTCCGCCGATCACTTCGTCTTCGTTGCGATAGAAGTTCTCGGGTGTGATCGCGCTCGACGGAACTTCGGTGAGGTCCGTGCATGCGGGCGCGAGCACGCAGAGCGCGACGATGCCCGCTGCGGCAAGTTTGGTTTTCATGAGTCGGGTGTTAGAAAGAGACACGGAGGCCTCCCGTAAATGTGCGGGGACGCGGATAGTGGAGATAGTCTATGCCGCGCGGAGCGATGCCCGGCAGCTGCGAGTGGACTTCGGGATCGTAGCCCGAGTACGGCGTCCACAGCGCGAGGTTGTCGCCCGAGATGTAAACGCGCGACCCTCTGGCGATACCGGTGAAAGCCGGCATGTCGAAGGTGTAGCCGATGGTGATGTTCGCCAGACGGGTGAACGAGCCGTCCTCAATCCAGCGTGAGGAGTAGATCGCCGGCTCGGTGATCGCCGTCGGATCGTTGAGCGCCGACGCCAGGAAGTTCTTGTCCTGGAGCGCGTTGCCCTTCGTCGAGTACACCAGAGCGGTGTTGTTGAACACCTTCTGGCCGGCAACGCGGTTGATCAGCATGCTGAAATCGAAGCTCTTCCAGTTTCCGTTGGTATGGATACCCAGAGTGTACTTCGGATTTGCGCTGCCGAGCACCAGGAAGTCATCGCCGGTGATTCCGGCCGATGTCACGGTGCCGGCCAGCTCGCGGCTGGTCTCGCGGCCGTTGGCGTCACGGGTGACGGTGTAGTGGTTGAAAAGCTGCTGCCCGGCGGAATTCCAGCCGGCGAAAACCGGCCCGTAGAACGTGCCGAGCGGCTCGCCCGGCACGATACGCTGGGTGAACTGGTTGGACTGGCCCTGGCCGCTGGCGAGAGCGTCGGGGATGAAAGTGCGCGCGCCAAGATCGACGACCTCGTTGTTGTCGTGCGAGAACGCGAAGCCGGCGTTCCAGGTGAACTGGCTGCGCTGCATTACGAGGCCGTCGAGCGAAAGCTCGATGCCCTTGTTGCGGATCTTGCCAATGTTCTCGAGACGGTCACCGACGACCGCCGGCTGCGGAACCTGCACCGTTAGCAGCAGGTCGTGGGTGTTTTTGACGTAGTACTCGAGGCTTCCGTTCAGGCGGTTGTTCAGGAAGCCGTAATCGAGAGCGACGTTGGTCTGCGCCGTTTCTTCCCACTTGAGGTCGGGATTGGCGTTGCGGATCGGCTGGACACCGGTCACCGGCTGGTCGCCGAATGCGTAACGGGAACCGCCGCTTGCGCCGAGCAGAATGAGCGAGGAGTACGGAGGCACCGCCGGGTTGCCCTGCTTGCCCCATCCGGCGCGCAGTCTCAGCTCGCTGAACGGGCCGGTACGCATGAAGCCTTCCTGGCTGAGACGCCAGGAGGCCGACACGGCCGGGAAGGTCGCCCACTTGTGATTGGCTCCGAACTCCGACGCGCCGTCCTTTCTCAGCACGAAGGTCATGAAGTACTTCTCGGCCAATCCGAGATTCGCTCTGCCGAAGAACGACACGAGCCGGCTGTCGGTGCGAACCGCGTACGGCGGCTCGACGACGTTGCCGCTGCCGAGACTATTGAAAGTGAAGGCGTCGGTGAGGTAGTCGCGGGTCTGGACGCCGAATTCGTTGATCGTGTTGCCGTTGAACTCGTAGCCGCCGACGATGTCGACTTCCTTCGAGTTCGAGAGCGACGGATGGAACGTGAGCAGGGTCTGCAGCTGCTTGGTCGTTTCGTCACGACTGGCGCGCTGCGCCAGGCCGTTGAAGCCGGCACCGACCGCGCTGGCGCGCGGCAGGTAGAAGTTGCGAGCGCCTTCGGTGCGATCGACACCAATGTTGACGCGGGCCGTCAGGCTGGGGAACAGATCGTAGTCAGCCGACATGTTGCCGAGCGTGCGATCAGAGGTGCCCTTATCGAGAACCTGATTCGCCATCGCGACCGGGTTGCGGACCGACTGGGCGCCTGGTGCGATCTCGTAGTAGGTCGTGATTCCAGTCGCAGGGTCTGTAACCGTGATCGGGTGCGTCGGGTTGAAGTTCACCATGTTAATAAAAACACCGCCCTCGAAGCCGGTGTTTTCATTGAATGGCAGATAATCGTTGATGACATGCGCGCCCGTGAGATTGAGTCCCATGCGGAGCTTGCCATCGATGGCCTGGTGGGTGCCGTTCACGCGCGCCTGATAGCGCTTCATGCCGTTGGCGATCACCACGCCGTCCTGATCGAAGAAGTTCAGCGAAGCGCGGTACTGAGTGTTCGCCGAGCCGCCAGCAAATGACAGGTTGTGATTGATGGTCGCCGCGTGACGCATCAGCGCGTCTTCCCAGTTGGTATTCGCGGTGCCTTCACCTGCAAACGCACCAGGCACGTTGGCCTGGATGAAATCGCGGTACTGTTGTCCGCTCAACACGTCGAGCCGACGCGGATTCCACGACGAGCCCGCAGAGAACTCGTACTCCATGCTCGGCCCGCCGGCGCTGCCCTTCTTGGTCTCGATGAGCACGACACCGTTAGCGGCGCGCGCACCATAGATCGCGGTGGCGGCGGCGTCCTTCAGGATGGTGATGTTGGCGATGTCCGCCGGGTTGATGAGATTGAGCGGATTGCGCGGGAGCGGCGGATCACCACCGATCCCGAATCCGCCGGGCTCGGTCTGATTGCCGGAGACCGCGACGCCGTCGATGACATAGAGCGGCTCGTTGCTGGCGCTGATCGAAGTACCGCCACGAATCAGAATGTGCGCGCCCGCGCCCGGCTCACCGCTGTTCTGGGTGACCTGGACACCGGTGGCGCGACCTTCGATGAGGTTGGTGACGTTGGTCGGTACGGCGACCTTGGCCTGGTCCGCATCGATCGTCGCCACCGAACCGGTGATGGCAAGGCGTCGCTGCGTTCCATAGCCGGTGGTGACGACTTCCTCGAGGACCGCCGCCTGGCGGCTCATCGAGAAGATCACCGAAACGGATCCACCGTTCGGTACCGTGACGACCTGGACTGGTGCGCCGAATCCAATGTGGCGCGCTCTTACGGTCTGAGATCCCGAGGGTACGCCGCCGATGGTGAAGGTACCATCAGAAGCCGTAACGGCGCCGCGTCTGGTGCCTTCGACGAAGACGCTGACGTCCGGGACAGCCGCCTGGGTCTCGGCGTCGACGACTCGGCCAGTGATGGTACCTGTGGGTGGGACCGGGTTTTGTGCGCTGATCGGGATCGACCATAGAAGGCCGGCCACCAGCGCCAGAGTGAGACGACGAACAGCTGCCATACGGAGGTCCTCCACAGGGTGGTGAAGTGGGACTTTCGCCGCTTTGGTCCTGCTCGCTGGTGGGTAGCCGAACATCACCGAATATCCGTGTAGCCGGAATCGGCGAGGGTCTCCAGCCTCGCGAGCTAAACGCGTGGCCACTAAATGCTGTCGTGTTAAGGAATTGTCAAGATTCAACCCGGGCTCAGGGGAAGCCATGGGCTGTCAGGAATCAGACGCATCTTCCCCGGTACGGCGGAGGAGGTCCTGCTTCGCTCGCGGACTTTGCTCGGGCGGAGCCCCTAACCGCGCTCGTTCGCTCTGCTCACTCGCGGGTCTCCTTGTCGCAAAGTCGGGCTCGCTGCGAGGACCTCCTCCGCCTTCCCTCTGGGATCCGCGAGATTCCTGACACCATGCTTGCGCCTTTGGGCGAGGGTTGAATCTTGACCCGCGGTCACGCCGGCGAACTGCGGGGAATCAATCGCCTACACGCGGGAGCGTGCCGAGCGGAGCTCGGCGCGCCCGTGCAAAAGGTTGCGCGATAAGCGGCCCGGGCCGGCGGAGCCAGCGGCCGCGTGAGTACGAACCCGTGCAGGGAGGTGACGGTGTCCTCATAGGGCCACGCGCAGCCAGCGCCGCCAAAGTTGTCATCCCGCGGCGCGGTGACGCGAAGCCGCAAGGCGAGCGGCAGGCGAGGACTCTGGCCCGAAGAGGACACCGTCACCGACCGCCAACCGCGATGCCGAAGCAGCACGCGGCCGGCGGGAGTTAAGTCAAGGCGAAGTCGGGGGCTTCAGTCCGCGGGATTCGAGCAGTGCGTCGACACTCGGATCGCGGCCGCGGAACGCGCGATACATCGCCGCCGCGTCTTCGGTTCCACCGCGGGACAGGACCATGTCGCGGAAGCGCTGGCCGTTCTCGCGAGTGAGACCGCCGTGCTCGCGGAACCAGGCGTACGCATCGTCGTCGAGCACTTCGCTCCACGTGTATGCATAGTAGCCGGCCGAATAACCGCCGTCCCAGATGTGCGAGAAGTACGTGCTGCGATAGCGCGGCGGGATCTCGGGCACCGCAACGTTGAATCGCTGGAGCGACGCGGCCTCGAAGGAATCGACGTCGGACGGAATCGTCCCGGGCGCCAGGGTGTGCCACGCGAAATCGAGCAGCGACGCCTCGAGCAGCTCGGTGAACGCGAAACCCTGATTGAAGGTCTGCGAATTCTTGATCTTCGCCACCAGCGCCGCGGGCATCGGCGCACCGGTCTGATAATGCTTGGCGTAGTTCGCGAACACCGTCGGGTCGAGTGCCCAGTGCTCGTTGAACTGCGACGGGAACTCCACGAAATCGCGCGGCACACTCGTCCCCGACAACGTCGGATACTCGACGTTGGAGAACATCCCGTGCAGCGCGTGACCGAACTCGTGGAACATGGTGGTCACATCGTCATACGTTAGCAGCGCCGGCTGACCGGGCGCGGGTTTCGTAAAATTCGCGACGTTGTAAACCACCGGCTTCGTGCCCATCAGCTTCGATTGATCGACGAACTGATCCATCCACGCGCCGCCCTGCTTGTTGTCTCGCTTGAAGTAGTCAGCGTAGAAAAGCGCCAGCGGCTGACCATTCGCGTCGAACACCTCGAAGGTGCGGACATCCGGATGATAGACCGGAATGTCGTGGCGCTCCTTGAAGGTGATCCCGTAAAGCTTGTTGGCGGCGAAGAACACACCGTTCTGCAGCACGTTGTTAAGCTCGAAGTACGGCATGATCTGCGACTCATCGAGATCGTACTTCGCCTTCCGCACCTGCTCGGCGTAGTACTGCCAGTCCCACGGCTGGAGCTTGAAACCGCCGCCCTGCGAGTCGATCAGCTTCTGCATGTCGGCGGCTTCCTCACGCGCTCGCCCAGTCGCGGCAGGAACCAAATCGGTCAACAGCTTGATGGCGTTCTCGGGAGTCTTCGCGCCCTGGGTCTCCAGCGCGTACGCCGCCCACGTCGGGTAGCCGAGCAGCTTCGCCTTCTCGGCGCGCAGCTCGGCCATCCGCTTGATGGTGTTCTTGGTGTCGTTGCTGTCGCCACGTGAGGTGCGCATGGTAGAGAGCTCGAACAGCTTCTGCCGCACCGCGCGATTGGTGAGCTCGGCCTGGGCCGGCTGCTGGGTGGTGTTCTGGAGCGGGAGCACCCACTTGCCGGTGAGACCGCGATCCTTTGCCGCCTCGGATGCCGTCTTGATCTCGTCGGCGGTCAGGCCGGCGAGGTCGGAGACATTGTCGACGACGAGCGCGCCCGCCTTGGTGCCGGCGAGAAGCTTCCGGGTGAACTCTGACGAAAGCTCCGACAGCTCCTTGTTCAGAGCGCGCATTCGAATCTTGTCCGCCTCGGACAGTCGGGCGCCCGCGCGCACGAAATCGCGATTGTAGCGTTCGACCAGTTCCTTCTGCTCGGGCGTCAGGTCACCTGCATTGCGCCGATCGTAGATGCTTTTCACCCGCTGGTACAGCTGGTCGTTCAGATAGATCGCGTCGTTGTGGGCGGCGAGCCTGGGCGCTTCGACTTCCTGAACGTGCTGCAGGGTGTCGTTGGTATTCGCGCCGTAGACGCCGCTGAACGCCTTAGCGACGCGGGTGAGGAGCGCGCCGCTCCGCTCCATCGCCACGATGGTGTTCTCGAAAGTCGGCGGCGCCGTCTGCTTCGCGATCGCATCGATCTCGGCGAGGTGCTGCCGCATCCCTTCGTCGAACGCGGGCTGGTAGTCCTCGTTGCGAATCAGGTCGAAGCGCGGCGCGTGGTACGGGAGGGTGCTCTCGACGAAGAACGGATTGGCGGAGCTGGGGGTCGAGGTCGCCGGCGCCTGGCCCGTGTTGGTCGTAACAGTGGCGGGCGCGCAGGCGAGCGCGGTTGCAGAGATGAGAGTAGACAAAACGAGGCGGTGATTGGGCATTTTCGGAGTAGAAGCGTTATTGAAAACTACCAGCGGGGAGCAGTGAGCGGAGCGGCTGGCGGCGCTGAGCATGTATTTGATAACTGCACGCGCGTCCGACGCGCGGCTTTTCATCCAACCATGGCTCGGAGCCGCCCGCTGCTCCGCCGATTGCCGCCAGCTGGTAGTCTTCCTTGATGCCTGTGATACCCGTGTGACTATAAGCTCGTTCAATCACGCTGGAATGGCGCCGGATGCCAGACAAAAAAAACGCCGCGGAGAATCCGCGGCGCTTTTTTGTTAACGATGATCCAATCTACTGGCAGGAATCCACGGCATGGGTATCGAGGTGCAGCAGGCAAGTCATGCTGCCGATCTCGAGCGTGGGAGTGTTGGTACCGTCGAACGTGACGACGACCCGGCGCTTCACTTCCTTGCTGACGCTGCCGGTCGCGCCCTCGAGTGACGCAGTGTAGTCGACGCCGACGACAATGTTGCCGCTGAGCGGAATCTGGCTCGCTGCGTCGGGGCCGGGCATCACGACGTTGTTGACGGTGTCCGCGGCGTTGCCGGCCAGACTTCTGATGCCGTCAAAACCGATATGCGTGACGGTGTCAGCGCCACTTCCGAGGCCGTTCCACTTCCGCTGCGGGCTCATGCTGATGAGGCCGCTGACGGTGAGGTCCTGACTTCTGTGGACGCCGGCGCTCCAGAACAGATCGCGCTGGAAGTTTCCATCGATCTGCGCGTGGAAGTTCACCGACTCGACCTTGGTCGCGTCGAAGTTCTGCACGGTGTTGCCCTGCGCATCATAGAACGCGAACGATCTGGTGACGGTCATGCCGCCCTCGGTCGTCGCCGCGCAGCTGTAGCGGCCGTCGGCGTAGCTGCAGCTGGCCGAGATGCCGTTGAACGCGGGCCTGGCTGACGCGCCGCCCGAAGTGACGATGTTGTAGCTCGGCGAGACCATGTTGAACGATCCCGCCGCCGCAACGTTGTCGGTGAACCCGGTGATCTGCGAAGCGACGGCGTCGCCCGAAGTGGCGGCGATGTCGGCGTCGATGGTCTGGTCATCGAGGGTCGGCGGCGGGCCAGCGAGGTCGGTGCTGCAAGCAACTGCCCCAACCGCCAGAATCATCGCGGCGGCGGACAGCATTGGAGTTCTGAATCTCATAAAAAGGTGCGCTCCTTTGTGTGATGGCGCCGCGAA
>DASSNV010000184.1:0-16249 GCA_035701245.1 Gemmatimonadaceae bacterium | reverse complement strand
GGCGCCGCCCGTGATCACCACGCCGCCGTTCAGGCGCTGCGCAAAGCCGGCGCGCTGAATCTCGTTCAGCACCAGATTGAAGATCTCGTCCATCCGCTGATGGATGATGTGCGACAGCACCTGGCGCTGGATGTGGCGGTCGCCCTGCGCAACGGTACTCGGCAGCTGAATCACATCGCTCGGATCGACCAGCGGCTCGTACGCGCAGCCGTAGCGCTCCTTCAGCCGCTCGGCGTCCGACTGTGTCACCCCCATTCCCTGCACGATGTCGCTGGTGACGTTGTTGCCGCCGTAGTTCACGGTGCCGAGGTGACGGATTTTGCCTTCGTGGAAGACGGCGATGTCGGTCGTGCCGGCGCCCATCTCGACCAACGCGACGCCCAGCTCCTTCTCGTCTTCGGTCAGCACCGCCAGCGCGCTCGCCAATGGCTCGAGGACCAGCTCCTGCACCCGATAACCCGCGCGCTCTACCGACTTGCGCAGATTCATCGCCGGCGATGCGCCGATTGTGACGAGATACATCTCGGTCTCGAGGCGGGTACCGATCATGCCGATCGGATCGCGGATGCCCTGATTCTTGTCGACGGAGTATTCCTGAGGAATCGCGTGCAGCAGCTCACGGTCCTGCGGTACCGGCTGCGCGCGTGCAACTTCGTTGGCGCGATCGACGTCCGCCTTGGAGATCTCGTCTCCATTCACGGCGACGATTCCCTTGCTGATCATCGCGCGGACGTGCTCCCCGGCGATGCCGGCGAAAATCGTGTCGATCTTCGTTCCCGACATCCGCTCGGCATCCTCGATCGCCTTCTTGATCGAGCGAGTCGTCTCCTCGATGTCCGAGACGATCCCGCGCCGCAGTCCCGTCGTTCTCGCCTGACCGACGCCCAGTATCCGCAGCACGCGAGTGCCTTTGCCGTCGGTACCGATTGCCGCCTGGCCGATTACGGCCGTTGTCTTGGCAGATCCGATGTCGAGACCAGCGATGATGTTTTCGGGATTCATTGCAGCCTTGCGATCACCTGATCGCGATAACGTAAATCGAGCTCGTCAACGTGTGCCTGCCGACGCGCGAGATCGCTTTCAACGGGAAAGATATCGGCCAACCGCTCCACTGACAGTCCTACAGGAACCCGGACACGCAGCGCCGAGCCCGGAGAAGCAGCGGCACTGCCAGGGATTTCGCTGGTGTCGCGAGACAGGGTCAGGAGAATCTCGTCCCTTCCCGTTCGCCGCACCTCTTCGACGCGCGCGAACACTTTCGGAACGACGGCGCGAATGGCCCCGACGAGCTTAAGAAGAACGGGATCGCGACTCGCAACAATTGGCAGATCGAGATTGGTTCGCGATGGGTCGATCGGGAGCTGAGTGCCGAGCGAGTCGTAGGCGAGCAATCCGGTGCGGGTCTGGATCAGCGCGACGGGAAGATTTTCCCGGATTGTCACCACCAGAGTGCCCGGCAGACGCCGGCTGATCGAAGCGTCGGACACCTGTGGATGCTGCTTCACCCTCTGGCGGTACGGCTCCAGGTCGTTCCAGAGTGAGGCGAGGGTGTCGATCTTCATCCTCGCGATGATCTCGCCGGGCTGGAGATACCGCGCTCCGCGGATCTCGACCCTGCGCACCCGGAAGAATGCCATCTGCCGAGCGGCGCTCTGCACCCCCCAGCCGGCCGCCATGATCACCGCGATGAGAAGGAGGGCGCCCAGAATCTTCCAGCCGGGCTTGTGAAGCCGGTCGCGGAAGGCCATCAGCGCTGCTCCAGACGATGCCGCAGCTCGGGACCTGTCTGGGTGATGTCTCCCGCTCCGATGGTGATGACCACGTCCCCCTCACGCACGAATTTACTCAGTGCTTCGGCCAGCGCCGACCGCTCTCCCTGCCAGGTCACCGGCCGCCCTCCTTGTTTCATCGACGACGCGACCAGCTCCGAGGTGACGCCGGGTATCGGCTGCTCGCGGGCCGGATAGATCTCGGCGAGAAAAACACAATCTGCCTGCGAGAGCGCGGCCCCGAACGCAGCGGAGAAATCACGCGTACGCGAAAAAAGGTGCGGCTGGAACGCAGCCACGATGCGCCGGCCGGGGTAGGACGCCCGCGCCGCCTGGAGGGTCGCCGCGATTTCGGTCGGGTGATGTGCGTAGTCGTCGATGATGGCAATGCCCGAGACATCGCCCAGATGCTGGAATCGGCGATCGACACCCCGAAATTGCGCCAACCCATCCCGCATCGCGTCGAGCGTCACCCCGAGCACGAGCCCACAGCCGATGGCTGCCAATGCGTTCTGCACGTTGTGATGCCCCGGCACGTTCAGCTGCAGCTCACCGAGAACATCTGCATCGTGCACCACCGTGAAGGTGGTCGAGCGGCCCGACGACCGGACGTCGCGCGCCACCAGTCGCGCATCGCGCGAGGTTATGCCGTAGCGAACGACTTCCGCGCTTGCCGGCATCGCGACTGAGCGCGCGCCGGCGTCATCGTCGCACAGAACTATCGCCGCTGCTCCGTTCACGAAGCGCGCGAACGTCGAGGTGATGTCGTCCAGATCCTTGTAGATGTCAAGGTGGTCGGCTTCCACGTTCGTCACCACGGCGACGTTCGGCGACAGCGTCAGAAACGAGCGGTCGTACTCGTCGGCCTCGACGACGAATAGCTCGTCGGACTCGTAGCGAAGGTTGCCATTCCACTCTGCGACGCGGCCGCCGGCGATACCGGTGGGCCGCAACCCGGCGCTCGCGAGCGCGGCGGTGGTCATCACGGTGGTGGTCGTCTTGCCGTGGGTGCCGGAGATTCCGACCACGCGCCCACCAGACACTGCGCGGCCGAGCGCCTCGGCTCGCCGGGTGATCGGAATGCCGAGCTGCCGCGCGCGCTCCAGCTCGGGATGATTCCTTGACATCGCGGACGTCACGATCAGCTCACGCGCGCCGTCGACGTGATCCGCGCTGTGGCCGCGCGTGACCTCGATACCGAGCGCTTCCAGATCGCGGGTTGAGCCCGGACTCGCATCGCAGCCGGTCACCGTGATGCCGCGCCTCGCCAGGAGCTCGGCGAGCGCGCGCATTCCGGATCCGGCAATTCCGACGAAGTGCACCGGGCGTGGATCGCCTCGATCGATTCGCGGCATGGTCATGTGGCGGCTACCAGAATATCAGCGCGCGCGCTGTTCGCGCTCGATCAGCTGCAGTACGTGACGCGCAATGTCGGCGGCCGCAGTCGGACGCGCGCGCTCCAGCGATTTCGTCCGCATCGCAGCGAGCCTCTCCGGGCTGGCGAGCAGAGATTCCACCGCGCTCGACAGCGAATCGGTAGTAAGCTGCGATTGTCGAATCATCTCAGCCGCACCAGCCGCGGATAGAGCCTTGGCGTTTTCGGTCTGATGATCGGCGGCGGCCGTCGGCAGCGGAACCACGATCGCTGGAATTCCCCATGCGCAGAGCTCGGCGGTCGCCATCGCTCCGGCCCGTGACAGCGCGAAATCCGCAGCCCGGTACGCCTCAGAGATCGGCGCTATATAGGCCCGCACTTTCACGCGCGCGCTGCCGTGGTGCGCCAGCTGGTCGTAATTCGCCTTGCCCGTCGCCCAGATGATGTAGAGATCCTTCGGCAAACCGCGCTGCACCCATGACGCGACGACGTCATTCATCGCCTTTGAGCCCTGACTTCCGCCGTACACCAGCAGCACTTTGCCGCCGTTCGCCGGGAATCCCCATTTCGCGCGTGCGCTGGTTTTGTCGAAAGCATCCGCGGGCGGGGGCTCGATCGGATTGCCGCTGTCGAAGACCTCGGTGTGCTTCGATGGCGAGATGTGCCGTCGCGCTTCGGGAAAGCCGAGATGGATCTGCGCGGCGTACCGGCTGAAGAACCGCGCAGTGATTCCGGGAAAGGTGTTCTGTTCCTGCAGCACGTACGGGATCCGGTGTGATGCGGCATACGCGAGGGTGAGCCCCGATGCATAGCCGCCGGTGCCGATGATGCAGGCCGGCGGCTCGCTCCGAACCTCGCGCGCGATCATCTGCCACGCGCCGATTGCGCCGCGCAGGGTCTTCCAGTTCTCCCAGGGCCGCGACCGATACAGCGGATGGAGATCGAGAAGCTCGAACGCGAAGCCGACCTGCGGCAGCACATCGCGCTCGATCCCCCGCTTCGCCCCGATGAAGAAAGGCTCGACTCTGGGATTGGCGGTCTTGAGTGCGCGCGCAATGGCGAGGCCGGGATAGAGATGCCCGCCCGTCCCGCCGCCTGCGAAGATCACCCTCATCGCGCGGGAAGCGCGCGAAGAACGAGAGGGTCTGTCGCCGCTACGCCAAAAACTCTTTCACGAGTGCTGCCGATGTTCACGAGGATGCCAGTCATGATCAGAGAAAGAACCAGATTCGACCTGCCGTACGAGATGAACGGAAGCGTCAACCCCGTGGTGGGAAGCAATCCGGTTGCCACGCCGATATGAAGATAGGCGGTGAGCACGACCGTCACAGTCAATCCGACCGCTACCAGCTGCAGAAAAGGCGATCGCGCCTTCTTTGCGATCCGAAAGCCGAGGGCGGCGTAGAGCGCAAAGATCAGGATCAGGACGACGAGACCGACGAATCCCCACTCTTCGCCGATGTGTCCGGCGATGAAGTCGTCGTACCCGAACGGCAGGAAGCCGTACTGCTGCCGACCCCGGCCGAAGCCGACGCCGAAGATCTGCCCCGACCCGACGGCAATCAGTGACTGACGCAGCTGGTAGCTGACCTCGAGCGGCGCAGCGCCGGGATCGAAGAATGCCGACATCCGGAGCAGCACGTAGTTGAGTCGCTCGAGCTTCACGTAGAGCAGCGGGATCAACATCACCCCGAGCGCCACGAAGTGTCCGACCCGCACCCCACCGGCGAACAGGATGATTCCCATCACCAGCGTGAACAGCATCGCCGTGGAAAGATCGGGCTCGAGCATCACCAGAATATCGAGTGCGCCGATCACCACCAGAAATGGCAGCAGCCCTTTGGTGAGCCGCCTCAGCGCCGGCCCCTTCTTGATCACCAGCATCGACGTCCAGACGATCACCGCCAGCTTGGCGAGCTCAGAAGGCTGGATGGAGCTACCGAACAGGTACCGCCTCGAGCCGTGAACCCGCGGTGCAATGCCGGCCGTGAACGGCAGAATGACGATCAGGAGCAGAAGCAGCGAGAGCATCATTAGCGGCCACGCCCACTTCTCCCAGATCTCCGCATCGAGCTTGGCGGCGATTGCAAACAGGACGATCCCAATGGCCATCCCCACCAGTTGCCGAACCAGAAGATGCGCATGACCGTATCCGGCCTGCATCTCCACAATCGCGCTGGCGCTATACACCGTCGCCAGTCCGAACGCGAGAAGCACGGCGGTGATGATCACGAGGGCGCGGGCTTCGATGCCCATGCTCCACCGGTGGGTGATATGTGCGGCTTCCATCAGGCTCCTTTCGTCGCGAGCGCCCGGAAGCGCTCGCCCCTCTCCTCGTAGTTCGAGAACATGTCGTAGCTCGAGCACGCGGGTGACAACAACACCGCGTCGCCCGGCTCCGCGGCGGCTCGCGCGGTCTCCATCACCTCGTTGAAATCGGACCCGAGCCGAACGACATCGACCACCGGCCGCAAATCCTTGGCGATGAGCGACGCAGCTTCACCGTACGCGATCACCCGCTTCACCCTTCGCTTCAGTGAATCGGCAAGACTGGTGTACGCTTCACCCTTGTGTCGCCCTCCGAGCAATAGGACGGTCGGACGCTCCATCCCGTCAATCGCGACCGCTGTCGAGCTGACGTTGGTGGCCTTCGAGTCGTTGATCCACTGCACGCCCGCGAACTCGCCGACGAGCTCCAGACGGTGGGGCAGCGACCGGAAGGTGGTCAGGGCCTTCCCTATTCCCTTCCGCGCCTGCAGCGTCTGGTGTTCCCTGTCAGCCGCCATCACCGCCAGCGATGCCGCGAGGGCGTTTCCGACGTTGTGCTGACCCAGCAGCGGCAGATCGCGACGCGGGATCAGCGGAACACCGAGGACCATCAGCTGACCCGTTCGCTCCTCGACACACGCGTCGGCTTCACCGTGCAGCGAAAATGTGTACTTGATCCCCGCGACGTCGCGCGCCATCTGGATGACGGCTTTGTCATCGGAGTTGATCACCCACATCGAGTCGCCGTCTGCATTGGCGAACAGGCGCGCCTTGTCGGCATAGTACTCGGCGACCGACGGATAGCGGTCGAGATGGTCGGGACTGAGGTTCGTCAGCACGCCGACCACCGGCCTGAGACTGGGAGTGTCGTGCAGCTGAAACGAAGACATCTCGAGCGAAATCCACCGCGGGTGCCGCTCGCGGTTGGCGACCTCGGACAACGGAGTTCCGATGTTGCCCGCCTCCACGGCCTCGAGGTCGAGTCCGCGCAGCAGGTGCGCAATCAAAGCGGTGGTGGTTGTCTTACCGTTGGTGCCCGTGACCGCGATGATCCGGACACCCTCGAGAAAGTTGAGCGCGACCTCCACCTCACTGGCGACTGGAATTCCCATCTCCCGCGCGAATGAGAGCGGCCGCGCCGCGGGGGGAACGCCGGGACTCGTCACCACCAGGCCGGCGCGCGCCAGCCGCTCGATGTCGTGCATGCCGACATCCACCGCGACGCCGAGCGTTCTGAGCTCGTCCGCGCACTGTCCGGTGTCGGGTGAAGACGCGACATCGGATGCATATACGTTGTAGCCGTGTTTGCGCAGGAGCATTGCCACGGCGCGGCCGCTGCGAGCGAGACCGATGATGGCGATCTCCCTCTCGCGCGGCACGAGCTCGCGCGGGGTCATCGCAATTTCAGCGTGCTCAGTCCAATAAAGGCGGCCAGGACTCCAATGATCCAGAACCGAACAACGACCTGCGCTTCATCCCAGCCCTTAACCTCGAAGTGGTGGTGCAAAGGCGCCCGCTTGAATACCCGATGCTCGCGCGCGTACTCGAGACCGTATTTGCGTTTGCGGTACTTGAAGACGAACCGCTGCAGGATCACCGAGAACATTTCCGCCACGAACACCGCGCCCACGATCAGAAGCAGGAACTCCGACTTGAGCAGAATCGAGACCGCGGCCAGCGCGCCGCCCAGTGCCAGGGACCCCGTGTCGCCCATGAAAACTTCGGCGGGATGGGTGTTGTACCAGAGGAATCCTATACAAGCGCCCATCAACGCCGCGCAGAATACGGTCAGCTCACCAGACCCGCGCAGGAAGTACACGTGCAGATACTGGCTGGCATCCACGCGGCCGGTCACGTAGGCGTAGAAGGCAAATGTCAGCGCAGCAATTGCCGTCAAGCCGGCAGCGAGCCCGTCGAGCCCGTCGGTGATGTTCACCGCATTGCTCGCTCCCGTCATCACGAAGGTCACGAACAGCACGTACAGCCAGCCGAGTCCGGCGGTGAGCGGCACGATAAGGATGTACTTGTAGAACGGGAGGGTCGTCGACGCGCCCGGCAGATTCGAGAGTGGGTGCTTCCACAGATAGTATCCGACGGCAAAGCCGAGGGTGACCTGACCGGCAAGCTTGTAGCTCTCGACGAGACCCGTGTTTTTCTTACCCGCCAATTTCTGTTTGAGCTTCAGGAAATCATCCCAGAAACCGATCGCGCCCATCCACGCCATCGAGATCATTGCGATCAGGACGTAGCGGTTGTCGAGGCGTGCCCAGAGGAACGTGCTGATCAGCGTTGCGCCGAGAATGATGAGTCCGCCCATCGTCGGCGTTCTGCCCTTCTGCTGGTGCGCGTCGGGGGTGCCTTCGCGAATCACCTGGTGCAACCGCATCCGGCGGAGGCGGCGCATGATGCCAGGGCCCACGATCCACGTCAGCAGGATTGCGCTCACGGCGGCACCCGCGGCGCGGAATGTTATCCACTGAAACAGTCGCAGAAACCCGAAGTGCGGCAGTCCCACGAATGGAACGAGTAGATAGTTCAGCACTATGCCGTGGCCCAGGTGGTTAGATGTGGAACGAGTCGCTCGAGCTGCACACCGCGTGACGCCTTGAGCAGGACGATCGCGTTGCGCTCCAGACGGTCCTGGAGCTGAGGCCACAGGTCGTCGACATCGCGCGCGGTAATCACCCGCTTGCCATCGTTCTGCTTCTCGAGCGCCGGCGCGAACTCACCGATCCCCGCGACGATGTCGGCGCCCGATGCGAGTGCGAGCCCCGCGATATCGGCGTGACACTGCTCCGACGCCGCACCCAGCTCTCGCATCGTACCAAGGACGATTACCCTCTGTCGTCCGCTACCAGTGCCTTTCAGAAGCTCGATTGCGGCGCGCGTGGAACCGGGATTGGCGTTGTACGCGTCGTTGATCAGAGTGACCTGCCCCAACTGTTCCCAGGACGATCGCATTTTCGGCTGCGGCATCTTCGCGATTCCTTCGGCGGCGACGTCATAGGGAACGCCGCATTCCCTCGCGACCGCCAGCGCCAGCATCGCATTCCTTAGATTGTGCAGCCCTCTGACTGGCGGCCGGATCGTGACACCGCCGATCTCGATGGTCCCGAGGCCGTCGGCGCCAATCTCCCAGCGATCGGGCTTCACATCTGCCGCACTGTCGAGTCCCGCGACTACGACGCGCCTGGCCTTCCCGCGCGCGGCCTCGGCGATCTCCGGCTGGGCTGCGGGCGCGATGCCGACCGCCACGCCGTCGTACGCTGCTGCCTCCTCGCGCAAAACCCCCGCGAGATCGCCGAGTCCCTCGAGATGCTCTTCGGCAATCGAAGTAACCAGCCCGATGTCGGGTTGGGCGATGTCACGGAGGATCGCTACCTCGCCGGGGAGGCTCGTCCCCAGCTCGATGACCGCGACTTCCGCCTCGGGCGGCATGGCCAGCAGCGTGAGCGGCACTCCGACCCGATTGTTCAGGTTGCCGGTTGTCGCGTGGACGTTGTACGCGCGCTCGAGCGAGGCGCGCAGCAGGTCCTTGGTGCTCGTCTTCCCGTTGCTGCCCGCGACGCCGATGATCGTCTTTCCCCACGCTTTCCGCCAATATCTGCCCAGCGCTCCAAGCGCGACGAGAGTATCGCGCACCTCGAACACCGGCACGCCCAGCGCCTGGAGCGGCGGCGCCTTCGATACGATCACCGCCGCCGCGCCGTCGCGCACGGCGTCACGCAGATAGTCATGTCCGTCGAATCGCTCACCGCGCAGCGCGAGAAAAACGTCTCCCTTGGCAATCTTGCGCGTGTCGGTAGTGATCGCCGTGACCGGCTGTGACCCGCGTGGCAACTTGGCGGTCGCCTCGGTCTCCAGCGCGGCCGCGATCCGATCCAGTGTCCAGAAGCCGCTGCTCACCGGTGACTCCTCTCCGCCGTCATCTCGCGCACGATTTCCTTCTCGTCGAATGGGTACGATGTGGTGCCGCGAATCTGATAAGTCTCGTGGCCCTTCCCCGCCAGCAGCACGATGTCGCCGTCGCGCGCGAGGTCGATCGCGCGCTGAATGGCAGCGTGTCGGTCGGTGATGCGCTCGTGACCCTTCGGTCCCATTCCAGCTTCGATGTCGTCAATGATCGCGTCCGGATCTTCGGTTCGAGGATTATCGCTTGTAACAATAGCGCAATCCGATGCGCTCTCGGCGATCCTGCCCATCAGCGGACGCTTTCCCTTGTCCCGGTCGCCGCCGCAACCGAACACCACGATGAGCTTGCCGGTGGTGAACGCCCGGGCTGTGGTCAGGCTCCGCTCCAGCGCATCCGGCGTGTGGGCATAGTCACGCAGCACTGTCGGACTGGTCGACAATATCTCGAGGCGCCCCGGCACCTGCGGCACGGTCTGGAGCCGCTCCGCGATGGTCTGCGGTGACACGCCACGAGCGCAAGCGGCAGCGGCCGCAGCAAGGGCGTTCTCCACGTTCACATCGCCGATCAATGGCAGGTGCACGTCGACCTCGCCGGAAGGGGTTTGCATGCGCCAGCGACTGCCCTCTGAGGTGAAGCGCACATCCCTGGCGCGCACATCGGCGTTGGAGCGAACCCCGAACGTCAGCCGTCGCGATGAGATCTTCAGCGACTTCCACTCTTCCGCATCTCCGTTGATGATCGCGGAGCCGTCCGGCTTGAGGTAGTCGAGCAGCCGCGCCTTCGCCTCGAGATACCGCTCCATTGTGCCGTGATAATCCAGATGATCGCGTGTAAGGTTGGTGAACACGACGACATCGAACTCCAGACCATCGACACGCCGCTGGTCGAGGCTGTGTGACGAAACCTCCATGGCGATGGTGCCCACGCCGGCGTCCGACAGTGCCCGGAGAACCCGCTGCAGCTCGACGGGCCCGGGAGTCGTGAGCCCCGATCCTCCAGGCATCGTCGCCCCGCTGCTGCCGACCAGTACGCCAAGAGTACCGATGGACGCGCTCGATCCGCTGCCATCATCGAACAGGTGGCGCATAATTGACGTCGTCGTCGTTTTGCCGTTGGTCCCCGTGACGCCAAGCAGCGTCAGATTGCGCGCCGGATCGCCATAGGCGGTTGCCGCCGCGGTCGCGGCAGCACGCCTGCCCTCGCGCACGACGATCGCCGGCAATCGAGTTCTCGACGGGTCCTCCACAATCGCGGCAGTCGCGCCTCGCTTCGCTGCGGCACCGAGAAAGTCGTGGCCGTCGCTGTTCCAGCCCTTCACGGCGATGAACAGCTCACCCCGCTCTACCTTGCGACTGTCGTCGGCGATCCCCGTCGTCGACGCGGGCAGCTCCCCTCTGACCTCGACCAGTAACCCGCGCTGCTCGAGCGCGGTCGCAATGTCGCGGAGCACAACTTTCATTCGAGCGGAATACTAAGCTGAACGAAGCTCCCCGGCGCAGCCATCGTTCCCGCCGCGGGCAGCGTGCCATTCGCTGCGCTCGACTGAAGCCGAACGCGAAAACCCGCCGCATGGAGCGCGCGAACTGCCTGCCGAACGTTGAGTCCCCTCACGTCCGGAACCGGTCGCGGGGCAATCGCTATCGGCGCTGACTTGGGCCTCGCGGGAAGATCCACGACGTACGGCGCGGCGCCATCCTCGGCCTCGCGCGCTCTCACGTTTCGATTCGGATCGTAGGAATCGCGGTCTGGTTTGTCGACGCCGCTGCTGGCGAACTCTGACGACACCGGCTCGTCATGAGCGGCTGCTGACGATGCGAGGGCGCTTTTCGTCGGGACGATCTTCTCCGACGCCGCCAGATCGTCGCGATCGAGTGCTGCGTCGCGCGCGGCCAGCGCGGCGCGTAATACGATCTTCGTCACGGGGGCGGCGATGTCGCCGCCGCCGTAGTGGCCGCCCCTCGGGTTATCGATCTTTACCAGAACCACGTACTGAGGATCGGTGCCCGGGAAGAGTCCGACGAACGAGGCCGTGTAGCTTCCGCGGACATAACCTTCGTTCACCGAAGTCCGCCGCGCGGTACCGCTCTTTCCAGCGACGTCGAAGGTGGCAAGGTCCGCCTTCGTCGATGTGCCTTCCTGAACCACCGCCAGCATCATCTGCTGCACCGTCCGCGCAACTTCGCCCGACATCACTCTCCGGATCGGCTTCGGCTCGGCGCGGTACAGGATCTTGCCTTCGGGAGACCGGATCTCCTTCACGAGGTGCGGCTCCATCAACTCCCCGCCGTTTGCGATCGCCGAGTACGCGGTCACCAGCTGCAATGGCGTCACAGCGATCTCGTAACCCATCAGGATCGACGCGCTCGTTTGCTTCGACCATTTGTCCGGCTCCTTCAACGTTCCGGGCGATTCGGCCGGGAGAGGCACACCCCACTGCATTCCGAAGCCCAGGTCACGAAACGTCTCGTACTTCTGGCGCGGCGTGAGCCGCTGGCCGAACTCCACGATGCCGATGTTGCTCGAGTACCGAATCACATCTGCGAGCGACAACGACGCGGCCTTGTGCACGTCGTTGATCACCCGCCCATCGAGCTCGAGCCGGCCGTTGTGGGTATCGACGATGTCGGTTGGCCGCGCGCGACCTTTCTCCAGCAACGACGCAGCGACGAACGGCTTGAGGGTCGAGCCTGGCTCGAACGGCTCCGTTACCGCGGTGTTCGAGAAGCTGGTGCGCCCCACCCGATTGCTGGCGAGCGCGAGTATCTCACCGGTGTGCGGGTTCATCGCCACGATGTCACCGCCATCCGCCTGCAGGCTGTCGACCGCCAGCGACAGCTGTCGCTCGCAGATGTCCTGGAGCGCGTTGTTGATGGTCAGCATCACCGTCGACCCGGGCTTCGGCTGATCCGTCCAGCCGTCGGGTGAATCGAGCGGCCGGCCATCGCGATCGCGCGCCAGCCGGGTCTTGCCCGAGTCGCCGCGAAGAATCGTGTCGAGCGCCAGCTCCAGCCCGCCGACGGGGCGTCCCTGACCGTCGAGCGTTCCGACGATGTGCTTGATCCCCGCCGAGCTGGCGTAGACGCGCTGGAGGACGGGCGTGAGATGGATTCCGTTGATGTTGGAGATCGACGCCACATCGGAAGCGCTGTAGAGTCCGGGCAGATCGATCCAGCGCCGGCGCCGGGCAATCGCGGCGCGCAGCGCGTCGGCATCCACGCTCGCCCGGCGCAGCGCGCGAATCACGAAGCCGGTGTCTCGAACTTCAGGAAGCGCGATCGCCACTTTCGTCATCGCTCGGCTCTCGACCAGCATGTTGCCGCTCGCATCGAGGATGTCCCCGCGCGGCGCCGACAACGCGGACGCGACGAAGTGTTGCCGCGTCGCACGCGCCGCCCACTGCTTGCCGTCAACGACCTGTACCTTCGCCGCCCGGGCGACCAGTGCCAGCGCGAACAGCACGAAGAAGCCGTGTACGATGGCGACGCGGCTAGGGGCTTTCATTGCCCTCTGCTCTCGGAAGAATCACGACCTGCCGATCGGTTGGAATGTGCATGCCAAGACGTTGTTCGACCGTTGCGCCGAGGGTCTGACGCGTGGACGCCGCGCGAATCTCGCTCTCGAGATGCGCCCGGTCGCTGGCGAGTGAGCTCCGCTTCGCATCGAGCGTTGCCAGCCGCTCCGACTGTGCGATGCCGATGGTGCGCCTCCACACTATTGCGAGCGCAACTACCACGAAGGCAGCAAGGACCATCGCGACCAGAGTGCGGCCGCGAAACTTTACGCCGCCTTTCGCCATGCTCTCAGTCTGGCGCTGCGGGCGCGCGGATTCGTTGCGGTCTCTTCGACCGACGCCGTCACCGCCCGCCTGGTGACGACTTCGCCGAGCGCATGGCCGCGGCAGGTGCAGTGGAGCTGCTTCGGCGGACAGATGCAGGAGAGACTCCACTCGCGCATGGTATGCTTCACCAGCCTGTCTTCGCCGGAGTGATACGAGATGATCGCCATCAGCCCGCTGGGCTCGAGCCGATCACGCAGCATTGGCAGGGCACGCTCGAGCGACGACAGCTCGTCGTTCACGGCTATCCGCACCGCCTGGAAAAGTCTCGCGAAATCGCCGGGCCCGGATCGCGCGCCGAGCGCGCCACGGATCGCATCCACCAGATCGTCGCTCACCCGCATGGGCTTTCGATCTCGGCGACGGGTGATCTCACGGGCGATTCGACGGGCGCGCGGCTCGTCTCCATATTCGTGGAAAATTCGGCTGAGTTCGGCTTCATCGAGGGAGTTCAGCAAATCGGCGGCGGTGCCGGTAGAGCGACGGTCCATCCTCATGTCGAGTAACGCGCCAGGCCGAAAAGAGAAACCTCTTTCGTCGGCGTCGATCTGGTGGGAGGACACGCCGAGGTCGGCGAGGATGCCGTTGAACGACCGGCCGGCGAGCCCGGGAATCGAGTCCAGGTCGCCAAAATTGCCCCGGAACGCGAGAAAGCGGCCGGCCGCCTCGTAGGCCGCCAGCCGCTTTCTCGCTTCCACTATCGCCGCGTCATCGCGATCGATTGCGACGACCGCGGCACCGCTTGAAAGGAGGGCCTCTGAATGGCCTCCGCCGCCTAACGTGCAATCCAGAATCAGCGGCGCACCCTTGAACAGCTCGACTACCTCCTCGACCATGACCGGCGCATGGTAGGAGCTGTCCCACCTGCCGGCCATGGTTTCAGAGTCGATCACTTACAGAAGCGCTTCACCTCATTGTCGACGGCGGGCGTGAACTGCGGAATCGCCGTCATGAGCTGAGCGGCCTCCGTCGGGTATTTCTGTCCGCCTGCCGGCAGATTCATCGAGGCGAGGTTGAACGCATCACGAGCCATCCGGGCCAGATCGCAGCTCTTCCGCTCGTTGGCGTCGATCGTTGCGCTCTGACCCAGCGAGAACGCGCTGGCGCCGAGGAGGAACTTGGCGTCCGCCGAGCTCTGGAGCTGATCGGAGAGCTGGAGGAACTTGATCGCCCGCTGGAAATCGGCGCGGTCCTTCGAGGCCTGGCCCGCCTTGTAGGCGTTGCTGCCCTGCTGCAGCGCTAGCTGCGACAGAACGTTCGGGTCCGCCCCGTTGGTCTTCGCGGTGTTGAGCGTCGTGACGACATCATCGTACTGATTGAGCGCGCCCTGAATGGTCGCCAGGAGATAATAGGCCTGGGCGTTCTTGGGATCCGCGGTCACCGCGCGCTTCGCCGCATCGACGGCTTGCTGGAGCTGTCCGGACTTGTAGAGCGAGTTCGCGGTGATCAGCGAAAGCTTCGGATCGTTCGGGAATTTCTTCGCCGCGAGACTCGCGACTTCCGAGGCTTTCTGCGGCTGGTTGATGGTCGTGTAGGCCGCGGCAAGACGCGTGTAGTAGTCCGCGGTTGCCGCCGAAGTGTCCACGCGCGCCAGCTCGAGACCGACATTGATTGCCGCCTCGTAGGTCGCCGTACGCGTCGCCGGCACTGTGTCCAGACCGGCGGCGTTCAGATAGACCAGCCACGCAAGGTTCAGGAGCGCCGGATCTCCGGGATTGTTCTGGAGAAGGTCGCGAACCAGCGGAATCGCCTGCGGAGCGTGGCCCATCGCCGCGTACTCGTTCACGACATCCTGAAGCAGCCGGATGTTCGTCGGATCCGCGGCGGCCAGGCGACTCAGTACCTCGAGGCGCTTGGTGGTATCGTTGCGGGCGCGGTAAGCCTCGGCGAGCATCTTGAGCGCCGGAGTGTTCCGTGGATCACTCGCGCTCACGCGTTCGGCGACAGCGACCACCGAGTCCTGATTCTTGAGTCCGTTGTAAGCCTCGGCGAGGCAGATGCCAAGGATGTTCGCATTGGGATTGCCGTTGAGGCCCTGTCTGGCGGCCGCTACGGCTTCCTGATACTTGCCCTGGACGACGTTGTTATGGCACTGCTCCTCGGCGGGGAGCTGCTTGCGAGCGTCCTTGATCTCGCGCGCCACCTGGCTGGCGGCATCGTCCAGCTTGCCCGCCTGCGCGCTGGCGAGGATTTGTCCCTTCGTCATGTCGCGGGTGATGATGAGCCGCGCATCGATCTTGTAGCCCGTCGGCGTCCTGGCGACGGTGCCCTCGATGTACTGGGGCGCGCGTACGAGCGTGGCGAGGGCTTTTGCATCGCCCGGAGCCAGCGCCTCGGTCGTCGAGTAGCCGGAGGAGATGAGACTGTTGTTGATATCGTTCTTTGGAACGACAACCAGGTCACGCAGATTGGTCTGCTTGGTGAGCTGGTTGCGAATCGCTTCAGCAGCCTGGACGCCAAGGTCCTTGTCGGCGCTCTGGAGCGTGGGGATCATCACACGGTCTCCTGTCTTGCCTTGCGCGGCCAGGGGAGCCGCGGCGAGCAGGGTGAGCAGCGCGACAGAAAGACCTGATTTACCAATACGTGCCTTCAATGGTATAACCTCCAAATCGGTAAACATTCTTACCCCACCTCCCGATCCGTGGGTCCCTGGTTTCATGAAATGGGCGAGGAGGGACTCGAACCCCCGACATCCTGCGTGTAAGGCAGGCGCTCTAACCAACTGAGCTACTCGCCCGGTGCAGAAACCGAGCCCGCTGACTCAACGGAGAATGGCCAGCGGCACCAGCACGCAATAGCCGACAACCAGCAGAATCGGGGCAAGTGTTTCGCCCCCGCGCGCCAGATCGGCGAAGCCGGCGAGCAACACTATTGTGGCGAGCGTCCAATAGACCCAGGAACGGCGCGAGCGAGGCTCACGCAATGGGCGCGGGCCGCTGGCAAGATCGGTTTTGGCCATAAGCGTGGTAGTGTAGGGCGCGACGAAATGCGTGTCAACCCAACAGTACGCCGCGCCCGCGGCAAGCCTCTATTTGGCCGCGCGCTTCCCGCTCGAGTAGTGCAGCTCGACCCACTCCCGATAGCTGCCG
>DASSNV010000183.1:0-7204 GCA_035701245.1 Gemmatimonadaceae bacterium | reverse complement strand
GAATGCGACTTGACGAAGCCGTAGCGGCCGAAAGTCTCGATCTGCCCGGCGATCTCCTCGATGATTGCCGGATCGTGGCCGCGGGCGATCGATTTCTCGATGAACTTGCCGAGCTCGACGCGAATCAGCTCGGCGTCTTTTTTTCCGACTGCCTTGCGCAGCACATCTGCTTCGGACAGCGAGATGCCCGCCAGCGCCTGGGCGACGCGCATCACCTGCTCCTGATAGGTGATGACGCCGTAGGTTTTCTCCAGAACCGGCTCGAGCTCGGGGAGGATGTATTTGACCGGCTCCTCACCGCGCTTGCGCTTCATATAGACGCGGTGCATTCCCGCGTCGAGCGGTCCGGGGCGCATCAATGCATTCGATGCAACCAGATCGTCGAACCGGTCGGCGCGCATCCCTTTGAGCAGGTCGGTGGCGAGCGGCGATTCGAACTGGAAGACGCCGACGGTTCTGCCCGCGCGTAGCATCCGGTAAGTCTCGGCGTCGTCGAGGTCGAGAGCGTCGAGGTCCGGCGCGGAGCCGGTGCGCTCCCTGATCGAGCGCAGAGTATCGCTGATGACGGTGAGGGTGGTGAGCCCGAGGAAATCCATCTTCAGCATGCCGGCGTGCTCGAGCGCGTTCATGTCGTACTGGGTGACGACGATCGCATCTTCGTCACCGTTGTTTGCGCCGGCACCCTTGGACGCCTGGGTGCAGATGGGCACGTACTCGTCGAGCGGGCCAGGCGCGATCACGACCCCGGCGGCGTGCACGCCGGCGTGGCGCGAGAGGCCCTCCAGCTTTTCGGCGTAGTCGAGCAGCTGGCGATAACGCTCCTTGCGGTCCTTTATCTCCCGGGTGTCGTCCTTGCGATTCGCGTAAAACTCCCGGATCTCCGGAATGCGCTCCTTTGCTTCCGAGATGGTGAGCGAAAAGTTCGGATTATTTGGAACGAGCTTGGCCAGATAGTCAGTCTCGGACGGCGTGAAGCCCAGGGTTCGCCCGACGTCCTTGATCGCCGCGCGGGACTTGAGGGTTCCAAAGGTGATGATCTGACCGACCGAGTCGCGGCCGTACTTCTGGCGCACGTACTCGATCACCTCACCGCGGCGCTCGAAGCAGAAATCGACGTCGATGTCGGGCATCGACACGCGCTCCGGATTCAGAAAGCGCTCGAACAGCAGGTCGAACTTCAGCGGATCGATGTTGGTGATCTTGAGCGAGTACGCGACGAGTGAGCCCGCGCTGGAGCCGCGGCCGGGACCAACCGGGATTCCTTTCTCGCGCGCTGCCTTGATGAAATCCGCGACGATCAGGAAATAACCGGCGTAGCCGGTCTTGGTGATGACGCCGAGCTCGTATTCCAGTCGGTCGCGCACGTGCTGCGGCAGATCGTCGCCGTAACGCTCACGGGCGCCTTCCTCGGCGAGTCGCACCAGCAGCTCGTTCTCGGTTTCGACTCCGGCGGGAAGCGGGAAGGAGGGAACCTGATACTGCTTCGAGAACTTTATCGCCGAATCTTCGGCGATGCGGAGAGTATTCTCGAGGACGTCCTTGCGTCCGGGAAAGGAGTCGGCGATCTCGGGCGCGCTCTTGAAGTAGAGGCCTTCGTCGTAGCGCATCCGATTGGTATCGGAGAAGTCCTTGCCGAGGCCAATGCAGAGGAGGACGTCGTGGGCGTCGTGGTCGTCGCGGGTGAGGAAGTGCGCGTCGTTGGTGGCGACGACGGGGAGATTCAGCTCTTCGGCGAGCTGGAAGACGCGTCGATTGAGGGTGGCCTGGTTCTCGGAGTCGTGGGCCTGGACCTCGAGGAAGTAGCGATCGCGGAAGACATCGGCGTACCAGCCAGCCACCGCGCGCGCCTGGTCGTATTCATCGCAGAGCAGATGGTGGGCGATCTCACCGGCCATGCATGCCGACGAGACGACGATGCCTTCGTTGTATTTGGCGAGCAGTTCCCGGTCCATCCGCGGCTTGGCGTAGAAGCCTTCCGTGTAGGCGAGGGATGAGAGCTTGACTAGATTCTTGTACCCGGTGGCGTTCTGGGCCAGGAGGACGAGGTGGAAGTAGGGCTTGCCTTTGTCGCCGCCGACGCGGTCGCGGGCGCGCCTATCGCCAGGCGCGACATAGGCTTCCATGCCGATGATCGGCTTGATTCCCGCTTTTTTTGCCTTTTCCTGGAATTCCCACGCCCCGTGGAGGTTGCCGTGATCGGTGATGGCGAGGGCGGGCTGCTCGAACTCGAGGGCCCTTGTGATCAGGTCATCGATGCGGTTGGCGCCATCGAGAAGTGAGTATTCCGAGTGGCAGTGGAGGTGAACGAAGGACACGTGATAAGAATATGCGACGCGGATTGTTGGCGATAGCGGTTGCGCTGGTTGTTTTGGCTCTAATCTCCACTCCCACAGCCTGTTACCTCAGTCGAGGGGCGTGGGAGGAGGCGAAGATTTTGAGCCGGCGGGAACCGATTTCGGAGCTGGTGGCGGATCCTGCGACTCCGAAGGATGTTCGGGCGAAGCTAAGGGTGGTTTTGGCGGCTCGCCAGTACGCGAAAGACAGCCTAGGGCTAAGAACCAAAGACAGTTTCACGACATACTCGCGTCTTGATCATGACACTCTAGTGCTCGTGGTTTCGGCGGCCTACCGCGACACTCTCGCCCCATATACCTGGTGGTTCCCGATCGTCGGACGCGTACCCTACAAGGGTTACTTCGATTTCGACGCCGCGCGGAAGCAAGCGAAGGACCTCGCTGCCGACGGGTTCGATGTCTACGTCCGGCCGTCGGATGCCTTCAGCACGCTGGGGTTCTTCAACGACCCGCTCCTCAACACCACCCTCAAGGGCGATTCGCTGGATCTCGCCAACACCGTAATCCATGAGCTGACCCACAACACCTTTTATGCGTCGGGCGAGGCGCCGTTCAACGAGTCCTTTGCGATGTTCGTCGGTGCTCGCGGCGCGGCAGCTTTCTTCAGATCGCGCGGTCAGCAGGCAGCAGCAACGAGGCTCGACGAGGAGTGGGAAGATGACAAGCTGCTGGCGCGGTTCTGGTCGCGGGTGATCGCATCGCTCGACTCGGCGTACGCCGCACACCCTAACGACAAGCGCGCGAGGATCGAGGCCCGCGACACGGTTTACGCGAGAGCTCGCAGCGAGCTGGTGCACGACATCGCGCCGCGGTTCAAGACCATCAATCCGCGGTATGCGGAGCGGGTGCAGTTGAACAACGCCGCGTTGCTGGCACGGCGAGTGTACGCTACCGATCTCGACTTATTCGACCGAATCTACGACAGAGAGAACCGGGATCTGCGCCGCACGATTGGTAGAATAATTACACTCGCGAAACGAGAGCCGGGGCCGCCTTTTTCGGAGCTGCGCCAGTGGCTCGGTCCTCCGGTCGGAGAACCGCCAACCGGTCGCTGACGGAAGGTCTGACGACGCTCACCGCTCAATAGGCGTCGCACGTCAGGCCGATTGTAAAATCGGCGGCCGGACGCTTGCCTCGTGTTTTCCCCGTGCATAGCTTGGGGTTTCGATTCGCTCCGCGGTCGCCGCCCGTCCCGGAAGACCGCCTGGCTGGTCAGCATCGCTGCCATTGGGAGATGCCAATGAACCGCATTGGCTTAACGCCGCGGCGTATTGTCGCACGGATGGGCCCGTTCTGTGTTGCGACGATGTTGTCGTCGTCCCTTCTCGGCGCCCAGACCTACGGAGAACTGGCGGGAGTAGTAACTGATTCGGCGGGGGCACCGGTTCTCGGAGTCATCGTCGAAGTGCCAGGAACCCAGTCGCGAGTGCGCACCAATGACAGAGGCGAATTCCGCATCGCGAATCTTCCGGTGGGACCGGCGACAATTCAGGTGCGCCGACTCGGTTTCGCAGCAGCTACTCGCTCCGCAATCGTGACGTCGGGAGATCAGCGGTCTCCGATACTGATCCAGCTCCAGGCCGTACCAACCTCCGTCGAGCCCGTGGTCGTGCAGGCGAGTCGCGTGGAATACACCGGCCGGCTGGCGGGCTACTACGAGCGACTACATCGCCGGTCCAACGGCTCGTTCATCAACCGCGAGCAAATCGACCGCAACACCAATAAGACACTCAGTCAGCTGATATCGTCGACTCCCGGCGTCAACGCCACGCGGCTCCGCACCGGTGGCGGCGGCGTGAGAATTCGCGGGATGAAATGCCGGCCGCTGGTCTGGCTCGATGGAGTTCCGATGCCGGCCGGCGAAGTAGATCTCGACGCTTTCCCCGTATCCACGCTGCACGGAATCGAGATTTATCTCGGCGCTACCAATTCGCCGCCCAACTATACGGCGCTCGACGGGGCGTCGAGCTGCGGGACCATTCTTCTCTGGTCGCGGGGCAAGGATACCGAGCTGCCGCCGCCGCCACAGCGGATCGTGGATGTCGATGCTCTCACCGATCAGCACGCCGTTTACACTGCCAACGAAGTAGATACGCCGGCGCATCTATCGAACGGAAATCTCGACGTAGTCTACCCGCCCGACCTGGTCGCATCGAGGACGAGCGGCACCGTCGTCGCCGAATTCGTCGTCTCGGCGAGCGGGGAGATAGAGAGAGGTTCGGTTGGGATAGTGACCGCGACCAACGCACTGTTTGCCGAGGCAGCGATCAAGTCACTGGCGGATGCGCACTATGTCCCCGCGGTAAAATCTGGAACGGCGGTGCGCCAGCTCGTTCAGCAGCCTTTCAGCTTCTCGCTCGGCTCCGACTCGGCGTCGGCGGCGACCCGCCATTGATTCCTGACCGGTAAGAGCTTCCTCGCTCAAAACGGTTTGTCATCCGCCGACCTTGGCGGTGATCCAATTCAGTTAGTCTGCAGCACGAAATCGATTTCTCACGCTCACAGGGAGGTGCACTGACGGACGGTTATTGAAGCACGTTGTGGTTTTCGTTGTGAGGTTGTGGGGTGAAATGCACCCGACGCCGGACGGAGTCCGGCGACTTCGAAACAAGAGGGAGAACACAATGCGAAGAATCGTAGGATTCGTTGTGGCACTCTTTGCGCTCGCGCTGCTTCCCGGCAGCTTGACAGCGCAGGGCAGCGGGACAATCACGGGGCGCGTGGTCGACAAGGCTTCGCAGCTACCCGTGCAGGGCGTCCAGGTCAGGGTCAATGGAACCCAGCGTGGCGCTCTCACCGACCAGGAAGGTCGATTTACAATTACCGGCGTTCCGGCCGGTTCGTATGAGGTGAGCGCCCGGCGGGTTGGTTATGGCGCGCTGACTCAACGCGTGACTGTCGCCGATGGCGGCACAGCCAGCACGGACTTCACGCTCGCGACCGCGGCAACGCGGCTCGAGGAAGTTGTCGTCAACGCCGTCACTGGCGAGGCGCAGCGGCGGCTGGAAACCGGTACCAACACCGGCAACATCGGAGTAGCCGAGCTCGACAAGGGTCCGATCACCAAGATGGCCGACGTTCTGCAGGCCCGCGTCGCGGGTGTAACGCTGCAGAGCACCGGCGGCGCATCGGGTGCCGGGCAGCGCATCCGCATTCGCGGTGCGAACAGTCTTTCGCTCTCGAACGAGCCGCTTCTCTACGTCGACGGCGTGCTCATCTCCAACGGCAAGGGCGGTATCAGCACGGGTGGCGGCGACTACTCGCGTCTGAACGATCTCAACCCTGAAGAAATCGAGAACATCGAGATTCTGAAGGGGCCGGCGGCGTCGGCAATCTACGGCAGCGCTGCGGCGAACGGCGTGCTTCTCATCACCACCAAGAAGGGTGTGACGGGCAAGCCGGTTTGGAATGGCTACGTAGAGACCGGCAAGATGGAGGACAAGAACAACTATCCTCTCAACTACGCCGCGCTCACTCGTATCGATCCAACCAGCACCGAGTACTACGAGACCGACAATCAGGTTCTGTTCACGACTGGCCTCTTCGGTGCCGGCAACGCTCCGTTCTCCACCTGCCACAACTATCAGGTGGCGGCGGGAACCTGCACCCAGGATGTCCTTCTGTCGTTCGACCAGTTCCGTGATCCGAGAACCACGCCCTTCGTAAACGGGACCCACAACAAGATCGGTGGCAACGTTTCGGGCGGCAGCGAGTCCCTGACCTACTATCTGTCGGCGGACCGCGAAGCCGAGAACGGCGTGCTGCGTCCGAACAACATCGCGCGTACGAGCCTGCGCGGGAACTTCAACGCCCGCATCGGCAGTAACGCGACGGCGCAGATCACCGGCGCGTACATCACCAGCAATCACCGCCGGCTTGGTGAGTCCAACAGCATCTTCAGCCCCATCATCATCGGTCTGACCGGCCCGGCGCAGTATCTCCCGGGCATGGAGAGCGACACCGCTGGTGTTCCCGTCGGCAGAATCGGATCGCTGTTCGGTCCCAACTACGCCGACCAGAAGCACAACTTCGCCGATCAGATCATCGACCGTTTCATCATCGGCGCGAACACCAACTACACGCCACTGTCGTGGCTGCGTATCAACGGCAACGCCGGCCTCGACTACTACGGCCGTCAGGATGCCGAGAGCCTGGATCCGAACGTGCTGCCAATCGGCGGCGAGTTCGACGTCGGGTTCCGTGATGCGTTCCGCGGAAACAACTACGAGTGGACCTCCAACGTCTCGGCAGCCGCGACGTTCAATCCGCTGTCGTCGCTCGTTTCCACGACCACCTTCGGTGGCAGCTACCAGAGAGAGCTGTTCGAGCAGGTCGAGTGCTTCGGCCAGTCGATTCCGGCTGGAACACGTTCCTGCGCAGCGGCGACCACGCAGTTCAGCGTGGACGAGACCCACACCGAGCTCAAGTCGGTGGGAGGGTTCCTGCGCCAGGAGTTCGGCTTCCGCGACCGGCTGTTCCTCTCGGGAAGCATCAGAGCGGACAACAACAGCGGCCTGGTGAGAGACGTGACGGGCCTCAGCTTCTATCCGTCGGTCAACGCTTCGTGGCTCGTCTCTGACGAGTCGTTCTTCCCGCAGCTCAACTTCCTGAACCAGCTGCGTCTCCGCGCCGGCTGGGGCCAGGCGGGACAGCGTCCCGGATTCGGCCAGGCCGAGAGCTTTTTCGGCTCGCGGGCCATCCAGCGCGTCGGCTCGGAGCTTCCGGCGCTCATTCTTACGGCGACCGGGAACCCGAACCTGAAGGTGGAGCGGACGACGGAGTTCGAGGGCGGATTCGACCTCGGATTGCTGGAGAATCGCCTGTCCGCGGAATTCACCGCTTTCACCCGC
>DASSNV010000182.1:0-6800 GCA_035701245.1 Gemmatimonadaceae bacterium | reverse complement strand
CTGGCCGAGCGAATTGAGTGCTTCGATTCTGACGGCGAGATCTTCCCGATCGCACGGCGCGCCGGCTTGGGCGGCGGTCTTGTTTACTGCCTTGAGCGCGTCGCCGTCACCCTGCGCGGCGAGCGCACCGCGGATGCGAGTCGCGAGCACTGGTGCGTCGGTCTGGAGCGAGGCCTGTCTATAATTGCTGCCATTTGCCTGGAGTGCGTTGAGCGCTTCGCGAAGATCGTTGGTGCCGCCGAGGCGATAGAGCGCGAAGGCTCGCCAATAGCGGGCGTCCGAAGCGTACGCGGAGTTGGGGAATTTCTGGCTGATGTCGGAGAAGAGCTGCGCTGCGCGGCGATATTCGCCGCGGTTGAGCGCCTCGCGGGCCAAACGGTACAGCGAGTCGGCGGGATCCGATTGTGCCCAGGCCTTGGGCGGGTCGTTGGAGATGCCGCCGAACTGACGCTCGAAGGGCGAAATGCCCCCGATCTTCGCGATGTCGCTGAACGCGCGCGCGACCGGCGCCCTCGTCGCGACCACGAGGTCGGGAATGTCGGTGAGTACCTGGAGCGGCGGCATCGGCGGCATCGGAGTCATTGGAACCATGGGCGTCATCGGCTCCGGCGTCATCGGCAGCAGCGGCGCCATGTCCAACGGCTCCAGCGGTGTCAGAGGCCGCATCGGCTCCATTGGAAGCATGGGCTCCATAGGAAGCATTGGCTCCATTGGAAGTATCGGTGGCATCGGCGTGATGACGTCGAAATCCAATGCGTCCACCGCGTCGAGAGCTCCGTTCAGGCGCATCACGCGCGGTGCGAGATCCAGGTCGAAATCGAAGTCGTTATCGAGGTCGAAGGCACTGACCGGCGGCATCGGAACGTCGAAGTCGAGATCCAGGTCCCGGATCGCATCGAGACTGCTCTCGATCTCGGTCAGATCTGCGCCCTGCCAGATCCGCGGGCGAACGCGAGCCGCTTTGGGCGTCGCCGCCGGCGCCGGCGCGGGCTGCGCGGGCACGACGACGGGAGCGGGAGCGGTTGGCGGAGGAGTGGGCGCCGGGTTCTGCGCCTGACTCGAGACGGCGATCGCGAGAAACGCGGCAGCCGGTAAAGTGACTCTGATCATCCTTGCCTCATTCTGAGGATTGAGTGGTAGCGACTGCGGAATTGAGGCGCGAGAGTACATCGCCCTGTTCGACTGCCTGGTGAATCAGATCCAGATCGCCGTTGTGCCTGTCGACCTGGAGGCGCGCGATCTGGACGAGCACCAGCTCGAGATCCTCGAGGAGCGAGCGGAGCTTGACATCCTGCGCGGCGGCTGGTGAATCGATGAGAAGACGCGTTGTGACGAGCAGATCGCTGGCCTTTGCGGAGAATGCTGAATCGGTCTTGGGGCTCGCGTCCTTCGCCGGCAGCGAGATGAGGAGCGCGGCAGCCTGGCCGAGGTAGTGATTGGTCTGGTCGCGGTAGGCGTCGGCGACCGCCGAAGTTTCGGAGACCGGCGCGGTCGCACCGGACGCGAGCGAAGGCGTCGCGGCTCCGGTGGCGGACTTGTCGGGCAGATATCGACCGATCCCGATACCGACAACGAGCGCAGCCGCGGCGGCGAGCCAGGTTGCGCGCGCCGCGAACGGTCTCGCGCGGGTGATCGGCACCCGCGCATTGAAGTGCGCGTCTTCGATCTCCGTCCACATCTCGTCGAGTGGCGGCTCGGGCGGCTGATTGAAGCTGCGCGGCAAATCGCGAAGCACTTCTTCGAAGCTGTCTTCGTCCATCTCTACTCCTTGAATGCAGCCAGATCCTGTCTCAGCTGCGCTCGGGCCGCGGAGAGCCTGCTCTTGCACGTTCCTTCCGGAACGCCAAGGATGGCAGCGATCTCAGCGTGGGTATATCCCTCAACGTCGTGCAGTATCAGCGTCAACCGATAGGCCTCGGAAAGTTTTTCCACCGCGCGCGCGATGCACTCCTTGAGATCGGGCTCCGCTTCCGGAGCACCGGCTTCGATCGAGCTCGCTTCGTCGAGCGCAACTTCGCGCGATGTCCTGACTTCACTTCGTCTCGCGTTCGATACCACGGTGACCACGATTCGGTGCAGCCATGTCGAGAACGCAGCGTCCCCGCGGAACTGCGACAATCGTGAGAACGCGCGGATGAAAGTGTCCTGCGTGAACTCTTTCGCCTTTTCGGCGTCCCCACTCAATCGGTACGCGAGCGAGAACACCCGGGGCGCGTGCGTGTCGTACAGCGTACGCCCGGCCAACCGATCCCCCGCAATTACCCGGGCGATGAGCTGTGATTCGTTCACGCGGTGACTGAGTCCGCCGTCGCGATCATGGTTTGCTGATAACTTCGACACGGCCATTCGGGAAACCGTTCGGTAGGAGGGATCCGGCCGCAACTATGGGTGCGTTAGAACTGCAAAAGAACGGGTGCCAGACGTCAGTGGCATAGCAGCCAGTTACGGGTTCACTACGTCGGGACGTTACTGACATGTTTCAGGGTACGGACAACTGCTTGTGTCGTAAGGCCCATCGAAACGTCCCGACGTCGTGAACTAAGAACCGGCAACTACGCTACTGACGTCTCGCACCCGTTCTTTTGCCGTTATTTCCTGCCTTCGGCACCCCGCGCCGGTCGACCAGCCCCGCCTCGATGCTCATTCTCAAATCGTACGGAACGACGGGCACCGGGAAATCCGCGCTGCGGTTCCAGCCGAGCGAGCGGGCGCGGACGCGGATCATCACTTCCTGCGCTTCGGCGGGATCGCCGAACGGAGTCTTCCGCCAGCGATAGGTGTCGCGCAGGATCTGCGACGTCATGCGCAGGCTCGCCATCGATGCGTGCGTAGTCAGCGTGACGAGCGCGCCTCCACCTTCGCGCGCAGCGCGAGAGAGCCGCACCGTTTCGGTGCCCTCGGGCTCGACACCCGCCACCACCACCAGCGCGAATCCCCCGCAGCGAAGCAACTCCTCGGCGGCGCGCAAACCGTGCTTGCGATTGCGCGGCCGCACCAGGATCGGGCCTTCCTCCCAGAACGGACCGGCGATGGTGCCGAGTCCGTCGATCCAGACCGCGCGCTCGCCCTGAGCGACGGTGGTGTGACACGCCGCCCTTAAAACCGCGGACGCCCCTCCCTGCGGCATCCATACTGTAAGACGTCCGCGCGGCAGGCCGTGTCCGGGGAGAATCGCGTCGAGCGCATCGATGCCCGTCGCCACCGGCTCCGCGGTCCGGTGGATGACCGGAATCGCATCTGGAAACTGACTCTCGATGAGGGCGCGGATGGCGGCATTACGATCGGACATAGCTCTGCTAGAATAGCCCGAACATAACCCGAAAGCAAGAACGGGACCCGCTGGGGCTTTCGCTACGAGCCTGCGCAGGCGGCGCTGAAATCCCGGGCCTTCTGGAAGCGATCGGACGGCGATTTCATCAGCGCTTTCTCGATTGCGCGGGCAACGCGGGGCGGAACGTCAGCGCGGAGGTACTCGAGTCGCGGCGGCGGCTGGGTGAGGTTGGCGGCGAGGATCGCCTGGGTGGTCGCGCCCGTGAACGGCGGCGAGCCCGAGATCATCTCGTGGCCCACCACGCCGAGGGCGTAGATGTCGGCGCGATGATCGACGTCGGCATCACCGAATGACTGCTCGGGCGCCATGTAGCCGACGGTGCCGAGGGTCATTCCGGTGCGCGTGATCCGCGAGTGAGCTGTCTCGCCCGGCATCGCGAGTGCCGCGGCGATGCCGAAGTCCGCCAGGATCGCGTGACCGTCCTGGAGCAGGATGTTCTCCGGCTTGATGTCACGGTGGATCACGCCCTGCTCGTGTGCATACGAGAGCGCCGCGGCGATGTCGGCCAGGATTCGAATGCAATCGTCGATCGGGAGAAGGTGATCGCGATCGAGACGGTCGCGCAACGACTCTCCCGAGATGTATGGCATCACGTAGTACAGCAGTCCGTCTCTGACGCCGGTGGTGATTACCGTCAGGATGTTCTGATGCCGAAGCCGCGCGGTGACTCTCGTTTCGCGGCGAAAGCGCGCCGCCATGACGTCACTCGTGAGCTCCGGCGGCAGGACCTTGATGACGACGTCGCGATTGTCGGAGAGATCGCGGCCGCGGAACAACCTGCTCATGCTCCCGCCCCTCAGCTCCTCATCGAGGTGGTAGTCTTCCGCGAAGCTCCTGCGCAGCCGTTTAATCAGTTCTTCCAAGCAGCGGTCCTCGTTGCCGCAATCAGCACCAAGAATGGCGCGAGAAGCAGGTTCTGCGACAGTATTGGCTGCGAAATGGACGGGCTTATTTGCGGTTAGCGGTGTACAACCGATACGCCCGGATTTGCGGCCTGATTTATGAATTGTCTCATCGGGTCCCCCCCGGTTTCCCCTCGATAATCCGCACCAACCACAAGCTGATGCATTCAACTCTGTTCGTTAGATATACGACCCTCTGCTCCCTCGTTCTCGCCGCAGCCACATGGATGGGTTGCGCCGCCAGCAGCGACGCGAGGCCCACGGGCAAGGAAACCCAGATCCCACCCGAAGGAGTAGTCGCAAGCTCGTCGACGACCCCAGCAGTGGAGGTCGCGAATGTTTCAGACCAGGGCGGCACGCCAGTCGTCGTCGGAAGCGCGCCTGTGACAATGGGAGCTGCGCCTGCAACGACTTCCGCGCCGGCCCACTCGGCATCCAGCACTGCATCGGGCGCCAGGGATTCCAGCGCCGCCAAGGATCCGCCGATCTCGGTGCCAACCGTCAAGGGCCGCACGAAGAAGGACAGCATCGCGCTGGTGATGGCGGTGAAGGCGGGCCTCAAGAACAAGGACTGGCCGGTGAAGACCGCGCCGCCCCTGCCAGGGTCGATCCTTCCGTCGCACCGGATCGTCGCGTTCTACGGCAACCCGCTGTCGAAGAAGATGGGAATTCTGGGCGAGCTTCCGCCGGATCAAATGCTCGCTCGCTTCGACAAGGAGATCGATGCGTGGCGGCGCGCCGATCCGAGCCATCCGGTGCAGCCGGCGCTGCATCTGATTGCAGTGGTCGCGCAGGGCTCGCCGGGCAGAGATGGGAAATACAGACTGCGCATGACCGACAGCCTGATCAACCTGGTTTATTCGTGGGCGCAGAAGAAGAACGCGCTGCTCTTCCTCGACGTCCAGGTCGGTCAGAGCACGGTCCAGGAAGAGCTGCCGCGCCTCGTCCCGTTCCTCCAGCGGCCAAATGTGATGCTCGGCATCGATCCGGAATTCTCGATGAAGGGCGGTGAGAAACCCGGTACCAAGATCGGCACGATGAGCGCGGCCGACGTCAACTTCGCGATCAATCTTCTGTCGGGCCTGGTCAAGCAATACAACCTGCCGCCCAAGGTGCTGATCGTGCACCGCTTCACGCGGCGGATGCTGACGAACGCGAAGGACATCAAGCTCGATCCGCGCGTGCAGGTCGTGATCAACATGGACGGCTGGGGCCAGCCGTGGCTCAAGTACGACAGCTATCGCGCGTACGTCGAAGCAGAGCCTGTGCAGTTCACCGGATTCAAGCTGTTCTATCACAACGACACCAAGAAAGGCGATCCGCTGCTGACGCCACCCGAGGTGCTGATGCTCAACCCGAAGCCGCTCTACATCCAGTATCAGTAGAGCCGTGCCTCGCCGGTCGGGAATCGCGGTCATATTATAGAGCGGTCGCTCGCACGAGCGGCCGCTCTTTTTGTCGCGAGCCATGGAGGGAGCATGACGACCAGACGCGAGTTCCTGTCGGGGATGGCAGCAGCCGGATTTGCCGCCGCGCCGATTTTTCGCGATCACGCGATCCGCTCCATGTTCCGCGCGAACGCGATCGCCGGCGACCGCCCGCCGTCTTCGCTCGCCGACGACGAGACGTACTGGGCCGAGATCCAGCGCGCGTTCGACTCCGATCGCACGATGATCAATCTGAACAACGGCGGCTGCAGTCCGACGCCGAGTCACGTGCTGGAGGCGATGATCAGAGACTTGCGGTTCTCGAACGAGCTGCCGGTCGAGCACATGTGGCGGGTCCTCGAGCCGCGCATCGAGAGCGTGAGACGCGATCTGGCCAGCGAGTTCGGCTGCGATACCGAGGAGATGGCGATCACCAGGAACGCGTCGGAAGCGAACGAGATCATGATCTTCGGTCTCGATCTCAGGCGCGGGGACGAAGTGGTGATCACCAACCAGAACTACGGCCGCATGATCACGGCGTGGGACCAGCGCGCGCGGCGCGAGGGCATCGTCGTGAAGCAGATTTCGTTCAGGGTGCCGCCGCCATCGGACAAATACCTGGTGGATCTGTTCAAGGCCGCGATCACGCCGCGCACCAAGGCGATCGAGGTCACCCATATCACCAACCTCACCGGGCAGATCATGCCGGTGCGCGAGATCGTGGAGCTCGCGCGTCCGCTCGGCATACAGGTTTTCGTCGATGGCGCACACGCGTTCGCGCATTTCCCGTTCAAGCGCGACGATCTGCAGTGTGACTACTATGGAACCAGCCTGCACAAATGGCTGCTCGCTCCGGTTGGAACGGGATTTCTGTATGTGCGCAAGGATAAGCAGCCGCGACTGTGGCCGTTGATGGCGGCCGACAAGAAGCAGGACAACGACATCCGGAAATACGAAGAGATCGGTACGCACCCGGCTGCCAACCACAACGCGATCTCCGCGGCGCTGGCGTTTCATCACGGCATCGGCATCGACCGAAAGATCGCGCGGCTTCGGTACCTCAGAGATCGCTGGGCCAAGCGATTGCTGGCGGAGAGCCCTCGGGTGACGGTGCTTACTCCGCTCGACGACAATCACGCC
>DASSNV010000181.1:0-10634 GCA_035701245.1 Gemmatimonadaceae bacterium | reverse complement strand
TCAGTTCGATCTGCTCCACTATACCCGCGAAGTCGAAGAATCGAAGGCACTGTCGCGAGCCCGCGGACCGATGGTAATCATCGCCGCCTCGGGGATGATGGAGAACGGCCGCATACTTCATCACCTGGCGCAGGGTGCCAGCGATCCGAAAAACACCATCCTCGTGGTCGGGTTTCAGGCGGAGCACACCCTCGGCCGCCGGGTTGTGGAACGCACGCCGCTTCTTCACATCTTCGGAGAAGACGTGCCTCTGCATGCGCGGGTGGAGGTCATCGATGGCTACAGCGCGCACGCGGACCGCACCGAGATGACAAACTGGCTCAGTCGGGTCAAGGAGAAATCGCCGGGGCTGGGTCCGATCTGGCTGGTCCACGGCGAGGCGGAAGTGCAGGACGAGTTCAAGGCGAGCCTGATCTCGAAAGGCTATTCGGTGGAATGCCCCGAGCCACGCACGACGCATGTGTTCTAAAGTAGTTTCCGACCAATGGCGCGGATTGCGAAAGCGAAGGCGAAAGCACAGCGAGCTGTAAAGTTCATTCGACGTCTGCTCACCGTTCTGGTGACGCTGTGTTTTGGGATATGGCTGGTATCTGCAGCCGCCGTACTGATATGGAGCTCCCGGGACGAAGCGAGGCCGGCGGAAGCAATCGTCGTACTCGGCGCAGCCCAGTATGCGGGAAGACCCTCACCCGTGCTGCGAGCCCGACTCGATCACGCGCTCGATCTATGGAACCGGCATCTCTCCTCGCTGCTCATCCTGACGGGCGGAACCGGGGCCGGCGACATCACCAGCGAAGCAGCCGTGGGTCGCAAATACGCCAAAAGGCATGGCGTCCCTGACAGCGCGATTCTCGAAGAGAATGCGGGCCGTACAACGAGTGAGTCGATGCGTGCGGTGGCTGGCATGCTCGAGGCGAGGGGACTCCAAACCGCGCTTCTGGTCAGCGACCCGTTTCACATGCTGAGGCTGCGAATTCTGGCGCGCCGGTTTGGTTTTACGCCGTATACTTCGCCCACGCGCACGAGCCCCATCTCCCCGAATCGGGAAGCACGCTGGAAGTATATCTTTAGCGAGTCGATCAAAGCACCGCTCGCCTTCTTTTTCGAGAGGAAGTTGTGAAGAGGATTCATCTTTTAGTAGCGCTCTGCTACTTAATAGCGACTGGCGCAGCTGTCTCTGCCGTCAACGCTCAGGCAACGCCGAAGATCAAGTTCGAGAAATACACCCTGCCCAATGGTCTGGAGGTAATCCTCCACGAGGATCATTCAACTCCAATAGTCGCAGTCGACACGTGGTACCACGTCGGTTCCGGCGACGAGCAAGTGGGTCGCACCGGGTTCGCGCATCTGTTCGAGCACATCATGTTCATGGGCTCGCAACACGTACCGGTGGGGGCTTTCGACCAGATGCTGGAAGCCGCGGGCGCCGACAACAACGGCTCCACAACCGAGGACCGCACCAACTATTACGAGACGCTGCCGTCAAACGCGTTGCCGCTCGCGCTTTGGCTCGACTCGGATCGGATGGGCTTCCTGCTGCCGACGATGGATCTGGCAAAGGTGAATCTGCAGCGTGATGTCGTTAAGAACGAGCGCAGACAGCGGGTCGATAATCAGCCGTACGGAAGAGCAGACGAAGTAATCCTCGCCGCCCTCTATCCCAAGTCTCACCCGTACTCATGGCCTGTTATCGGCTCGATGACGGATTTGAGCGCCGCATCGCTGACGGACGTACAGAACTTCTTCAAGACGTACTACGCCCCCAACAACGCGACTCTCGCAATCGCGGGCGACTTCAACCCGGATTCGGTGAAAAAGATGGTGGCGCAGTATTTCGGCAGCATCCCACGGGGGCCGGTAGTCAAGCGGAGAACGACGGTACCTGCGGTCGTCATTCCGCGCGACACCTTCCTCGTCCTCGAAGACCGGGTGCAGCTGCCGAGGCTCTTCTATACATGGCACTCCGTGAAGGGCTTTGCGCCCGACGATGCAGCGCTGGATATCCTGGCGCAGGTGGTTGCCAACGACAAGAACTCGCGGCTGTACAAGAAGCTCGTGTATGAGATGCAGATCGCCCAGAATGTGCGGGCGTATCAGGATGGATCGAGGCTCGACGGCAAGTTCCAGATCGATGTCACGCCCAAGCCGGGGCAGAAAGTTGCCGACATCGATCGCATCGTCGAATCGGAGATCAGCAACGTCATCAAGAATGGCATCACGCAGCGGGAGCTGCAGCGCGCTCAGAATCTCTACAAGGCGAGCTTCCTCAACCGACTGGCAAGCGTGCTGGGGAAAGCGGAGGTCCTGAATTCATACAACTACTTCGTCGGCAACCCCGACTACGTGCAGCAGGATGCCGCGCGCTACGACCGGGTGACTACCGCTGACGTCCAGCGCGTAGCGAGGACATACCTCGGCCGTCCGAAGATCGTACTAACCGTCGTTCCAGAGGGAAAGAAAGACATGATGTTGACTGCGAGCGGAGGTGGCCGATGAAGGCGCTAGCAATTGCCGGCATGATCGGCCTGGCGATGGTCTCGGTGGCGCAGACGAGCACTGCCCAGCAGGGAACATTCGATCGGAGCAAGCCGCCAGAGCTGGGACCACCGCCACGTGTATCGCTGCCGCCGATCGTTACCAGACAGCTAGCGAACGGGCTCAAGCTGCTGATCGTGGAGCAGCATGAGCTTCCGCTCGCGGATTTCGTGTTGCTCGTGGGCAGCGGGAGCACCGCTGACCCCGCCGGCAAACCGGGCATTGCGAACCTCACCTCGCAAATGCTCAGGGAAGGGACTACCACAAGGAAGAGTCTCGAGATCGCGGACCAGATTGCCTTCCTCGGCATCAACCTGTCACCCAACAGCAGCTGGGAATCCAGCACGCTGTCACTCCACACTCCGACCGCGCAGCTGGACAGCGCCCTCGCGCTGTTTGCGGACGTCGCTCTGCACCCGTCCTTTCCGGCGAATGAATTCGATCGGATCAAGAAGACGCGTCTGACCGAGCTGCTGCAGCTCCGCGATCAGGGACCGGCTATCGCCAACCTCGCATTCCCGGCAATCATCTACGGGAGCGCGCATCCGTATGGCATTCCGTCGATTGGAACAGAAGCTTCAGTGGAGTCGCTGACCCCCGCCGATCTGCAGTCGTACTACCAGGCGAACTTCAAGCCGAACAATTCGACGCTGATCATCGTTGGTGATGTCAACGCAGCGCAGATCGAACAAAAGATGAACAGCCTGTTTGGATCCTGGCAGCCCGGCACCGTTCCAACCGTAAACTATGGCGAGCCTGCCAAGGCAGCGGCGACGACGATCTACCTGATCGACAAGCCTGGTGCGGCGCAGTCCTCATTCAGAATCGGCGCGGTCGGAGTTCCGCGTTCGACGAAGGACTACTTCGCCCTCACGGTCATGAACACGATCCTCGGCGGGTCATTTAGTAGCAGACTAAACCAAAATCTGCGTGAAGCCCGCGGCTTTACATATGGGGCCGGCTCGCGGTTCGATATGCGTCGCCAGGCAGGACCGTTCCTCGCGAGCGCTGAAATCGTGACAGCGAAAAGTGATTCAGCGCTGATCGAGTTCATGAAGGAGCTGAACGGAATCCGGCAAGACGTGCCGTCGAGCGAGCTATCGCGCGCGAAACGGTATCTACAGCTGCAGCTGCCCGGCAACTTCGAAACGACGCAGGAAATTGCAGCGGCACTGGTGCCGGTGGCGCTTTACGGCCTGCCGCTCGACTTCTACAACAACTACGTCCAGAACATCGAGAACGTCACCCAGGCGGATGTTGCGCGGGTTGCCCAGCAGTACATCAATCCAGGGTCCCTGGCAGTCGTCATCGTCGGCGATCGAAAGACCATTGAGCAAGGGCTGAGAGCCCTGAACGTCGGACCGATCTCGGTCAGGGACATCACGGGGAAGCCGATTCAGTAGGAAATTGGGCTGATGAAAAAAGGCGCGACAGTGGCTTCGCGCCTTTTTTTATACCAATGGTGGGTGACCCATTCGGTGTAGACAGCGCGCCAGCCATTGCCAGTACTCCGCGCCCGCAGTCTCGGCGACGTCATTGTGACCGGCACCGTCGACGATCAACAGCTCGCCCTTGTGCCTCGCGGCCTGGAACACCTCGAGCCCCATCCTGAACGGTACGATCCGATCGCGGCGGCCGTGCGCAACGGAGACGGGCACGTCCAGCTCAGCGACGGCTCTCGGGGTGTCGAAATGAATCCGGGAGATCGCGCGCCAGGCCAGCGTGACAGCCGGGGTCGCAATGAGCCTCGCCATTGCTCTCGCGGATGTGAAGGGGGACTGGAGTATCAATGCCACGGGCGGGTGGACCTCCGCCAGTTCCGTCGCGATGGCGCTGCCGAGGGAATGGCCGAAGTATGCCAGCCGCGACCTTTCGACACCGAGGGTGATCCTCAGATAGTCGTATGCGGCGCGGGCGTCGAGTTTCGTGGTTTGATATGTCGGAATACCTCCCAACGACATGTAGCCCCTGTACTCGGCGAGAAAAACTGCGAACTCGCTGTGGCGTTGGACAAGTCGAGCCCACTCGATCTGCCACGCCGAGAGGTCTGCGTTTCCGTGAAAGCAAAGCAGCACCCCGCGGGCGCTCCTCGGATCGCCGATCAGGTAGCCCATGAGCCGCTGTCCGTCGAGGGCGTCGTACGCTACACGGCCGGTTTCCGGAGCTGGCTCGGAGAGCGGCGGGGGCTGAAACAGGATTCGCTCCTGGAGTCGCCAAAGCAGCAGAAGAGCGGTGATCAGGGCAGCCGCAATGGCGAATACCGCGATCATGCGTGGAACTCGAGGGGGTTCCAGTGGCTTTGCATGGCGGGCAATTTACGACAATGCGGATTCCGGTTGAAACGTTCGTACTCGACAACGGCCTGTTTGTAACCCTCTCGGAAGATCACACCGCTCCGATCGTGGCGGTTAATCTCTGGTATCACGTCGGGTCGGCGCATGAGAAACCGGGAAGAACCGGGTTCGCGCATCTGTTCGAGCACATGCTCTTTCAGGGCTCGGCGCATGTTGGATCGAACGAGCATTTCGAGCTGATTCAGCGCGCTGGCGGAACTCTGAACGGCTCGACGTGGCTGGAGCGCACCAACTATTTCGAGACTGTTCCGTCGAATGAGCTGGCTCTCGCGCTCTGGCTCGAAGCCGATCGGATGGGCGAGCTGCTGCCGGCGATGACGCAGGAGAAGCTGGATACCCAACGCGACGTGGTGAAGAACGAGCGTCGCTGGGCGGTGGACAATCAGCCATACGGCACGATGCTGGAGAAATTGCAGGAGCTCGTTTTTCCACCCTCGCATCCCTTCCATCACTCGCTCATCGGCTCGATGGAAGATCTGTCGGCATCCTCGCTTGACGACGTCGCGCAGTTCTTCTCCACATACTACAGCCCGGACAACGCGGTGCTTTCGGTGGCCGGCGATTTCGATCCGCGTGAGGCTCGTCGGCTGATCGGTGACTTCTTCGGTCCGATTCCGCGGGGGGAGGGGAGGCCGCCGTTGCCGCCGATGACGCTACCGCCAGTTTTCGGGACGCGCCTGCGTGAGGTGGTTTACGACAATGTGAGCCTGCCCCGGCTTTTCCTGACATTCCGCTCGCCAGTGTTTGGGGCCCCCGAATACTACGATGCCAGTGTCGCGGGAGCCGTGCTCGGAATGCGCAAGGGAAGTCGCCTCCAGCGCTCTCTGGTCAGAGACAGACAGGTGGCTGCCGACGCGGGGGCGTTCACATTCGATCTCGCAAAGGGGACCGATCTGCTCGTCGTCGATGTAACTGCCCGCCCCGAGATATCTGTCGCACAACTCGAAGAAGAGGTCGACAGGGAGATCGATCTCTTCCATCGCGATGGGGTGACGCCCACGGAAGTGTCCCGGGCGATTGCGCTCATCGAGACCGATCTGGTTACGTCGCTTCAGTCAGCGGGCGAGCGGGCGGACAGGCTCTCGATGTTCGCGACTTTCTTCAAGCGACCCGACCTGATCAACGAGCAGGTGGACCGATATCGCGCGGTAAGCACCGATTCCGTGAATGCGCTGATTGCCAATCGTTTTGGCGAGGAGAATCGGGCGAGCCTTCTTTATGTCCCGCACGAAGATGCCGAGTCGGAGACAGCGCTGGCAGTTGCCGCAGGGACTGCCTGATGGTTGCAACCCTGCGTCCGGTCGCGGGCCCTCCGCGCCGCTACCAGTTTCCCGAGTTCCATCAGGAAGTTCTTCCCAGCGGCATCAGGCTCGTCACCGCTCCAGTGACCAAGCTTCCGATCGCCACTGTATTGGTGATAATCGACGCCGGATCGGTGAACGATCCACCCGGTAAGGAAGGTGTTGCCGCGCTGACGGCGGGGGCGCTACTCGAGGGCGGTGAAGAGATGGACGGCGCCGCAATCGCCGAAAGATTTGAACAGCTCGGCACATCGGTCGAATCCGGCGCCGACTGGGACAGCGCCTTCGTCAAAATCACGACGTTGTCGGACCGTCTGGATGCTGCGACGGCGCTGCTCGGAGAGACCATCAGCAGCCCGGTGTTTCCAGAGCGCGAAGTCGAAAGATTGAGAGCGGAGCGTCTTGCCGAAATCCTGCAACTGGAGACCGAACCGCGGGGCCTGGCCGACGAAAAATTCAGTGAATTTCTTTACTCGTCCGATTCGCGCTACTCCAGACCGGAGGATGGGAGCAGCGAGAGTGTCGGTAGATTATCGCGCGCTGACGTAGAGGATTTTTACGCGGCGAGGTATCGAGCCGGAGCCACAACGGTGGTCATAGCCGGTGATATTTCGCCGGGTCGTGCGCGCGATCTCGTCGCGCGAGCCTTTGCGCGCTGGCATACCGGGACCCCCGCCGCTGCCAGTGTCATTACGACTCCGAGGTCTGTCGGCCGCAGTCTCCACATCGTCAACAAGATCGATGCGCCTCAATCAGAGCTGAGGGTCGGCCACGTTGGCCTGCCGAGAAAGAATCCGGATTTCTTTTCTGTTCTTGTAATGAACGCAGTGCTGGGCGGATTGTTCGGGTCGAGGATCAATCTCAACCTGCGGGAGGCTCACGGATACACCTACGGCGCCTCGTCGTATTTCGACTGGCGGCGTGGGAATGGTCCTTTCGTGGTATCCACGGCTGTCCAGAGCGAGGTCACGGCGCCCGCGCTGAGGGAGATACTCTACGAAGTCGAGCGAATCCGCGAGGAGTCCATAGCCGATGGCGAGCTCTCCCTGGCCCGGGACTACCTGGAAGGAGTTTTTCCGATCCGGTACGAGACGACCGCAGCGATTGCGTCGGCGCTGGCAACGCTCGTTGTGTACGATTTGCCCAACGACTACTACGAGTCGTATCGGAGAAATGTACGCGCTGTATCAGCCGAAGACGTCCTCAGAGTGGCCCGCCAGCACCTGCATCCGGACCAGCTGCAGACGGTAGTTGTCGGCGACGCGCGGGTCATACGTCAGACAGTCGGCGACCTGCCGCTCGGCGATCAGCAAGTTCACGGCGCTTAGTGTGCCCCTGAAGAAATCGGAAGCCGGGCAGATCGGTTCGAAAAGGATCTACACGGGTCGCATCATCTCACTCGATCTGGACACGGTTCGATTTCCGGATGGATCGACGGGCGAGCTGGAAATGATTCGTCATCCCGGTGCGAGCGCGGTAGTTCCGTTTCTCAGCGATCCGGGTGGCGACGACCCACAGGTTCTCATGATTCGCCAGTATCGCTATGCGACGGACGGATACCTGTACGAGATCCCCGCGGGAAGGCTCGACGAGGGCGAGCAACCGAAGGATTGCGCGATCAGGGAGCTCAAGGAAGAAACGGGATGCACAGCTGAGCAGGTGGTGCATTTGACTTCCATTTATACGACCCCCGGATTCACCGACGAGAAAATTCACATCTTCATGGCAACCGGTCTGGTAGCTGGAGAGACTAAACACGAGTCGGATGAATTTCTCGAGCTCGAACCGATGCTCCTCTCACAGGCGCTCGGAATGGTTGAGGCGGGAGAGATCACGGACGCCAAGACTGCTCTCGGGCTGCTCTTCGCCGCAGGGTTTCGCGCCGGCCATTAACCCTTCGAGCCAAATTGGCGTCTAATCAAGAGAAAGACGCTGACGTGTCATGTAAATAGGACAGTAGCCCAGAATCTGGACAAGCTCCAGCGTCGATGCAAACAGGCTAAGTCCTTACATGATAACAAGTTAACTTAAGAGGCAGTTGGGCATACGGCGTGCAATGCATTGTTTGGGGAAAGGTTCCAGGGGAGATGTGCACGATTCTACGTCGTGGCCGTCTCTCATATATAAGGAGATAGATATGGCTGACATCGTCCGTAAGCGCGTCGTAGCGGTCGAAGGACCGACAATCAGGGAACGTCTGCAGGCGATGGATGACTCAGCCGTCGTGACAGCATTTCTTGGCGGCGAAGAGCGTGCATTCTCCGAGCTGGTGACGAGGTATCAGACGCGTTTGCTGAACTTCGTCTATCGGACGATTGGGGACCGCGAAAAAGCCGAAGATCTCGTCCAGGAAGTCTTTATTCGCGTGTATCGTCACCTGCATCGTTTTGACCGCTCGAAGAAGTTCTCGACCTGGGTCTATACGATCGCCTCGAATCTCGCCAAGAACGAGCTGCGGAACCGCTCGCGTAATCCGCTGGTTCTCTTTCAAACGGTGCAGAAGAATTTCCAGGACGAGGATCGTCCGCTGCAGTTCGAGGATACCACGGCTCGGCCTGACGACATGTACCGGAAGCGTCACCTCCGGGAAATCGTCGAGGAGAGCGTTGCGAAGCTGCCCGAGCACCATCGGAACGTCTTCATTCTTCGGGAGCTCGAGGGCAAGTCTTACGAGGAGATCGCCGAGATTACCGAGTGCAATCTTGGCACGGTCAAATCGAGACTGAACCGGGCCCGGAACTCGTTCGCGGAAATCATTGCTCCATACGTAGATTAGGTTCGCGGAATCGGGGAACAGGTATCCAGCTGGTGGGTACCTGTTACCGAACCCCCAGCCTATCTCCATGGATTGTCGCGAGTTTTGTGAGCAGCATGTTGCGTATGTAGACGATACCCTCGCTGGTATCGAGCTTGTTCGCATGCAACGTCACATCGCCGAGTGTGAGAGCTGCGCGAAGCATGACGCGAAGATCCGTCGCGCGCTGCTACTCTTCAGGAATCTTCCCTCAATCGAGCCGTCAGCGGATTTCTCGCAGCGGCTCGAGGCGCGTATCAGGGAGTGCCAGACCGATCACATCATGGCGACAAGTCAGCGCAATCTGAGATACGGTGCCGTCGCAGCGACTCTGGCGAGCATTGTAATGCTCGGATACATCGGCACCACGCTTTATGACCGCGCCGCGACTCCGCGAGATCTGATCATGCCACCGGTGGTCGCCACTCTGCCGGAGCCGGAGCTTACGCCGCTTACAACCTCTACTCCCGCGATTGTAACCTCGGTATCGGCAGGGCTTTCCATCTTCCCCGCGGCGCTCTTCGCCGAGCAGGCGCCGGTACGTTTCGCGCAGTCGAAGTTGGAGCTCGCCGACTACACCCGGTAGCGTGCAGAAGGCATCGGCGGTCGAGCAGACCGATCGTATATTTCGAGGATGTCCGCCTCCACATCCTCGCTCAAGACTCTCAGAGATGCGCTGAAGCGCCGTTCATTCGACGGCGCTTATTACATCCTGGGGGAGGACGAGTATCAGAAGGAAGACGCAGTCGGGCAGCTCATCGACGGGGCCCTGGACACGACCGCGCGCGATTTCAATCTCGATGTGCGGAGAGCAGGCGAGCTGGATGGCGAAACGCTGGGAGTGCTGCTTTCCACTCCGCCAATGATGGCTGACCGCAGGGTGATCGTGCTTCGCGATGCGGGCTCGCTCAGGAAAGACGCTCGAAAAGTTCTGGACAATTATCTGCAGAAGCCGGCATCCGATGCGCTGTTGATACTCGTAAATGGCGTAAACTCGAAGCCCGATTCAGCGATTGCCGCGGCGACCACACCTCTTCAGTTCGATGCGCTTACGGGAGATCGTGTGCCCCGCTGGATCGCGCACAAGGCCTCGACGGAGTTCGGGGTGGCCATAACCGAATCGGCGATAGAGCTGCTGCAGGCAGCGGTTGGCAGCGATCTGCATCAACTGGCCGGTGAGCTCGACAAGCTTGCGAGCTACGTAGAGGGCAGCAGCAGGGAAGTCACCGAGGACGCCGTCAGCGCAATTGTCGGTGTCCGGCGCGGCGAGACCCAGTCGGACCTTCTGGATGCTGTCGCCGACCGCAACGTGGGCCGCGCGCTGGAGCTAATTCCGCACGTGCTGGCGCAGCCGAAAACAACGGGCGTCTCAATCGTCATGGGATTGTCCACCCAGATGATCGCAATCGCCTGGGGTCGCGCCCGACTCGACGAAGGGATTCCGCGGGGCCGGCTTGCCCAGGAATACTTTGATCTGCTCAGAGAAACAGGGGCCTTTACGGGGCGACCGTGGGGATCGGCGACTGCCGTCTGGGCTCGCGGCGCCGAGCGCTGGACGCGTGAGTCCCTCGATCGCGCACTCGACACCCTCCTCGAAGCGGACGTCGCGCTCAAGGAGAGTCGGGTCTCGTCTGAAGAGCAACTGCTGGC
>DASSNV010000180.1:0-7832 GCA_035701245.1 Gemmatimonadaceae bacterium | reverse complement strand
CTCAATCAGTCCGCGATTGTCGATGCCGTTAGTCCGAGTACGCAGTTCAATTCCAGCTGGCGAGCCATGAGCGCTCCACCGTCCCGTTATCTTTATGCGAAGTCCCTCCCCTGGAGATTCCGCAGTGAAGATTGCCGTTTGCGTTAAGCGGGTGCCGGACATGGACGTTCGCTTCAGGATTGCCGCCGACAACGCCTCGGTCGAGGAGGCGGGGCTCAAGTTCGATCTGAACGACTTCGACGCCTGGGGCGTCGAGGCTGCGCTCAGGCTCAGGGATGCGAACGCAGGCAGCGAGGTCACCGTCATCTCGCTCGGTCCCGACGTCGTCCAGGAGACCATTCGCAAAGCACTGAGCATGGGTGCCGACAAAGGCATCCATCTCAAGGCCGAGAAAGTCCCCTTCGATGGCTTCGCCATCTCCAGGGCACTGGCGGAGGAGCTCGAGCCCGGCGCCTACGATCTGATCTTCTTCGGCAAGATGTCGCCCGATTCTGCCAACGGAGTCGTCGGCCAAATGGTCGCCGAGCTGCTTGGACTGCCGTGCGTATCGGCGATATCCTCGTTGGAGATCGCGAATGGAAAGGGAAAGGCCAAGCGCGAGCTCGAAGGCGCACAGGAGATCGTCGAGTTTCCGTTGCCCGCCGTTCTCACCGTCGATGAAGGACTCAATCAGGCCCGACTGCCTTCGCTCAAGGGAATCATGGCGGCCAAGAAAAAACCGCTCGAGGTGAAGCCCGCGCAGCTGCCGCAGCCGCAGCTCACGGTGCGAAAAGTGGAGCTGCCTCCTGACCGGAAAGCAGGCCGCATCGTCGGTGAGGGCGCCGCCGCTGTACCCGAGCTCGTGAAGCTTCTCCAGACCGAGGCAAAGGTTCTCTGATGGCGAACGTCTTTGCTTTTGTCGAAACCCGCGGCGGGGAGATAAGAAAAGTCGGTCTCGAGGCAGTCACCGCGGCGCGAATGCTCGCCGATAAGCTGGGGGGCGGGGAAGTGCACGCCCTGGTGATGGGCCCGCCGGGTGTCGCCGCCAAGGCGCCTCAGATCGGTGAGCACGGCGCGGACGTTGTGATGGTCGTCGAACAGGGCGATCTCGCGAACTACAATCCCGAGGTCGCTACCGCGACCGCTGCCGATCGGATCAAATCCGGTGGCTACCGCGCCGCCGTATTCAGTACCTCGGCGCAGGGTCGTGACCTGGCGCCGCGCGTCGCCGCGCGTCTCGGAGTCAGCGTCGTCACCGATGTTCTTTCGTTCGACATCGATGGCGACTCGATCGTCGTCAGGCATCCGATGAACATCGGCAAAGTGATCGCAACTATCGCGATCAATTCCCAGCCGGCGATCATCGCCATGCGGCCGAACGTCATCGCGCCGGCGAAGAATCCCAAAGCTGGCCGTATCGAGACGGTCCAGCCGGCGGTTGATCCCGCTTCATCGCGGGTGAAAGTGGTGGAAACGAAGCAGGGCGGCCGCGGCAAGGTGGATCTCGCCGAGGCGCCGGTCGTCGTCGCCGGCGGACGCGGTCTCAAGGCGGCTGAGAATTTCAAGCTCGTCGAAGACCTCGCCGCCGCGTTCGGGAATGCCGCGGTGGGCGCGACTCGCGCAGTGACCGACGATGGATGGCGGCCGCACAGCGACCAGATCGGGCAGACCGGCCGCCTCGTGAGTCCGGAGCTTTACGTCGCGGTCGGAATCTCGGGCGCCGTGCAGCACTTGGCGGGCATGCGCACCTCGAAGACCATCGTCGCCGTGAACAAGGACAAGGATGCGCCGATCTTCAAGGTCGCTGACTACGGAATCGTCGGCGATGTGTTCGAGGTGATTCCCGCGCTCACCGAAGCGGTGCGCGAGGCGAAGAAGCACCACTAATGCCGCGCCAGCTCGAGGTAATTCCGGCGGCGCATCAGGTGCCGCTTCCTCTCGACAAGCTGATACTCACGGAACCGGCCGACGCCGAGGCGGTGCCGATGGATGTGCTTTTCGTCGGTGGGGGCCCAGCCGGACTAGCCGGCGCGATTGCGCTCGCCAGGCTGGTCAAGGCCGACAACGAAGCCGGCGGCGACCTCGGCGATGTCCAGATCGGCGTGCTCGAGAAAGCAGGTGCGCTCGGCGAGCATTCGCTGAGCGGCGCGGTCGTCAACCCCATCGCCATCCGCGCACTCTTTCCCGAGCTCAGCGACAAGGACTTTCCTTTCCGCGCGCCGGTGACTGGCGAGCGCGTGTACTTCATGACGGGGAATCGCGCTGTCCGGATGCCGACGCCGCCGACGATGCAGAACCACGGCTACTACATCGGCTCGATCTGCGAGATCGTGCGTTGGCTGGGCGAAAAGGCAGAAGGCCTCGGCGTCAACATTTTCACGGGGTTTCCGGCGGCGTCATTGCTCACCGAGGGCTCTCGTGTAACCGGCGTACGTACCACGCCGTCGGGTTTGTCGCGCACCGGTGAACAGGGCTCGGGCTACACTCCGCCGACGGACATCACCGCGCAGATCACCGTGCTGGCGGAAGGAACGCGCGGCACCCTGTCGCAGGCTTACCTGCAGTGGCAAAAGATCGCATCCGACAATCCGCAGATCTTCGCGCTCGGCGTCAAGGAAATCTGGGAGACCCTCAAGCCCCTCGACGCCGTGGTGCACACCCTCGGCTGGCCATTACCGAAAGACTGCTTCGGCGGAAGCTTCATGTATCCGCTGACACCCAATCTCGTCGCGCTTGGTCTGGTGGTCGGTCTCGACTACAAGCGCACCACCGACGATGTGCACGAGATGCTTCAGCGCATGAAGCTGCACCCGCTGTTCCGCGAGATTCTGGAGAGCGGCGAGATGGTCGAGTGGGGCGCGAAGACGATTCCCGAGGGCGGCTTCTACGCGTTGCCGAAGCGACGCTCGGGCGACGGCGTGATGATCGTCGGCGACTCCGCCGGCTTCGTCGAGGTCGCCTCGCTCAAGGGAATTCACTACGCGATGCAGTCGGGAATGTTCGCGGCGCGTGCCGCGTTCGACGCCCTCAAGCGAAAGGACACGTCCTCGGCGACGCTCCGGGAATACGACGCGATGGTCGATGGCAGCTTCATCGTCGATGATCTACGCCGCCGCCGCAACATGCGGCTCGCGTTCCAGAAGAGCGGATTCTACGCCGCCGGACTGAAGGCCGGACTGATGACTGTTACCGGCGGTGCGCTGTTCGGCGGAAAAATCGAGTCGCACCTCGACGCCGACGTGCCTCGGGAAGTGAAACCTACGGAGCCCTTCACGCCCGACGGCAAGCTCACCTTCAGCAAGCTCGATGCGGTCTTCAAGTCGGGAAACGCGACTCGCGACGACATTCCGTCGCACCTGATCGTCGGGCCCGACATTACGCCCGGGGTCGCGGAGCTCTACACCCACATGTGTCCGGCCGGCGTGTACGAGCGAGATGGCGAGCGGCTCGTAGTGAGTCCCGCAAACTGCATCGATTGCAAGGCTACGGATGTAATCGGCCCGCGCTGGACTCCGCGCGAGGGCGGCAGCGGTCCGAAGTATCGCCAGATGTAAATGCCGAGCAGAGTCCTCGCAGTCAGCCGGACTCGATCTCGTAGATGTCGATCTTCTGCCTGATGTCGCCCGCCGCGAACGGCAGGGTTCGCTTCTCCCGCACTATCAGGCCCTGACGTCCGCATGCTTCCAGAAAAATCGGTGCCGCAACCCTGCCCGGATCAGCTACCAGCGCGCGGCCCCCGACCGCGAGCGATCGCGCGAGAATCGCCGGCAGCAGCTCGGCGTACTCCTTCTCGTAGAGCACGTCCGACGCGAAAACCAGATCGAAGGTTCCCAGGTCCGCCGGAAAATGCCGCCAATCGACAAGCCGCGTCAGCGCCGGGCGGCCGAGATTGCGAAAGACGTTCGCGCGCGTGACGTCGAGCGCATCTTCGTAGTAGTCGGTAGATAAAACCTCGAATCCCGCGGTCGTCGCCGCGAGTGTGCTCAAGCCAACCCCGCAACCCAGCTCGAGCGCGCTGCGTCCGGCGCCGTCCAGCTCCAGCAGCCTTCCGGCGAGAATGATCGACGACGGCCACACGTCCGCCCAATAGGGAAGCCGTTCGTCCTTGACGAAGTCCTCCTCCCTGATGAGATCGTCGGCGTTCGCGGGCTTGAGGATGCTGAAGGTTCTGTCACCGACCACCGCATCCTGAATCGAGGTGCGAAATCGTCTCGTGAGCGCGAGCACCAGCGCGTCGCCGTTGAGCGCCCCGCTCTCGCCGACCGCGGAGACTTCGCCTTTGTCGATCACAGTGAGAAAACCGACGTTTCTTCCAGGCTCTGGTCCAGCATCAACGCGTTGAGCTGCGATCCCTTCGCGACTTTCTGCGAGCTTTCCGGGACGATCAACAGAGCGTTCGCTTTCGCCATCGACGTGAGCGCCGCCGAGCTCTGCGGGCCGGTTAGCCGCGCCGTCAACGAGGCGTCCTCCCGTCGCGTCACGATGGCGCGCAGAAGGTGGGTCAGCTTGGCGCCGGTTTTCACCTCCTCCTCCAGTGTCACACGCACGGTGCGGCGAAACGGCGTCGCGTAGCCCTGCATCTTACGCAGCGCTGGCCGCACGAACAGCTCAAAGCTCACCATTGCCGAAACCGGATTACCCGACAGGCCGAGCCATGGCACATCGTCGAGCATGCCAAAGGCCAACGGCGCTCCCGGCCGCATTTTGACCTTCCAGAATTTTTGCTCACCCCCCAACGCACCGAACACGTCACGGGTGTGGTCGAGATCGCCCACTGATACTCCGGCCGAGGTGAGAATGAGATCGCACCCCTTCGCCTGCCTCAACTTGCGCTTCAAGGAAGCCGGAGTGTCTCCGGCGATGCCGAGATCGAGCGGAATACCGCCGGCGACCCGGGTCAACGCCGTCAACGTGTACCCATTGGTCGAGACGATCTTCCGTCCGGCCTCGACCTTGTGGAAGTCATCGACCTCGACGAGCTCGTTCCCCGAGCTGATGATCGCTACCCGCGGTCGCTTGAATACCGAGACTTTGGCAACGCCGGTCGACGCCAGGACTCCGAGTAATGCCGGCCTCAGCGGATTGCCGCGCCGGGCGAGCGGGTCGCCCCGCTGGAAGTCCTCTCCCGCCTGTCGGATGTTCTTCCAGACATCGCGCGCTTCGCGGATCTCGACCTTCTTCTTGCCGCCGTCGGTGTCTTCCTTCCTGATCACCGAGTCGGCGCCCTCGGGCACCGGCGCCCCGGTCATGATCCGCATCGCCTCACCGCGGCGCAGCGCGCGCGGCGCGAACCCGCCCGCCGCAATCGTCGCAACCACCTTCAGGCTCACCCGTTCGCCGCTCATGACGGCGGTAATGTCCGCCGATCGCACCGCATAGCCGTCCATCGACGAGTTGCTCCAGGGGGGCATCGTCACCGTTGCCACGACGTCTTCGGCGCAAACGCGGCCGAGCGCCTGGCGAAGCGGCACGCGCTCAACGCCTAGAGTTCTGATCTCGGCGAGAATTCGCTCGCTGGCTTCGGCAACTGTCAGCATGGCCGGTTAACCGTGGGCGCGCGGAATCGGTCGGTCAGTGCGCTCGGTACGCTGCCAATGCCGCCACAATCTGATCCGCGACACCCGTCACCGCCGAGCCAGGTGTCGTCCAGTTGTTGGCGAGAATGCTGAAGATCAATCGCTCGCCGTCGGCGCTCGTTACGTAACCCGAGAGCGACCGCGCTCCGCCAATCGATCCGGTTTTGGCGTGCACGTTCCCTTCGGCGGGAGTGCCCTTCATGCGGTCCTTCAACGTTCCGTCCACGCCCGCGATCGGCATCGCATTGTAGTACGCCGCAAATGCGGTGTCCTGCTGGATCCGGTCGAGCACCCGCACCAGTGTCTCCGGCGATACAAGATCGTGACGCGACAGTCCGCTGCCATCGTAGATCGCGAAGCCGTCGGGCTGCACGCCCCACGCCAACAATTGCTGCGCGACGATCTTGCGGGCGCTGTCGGCGGTTCCCATTCCGCCGCGCTCCAGACCGATCGTCTTGAGAAGAATCTCGGCGATCTGATTCTGGGACGGTTTCATCAATGCGGGCAGAATGTTGCGCAGCGGCGGCGACACGTAGACGAACAAGGTGTCCATCCTGATCGGCGTCGGCAGGATCGAATCCATCACGCCAGTCTCGACGTTGATGTGCTTTCGCACCAGCGCGTCGTTGAACGCATTCAGGTACCCCGTCCCGGGATCCTTCGCGGGGCCGGAGTAAAGGCTGTCGCGAACGGTGTCGGGTGGCGGACGGAGCGATGTCGGCGCCATCCCCTCGTTGAAGATCAGCTCGTCGACTCCGGCGGCGTAGTACTCGCCAAGGTCGTCCCATTCCCAGCCGTAACCGTGAATCGAGTCGGGAAAGGCGTCGCCAACACGCGCCAGCGAGCCCGTCACTTGCCTGATGCCGTGTGCGCGCACCGAATCAGCGAGGGTATCCATCACCAGCGTAGCGAGCCCGCGCATGTTGTCGCTGATGGTCGGATCCCCGCGACCAATCACGATCAGGTTGCCGTCGAGCAGGGAGTCGCGCACCTCGCCGTCGGTGGCAAAGGTCGTCCGGTACGAGTAGTCGGCACCGAGGAGCGTCAGGGCTGCCGCGCTGGTGACGATCTTCATGTTGGACGCCGGCATGAACAACTTCCCGGCGTTCTTCGAGTAAAGCGTATCCCCGGTGCGCGGATTGACGATCAGCACGCCCCACTGCGCATTTCTGAAAATCGGCTGCGATGTCAGCGAGTCGATGCCATGGGTGAGCTCGGCGCGCGCCGAGCCCGACGGGTTGACCGTGCGCATGATGGTGACGCACGCGGTGAGGACGAATGGGCCGGCGGCGACGAACAGCGCGCGGGCGATTCGACGTGACGACAGAACGGACACGATTGTGAATTACTCTCGGCTGTAGGTGGCGCTCAGTGTATCGTCTTCGCCGACGGTGACGCGCATTACCCTGGCGGGATTGGGGAGCTCTCTCTCGACGCGCTCGAAGATATAGCGCGCCAGATTCTCGCCCGTCGGAACCAGCCTGCCGTCGCCGAACTCCGGGACATCGAGATTGATGTTGCGGTGATCGAATCTCTCTCGCACCTGCTCGCGAAGAATCCGGTCGAGCACGCCGAGATCGACGACGAACCCAGTCTTGTCGTCGATCGGCCCACTGACTGTGACATCGCAGACGTAGCTGTGCCCGTGAAAGTTCGGCCACGCGCACGCGCCAAAGGTGGTCGCGTTCTTCTCCTCGCTCCACTCCGGTCGGCTATAGCGGTGCGCCGCAGAAAACGAAACTCGTCGGGTCAAAGACGCAGTTGGCATCCGCTAAATCTGCTCAAAGGAAGGACACGACGCAGGGACTAAAGGTTGCGGAGCCACGGACCAACCGCCTGCGGAATCACGGACCAACTGCCATTGCGGGTAGCTGACTGACTGCGGGTTGGGACACCAAGTTCGGGCTGCGGAAGAAACTATCGGCCAACCCTCTCAATTCGTAACTAGTCTCCCAATTCGGACTCAGTCAGCATTTAGAACTGGCAGCTGGTCCGTGATTCCGCAGCCGTTAGTCCGCAGTCCTCAGCGTTCGGATCCCGGCAATCCCTCTGGTGTTGGCCCATCGGGAGGATTCCACGGGATCGCGTCCTCGATGGATTGCTGGACATCGGTCGTTCCGAACAGCTCGGCGCGGATGTTCTCCTGCAGGTGCTCGGCTTCCGGATCCTCGGGGCGGGGCCTGTCGCCAAGCAGAAGGCCCTCGTGCAGCTGCTCGTCGACGAGGTGCTCGTCGATCGCTTCAGGGCTTTCCGCGCGCCGAGTTTCGTCGACGAACA
>DASSNV010000179.1:0-6630 GCA_035701245.1 Gemmatimonadaceae bacterium | reverse complement strand
CGGGTCCGGCCAGAAGTCGACCACCACTTCGCAGCGCGAGCGCGAGAACGAGAAAGTTGCTGCGGCTCGGTGAGTAACCCCGCCTAGCGGCTCAGATCGAGGCTCGCGCAATCGCGGGCCTCTTTCTTTTTGCCCTCGTATCAGGCCGTCAGGCGATGCATCTTTGAATCATGAATGCACGCGCGCTGGCCGCAGCGCTGATCGCGTTTTCGATTCCCGTCGCGGTGGCCGCGCAAGTTGCGAACCCCGCCGCGTCGCCCAACCCGCCCGCGCAAACCCTGCCCGGCGCGCCGCTCCCACCGCAGTCGACCGGCGCAGAGCCCGGTTCGAACCTCACGGTCTATCTGCTCACCTTCGGTTGGGGCGATGTGGTGTGGGAGCGGTTCGGCCACAACGCGATCTGGATCAAGGACGCTTCTAGCGGCACAAACCTCACCTACAACTGGGGCATGTTCGACTTCAATCAGCCCCACTTCATCTGGCGCTTCGTGACGGGCGACACCAAGTACTGGATGGAGCCGATTCCGCTGGCGCCAATGGTCGAGTACTACAAGCAGAACAACCGGTCGATTCTCGCTCAGGAGTTGAATCTCAGCCCGGCACAGCGCCTCGAGCTCCAGCGTTTCGTAACCAACAACGCGCTTCCCGAGAACAAGTTCTACCGTTACGACTACTATCGCGACAACTGCTCGACTCGCCTCCGCGACGCAATCGACCACGCGCTCGGCGGTCAGCTGCAAACTGCGACAGTGACAAGAATGACGTCCGGGACTTATCGCTGGCACACCCAGCGACTGCTCTCCGGAGACCTGCCGCTCTACACCGGAGTCACCCTGGCACTCGGTCAGCCCGCCGACAAACCGCTCTCGATGTGGCAGGAAATGTTTCTGCCCGTCCGAATGGCCAACGATCTGCGGTCGGTCAGGATTACCGATAGCACGGGCACCCAGATCCCATTGGTGCGCTCGGAGACGACGCTGTTTACCTCGGGGCGTGCCCCGGAGCCGTCGGCTCCTTGGAACTATTTGCCGCTGTTCGTCGCCGTCGGAATCGTCTACGCGGCGTTGCTCGTAATGCTGGTCCGGAGCGCCGAAGGCGGACACCGCGGATCCCTGTTCGGTGCGACGGCACTCGCTACTCTCTGGAGTCTCATCGCCGGCGCCGGCGGCCTCGCGCTGGTCTTCGCGTGGCTGTTCACGAAACACTACTTCATGGGGCACAACGAGAACCTGCTTCACTTCGATCCGCTCTCGATTGCACTGGTGGTTCTGATTCCGCTCGCGATCTATGGTCTGCGCGGCGTCACGCGAACGCGAAAGCTGGCTGGAATTATCGCGCTGGTCTCCCTGCTGGGCTGCGTTCTTCAGAGCCTGCCGCTCTTTGACCAGCGCAACGGTGAGATCATCGGGCTGGCCCTGCCGATCAACCTCGCCGTGTGGTGGACCGTGTACCGTCTCACCGCCTACAGGCGGACTTCCTTGCCCTCTTCTGCCGCCTTGTAGATCGCTTCCATCAGCCTGATTACCGCGAGCTGATCCTCCGGTGGCTCGTACGGAATCGTCTCATTTACGACGGCGATGAAGTGCGCCAGCTCGGCGCGATAAGATTGCAGGAATACGCTCTCCCGCGCGGCCGCCCCGCTCGGTGACACGTCCGTCGGCTTGCCGTTCAACATCTTCACCACCCGGAGCGGCGCGAGGCGCGCGCTTCCCCGCCCCGACAGAACCTCAAACCACCACCGCTCCTCCTGACCAACGTACGACCACGATACGTCGAAGCTGAAGCTGACTCCGGCGGCGCACTCGACGTGGACGATCATCGAATCCTCTACGGTGCTGGCCCCACGCGCCCGGTCCATGTGCGCCGTCACGCGCACGGGCTCGGGGAAGTCGGCGACCCAGAGCGCGAGATCCACGAGCGGATATCCGTGCTCGAAGAACGCGCCCCCTCCCGCCTCGGGGCGGCGGAATCTCCAGCCCGTGCGACTGCTGGAGAATTGATACTGGCCGGCGCGAACACCGATCAGCCGGCCCAGCTCTCCTCCCTGCAGGAAGCGATAGAGCTGCTGCACGTCGCTCCGAAAACGGTGGTTATTTCCGACGACCACTTTGCGGCCAGCCTGCTTCGCCGCGGCGAGAATGCGCTCGACCCCACGTGAGGTGAGCGACAGCGGCCGCTCGCAAAGGACATCGACCTTTGACTTGAGCGCGCGCAGAACGTGCGGCTCGTGCAGATGGTTCGGCGTCGCAATGACGACGGCATCGACCTCGTCGAGCTCCAGTAGATCCTCGATATCGGTGAACACATCCGGAATCTTGAGCCGCTCGGCGATGGCGCTTGCCTTGGGGCCGTCGTTGTCGCAGAGCGCGACAAGCTGCGCACCTTTGATTTTCGAGAGCACCGGCAAGTGTGCGAGCTGGGCAATTGCGCCCGCGCCGACAAGACCGAGCCGCAGGTCGCGCGCCGGTTTTGTCTCCTTGGTGCTAGCTGGCGATTCGGCCAAGCGTGGTTCCCGGGTAGTAGGTCTCTAGAATCGTACGGAAATTCTGCCCAGCGCGCGCCCGTCCGATAGCCCCCCACTGGCACATCCCGATGCCGTGGCCGTATCCGCGTCCCGTCACCGTCAGCCCTGAAACCTCGCCTCCGCTCTTTTCCTCGGACACCGATATCAACGTGCTGTTGAGGATTGCCCCCTTTGCATCGCGGAGCACGAAGCGAATGTCATTGCCGCGGAGTGTGTAAGTCCCCGCCTCGGTCTGCACTGCGAGCGCAGCCATTCTACCTGACGGAGTTCGGCCGGCTTCGCGAACGTCGGTGATCTTGCCGAGTCCCGACTTTGGCGCGTTGGTGTAGCTGGCGAGGTATTTCTCGACCACGGCGCGCAGCCCTGCGGCATCGTAGTTCTGCGTCCACGCAAAGCGCGGCGACGGATCGCAGTAGTAGTGATCGCTGCCCGGTACCTTGTCGCTGACGGGGCGGAGATAGGGTTCGTCGGGCTGATCGTACCACACTTCGGAGACACCCGCTGTCGACCCTCCGCAAGTCGAGTGATAGGGTGTGGTGATCGGCTGACCGTTGTACAGCACGATGACATCCGCAGTCGTCGTGATCGCCGAGTCCGAGAGTGGCTTCTCAGCGTCGACTCCACCATAGACCTGGTCCTGCACCGTCGCGTACATGTCGAACGCGCGCGCGGAATTGAGGTGCTTGTACGCGTACGTGCGCGCCGCCACCGCCTGCGCCTCGACCGCCGCCATTTCCGCCGCGGTACGATTGCCGATCTCGAGCGGGACCACGCCCCGCAGATAGTCATCCATCGGCAGCTTGTTGATCACCAGAAATCCCGAGTCGGTCTGGCTGATCTCGAGCGTGCCGCGGTAGCGCTTGCCGTTCCAGACTACGAAACCGTCTGACCCCGGCTGCACTACTCTTGTATTTCCGATCTCGGGTGGCAGCTGCTTAACGGCGGTCTCCAGGGCGATCCGGACGAGCTGCTGACTGCCGGGTTTGTAAACACCGCGCACGACGGGAACGTTGCCAGCGCCCCGCGGCGGCGGTGAGAGCGAGACGCACGCTGCTGCGATAACCACAGCTGCGATCGCAAGCTGACCTCGCCGCTTGGCAGTGGCCTTACGCAATTGCGTGCTCCAGCGCGCCGCGCATTCTCTCCAGCGCAAGGTCGACCTCCTCATCCCCGTGGGCAGCCGACATGAAGCACGACTCGAATGCCGAAGGCGCAAGATAGACTCCTCGATCCAGAGCAGCGTGAAAGAAGCGGCGAAACAACTCGACGTCCGACGCCTTTGCGTCGCTGAAATTTCGCACCGGACGCTCGCTGAAGAAAAATCCCCACATCGAGCCGGCGCAGGCGGCAGGTAGCGGAACGCCGAGCTCGCTGGCGATCATTTGCAAACCTCCGACCAGCGCAGTTGTGCGCTGCTCGATGCGGGCGTGAAGCGCAGGAGTCAACGCTGTGAGAGTCGCGAGGCCAGCCGCCATCGCCAATGGATTGCCCGAGAGCGTTCCCGCCTGATAGACGGGGCCGGCCGGCGCCACTTGCTCCATGATATCCCGTCGCCCACCATACGCTGCGACAGGCAGACCACCGCCGATCACCTTCCCAAGCGTGGTAAGATCGGCAGTCACTCCGAACCTTTCGCGCGCCCCACCGGGCGCGATACGAAAGCCGGTCATGACCTCGTCGAAGATCAAAAGGGCGCCGGAATCATCGGCCAACGCCCGCAGACCCTCCAGAAACCCCGGCTCGGGCGGAATGAAACCCGAATTGCCGACCACGGGCTCGACGATTATAGCGGCGATCCCGCGAGAATTCTCGCGTACGAGCTCTCTGGCTGCAGCAAGATCGTTGTACGGCGCGGTGACGGTCAGCGCCGCAAGCTCCGCCGGAACGCCGGGAGAATCAGGCAAGCCGAGCGTCGCTACACCGGACCCCGCGCGCACGAGAAAGGAATCGGCGTGTCCGTGATAACAACCCTCGAACTTGAGGATCGCGTCACGCCGCGTGAAGGCGCGCGCGAGGCGCACCGCGCTCATCGTCGCTTCGGTGCCGCTCGAGACGAACCGCAGCATTTCGATATGCGGCATCCGCTGCCGAATCAATTCGCCGAGTTGCACCTCGAGCTCCGTGGGCATCCCGAAGCTCGTACCATTCCGCATCGTTGCCTCGAGCGCGTCGAGCACCATCGGCGGGGCGTGGCCGAGCACCAGCGGACCCCACGACAGGACGAAGTCGATGTACTCTTTGCCATCCACATCCCAGATGCGCGCGCCTTCGCCGCGGGCCGCCACGATCGGCTCGCCGCCGACACCGCGAAACGCTCTCACCGGCGAGTTCACGCCTCCGGGAAAGAGCTCGCGCGCGCGCGCCATCACGTCTGCGGAGCGCATTAGCGACCGTAGCTGCCGATCGTCACCTGACTGATGGGAAGCTCTCGGGTCCGTCGCCTGCGTTCCGGCGCACTGGGCGGCAGCATGACGCGAATCAGCGATGCCTGAAAATCGTAATCATCGACAACTTCCTCGACTGCGACCTCGGCGATTGTGCCGGGCACCAGCGGCTCATCGATGTGAGTGACACCGTCGACGTCGTCGGCCTGCCAGGGCAGCCTTGCCTGCGAGGTCCCACGCTCGGCGTCGACACTGTCCACGAGCGCCGTCGAGCGGCGGGCGGTCCGCGCTTCATAGCGTTCCGCGGTGATCCGGCGCTGAACCTCGGTGAGCCTCTCAAGTCGCTCGCGCTTCACAGCCTCGTGAACGTCGTCGGGGTACTTCGCGGCGCGAGTGCCTTCCTGCGGTGAATACGTAAACGCTCCAACCCGCTCGAAGCGCATCTCCTCGAGAAACTCGATCAGCTCCTCGAACTGTTCTTCCGTCTCACCCGGAAATCCAACGATGCAAGTGGTGCGAATTGCGACGTCGGGAACTGCGTCACGAAATTTTCTGACGCGATCGCGGATGGTGCGTTTTCTCTCCGGCCTGCGCATCCTCGCCAGAACCGGATCGGAGCCGTGCTGGATCGGCATGTCGAGGTAAGGCAGCACCCGGCTCTCGCGGGCGACCACTTCGAGCAGTCGATCGGTGATTCCCGCCGAGTACAGGTAGAGCATCCTGATCCACGGGATCGTCGTCTCGGACACGAGCGCCTCGAGCACCTCCGGCAGCCTGTTGCCGTCACCCAAGTCGCGGCCGTAGTGCGCCAGATCCTGCGCGACGAGATTTACTTCGCGCGCGCCCTGTAGCTCCAGTAGCTGCGCTTCGTGGACGATTTCGTCGAGCGAAAAGGATCGGTGCTTGCCCCGCATCAGCGGGATCGCGCAAAAGGCGCAGCCGTGATCACATCCCTCGCTGATCTTGAGATACCGCACGTGCGGCAGGTCTCCGGTGTAAACGCGGACGCCGGGGTGCAGCGCTTCGCTGGCTTCGCCGAGCAGACCGCGGTCGGAGAGCTCTCCGACCAGCTTTTGCATCTCGGATGAGCCGAGGAAGACATCGACTTCAGGAAGCGCTTCGACGAGCTCGGCCTTGTGCCGCTCGATCATGCAACCAACGGCAACTACAGCACGGCAATTCCCCTCTGACTTGAAGCGGGCCGCCTCCAGCATTGCATCGATCGACTCTTTCTTGGCGGCATCGATGAAGCCACAGGTGTTGACTATGATGACGTCGGCTTCGCTCAGCTCCGAGGTGTGTTCGGCAGAATGGTCGGACAGCTGGGCGAGATATCGCTCGCTATCGACGGTGTTCTTGTCGCAGCCGAGAGTGATGATTCCGACTTTCATGTCGGTTGCCCGCAATGCAAGGCGGCGTCGGTCACCGATAGTTGCCGAACTTGAGCTCGACGCCGAAATCCTTGGTGCGGAGGAGCGCGATCGCCTGCTGAAGGTCGTCACGCGACGGAGACGTTACACGCACCTGGTCGCCCTGGATCGCCGCCTGAACTTTCTTGAGCTTCGCTTCCTTGATCGCGGCCGCGACCTTCTTCGCGGTGTCGCCGTCGAGCGCCATCTTGAGTGCAACGTCGCGGCGCACGGTGTCGCCGCCCGCGGGTTTGATCTCGCCAGGATCGAGATTCTTCACCGGAACTCCGCGCTTGATCAACTTGGACTGAAG
>DASSNV010000178.1:0-13091 GCA_035701245.1 Gemmatimonadaceae bacterium | reverse complement strand
CCCTCGTCGATCTCGCGGTGCGCGGCTACATCCACATCACTGAGCTAACCGAGAAACATCTCTTCGGGCTGACCAGGAGCACCGACTACCAGCTCGACATTCTCCGCAAGCGCTCCGACTGGAAAGACCTCAAGCCCCACGAGATCAGCTATCTCGACGCACTCGGCCAGTGCGCGGCGAGCGACGCATACTCGATGAAAGTGTCGGAGCTGACGAACCGCTTCTACAAATTCCTTCCCGAGATCAAGAACGCGATTTACGACCGGCTGGTCGAGGTCGGTTACTACGTCGAGCGCCCGGATCGAACCCTCGGAAAATCCATCGGAATTGCGGTGTTCGTGACATTCATACTCGGTGGGCTGACGGTTCTATCACTCTCCCGGGCGTGGATTGTGTTCGACCCCGTCGCTCTCATCGTTGCGACGGTGGTGTCGGCGGTGATTCTCATCGTATTCGCGGCGATCATGCCCGCGCGCACAGCGGAAGGCGCCCACGCGCGTGCGGCAACGCTGGGATTCAAGGAATTTCTCAGCCGCGTCGAGGAAGACCGCTTCAGGCGGATGATCACCTCACCCGAGCTGTTCGAGAAATATCTGCCGTACGCGATGGCGTTCGGCGTCGAGGAGAAGTGGGCGAACGCGTTCAAGGACATCTACCGCGAGCCGCCGCAATGGTACACGGGCGGCAGTGGCCCCTTCAACGTCTCCAGCTTCTCGAACAGCATCAGCACCATGTCCAGCGCCGCAGCGAGCAGCATGTCTTCGAGTCCGAGCTCGTCGGGCTCCGGCGGTGGCGGATCGAGCGGCGGTGGCAGTGGCGGAGGCGGCGGGAGCGGATTCTGATGGGCCGAATCACACTTCGCATCCCGATGATCACCGCGCGTGGTCCGCTGCAACCCACTCAGGTGAGCCGCGAGTTTCAGGGATCCCTGCCCAGCGTTGGCGCGGTTGCGTTCGTCGCCAGCATCATCAGGCAAGGACTCGAGAGCGCGCAGTATCCCGACTACAGAAATCTCAATGCGCTCGCCGACGAGTACCTCGTCCAGGAAGCCGCGCTCGTCACCGCGGTTCCCAACGACGTCTGGATCCGAAATGGTTTTTATCCGTTGAGCGACTGGAGCGAGGGATAGCGCGGCTGGGTTTCCATAACGGGGAACTTTCGGGCGGGAACGGCCTGTAACATGAAGAACTTGGCGTCGGACACACTCAGCCGATCGTGATTAACGGCTGAGTTTCCGTCCCGTCTAACTGCCAAACCTCTCCAGCATGGAGCTCGACACATGACAATGAAACCGTGGCTCGCGTGTAGCGTGGCGTTGGTGTTCGCCGTTGCCGCTTGCAGCGATTCAACCGGTCCCAATGGAATCACCGTCGAAGATGCAAACCAGCTCGCCGCCGACCTCGACGCTACCAGCGCGTTCACCGTCGGCGACATCGGACTCGGCGCATCCTTCGACATCGCAACGGATGGCAGCGGCGCATCAGCGACCGTCACCTCGCCGACGACCTTCGACAACACTTTCTCGTTCACCCACCAGTGCCCGAAGGGCGGCGACGTTGCGCTCGCCGGCCGCGTCGTCGGCAGCGGCGATCGCGCCACCCGCAGTCTCAACGTCGAGACGACCGGCACTCGTACCGATACCGATTGCGCGTTCCGGACGAAGCACGGCGAGATCACCCTCAACGGCAATCCCAACATCGCCTTCACTGGCTCGCTCAACATCGTGAATGGCGTGCTGTCGGGCCCGCAGACCGCGACCCACAAGGGGAGCTTCACGTGGGCGCGTACCGGTGGATCGGGTACCTGCGACGTGGATCTGACTTCGACCTACGATCCCGGCACGCACACCGCGACAGTCACCGGAACGTTCTGCGGCGTCGACGTCAACGTCACCCGCAATCGTTAGACTCCCTGCGTTACGAGCAGTACGGGCGAGTCCAGTCCGTGCTGCTCGTGACGGCGAGTGGAATTTGTATCGTTAGTTGTCCCGGCAGATCCGTGGCCAGCTCGATCATTCCATGTCCGGCAGCGAGGACGTCGTGGAAGCCCCCGAGGTTCGCGCCCTGCGCAGTACCTGTCGCTCCCTGCGAGATCTCCACGCGATCCGGTGCAGCGACGCCGAGGGTCAACAGAACCTTCGAAGGATCGGTGGTGTCCTTGAACGACGCGGATGTGACGTGGCCCTTGAGTGCATCGCTGCTCACCAGCCAATAAACCGACTGGTTGGAGAGCGAGCCGCGATTCTCGGAGAAGCTCATCGTCGCGTTGGCGAACGCCGCCCCGTTGTCGTTGATCGTGCCCGCGACCTCGAGACTCCGTATCTCGTACGTACACTTCCCGCTGAGCAAGTCACAGCCGGTGACGACCAGCGCGAGAATCAGGACGGAGATGTAACGGAACGGCATCTGGATAAAATAGCGGGACTCCCGTCCGCAATGAGCCGCTGGAAGCAGGCAGCGTGACGCGGGTCGCTCGTAGCATAAGCCAAGCTTGACGCGTCATGAGCCGTGCCGGAACCGGCCACCGGGCCGCGGTCCGCTCGTAGCAGAAAATGAATCTCCCCGGTCACGTCCTCACCTCCCCTCCGGCGGCCGCGGCATCGACACCGCCGCGACCGTCACGCGAAGCAATGCCCCCGCCTTCCGCCGCGCCGGCTCCAGATTCGCCGACCGGCTCTGCTCGCACTCGAGGGTTGGCCGGCATTTCCGTGAGCAGCCACTGCGCGCACCGCCGTGCGGTTGTGTCGCACGGCGATGACGCTCGTGACCCTCGCTGCTAGTTCTTGCCGCTCACCTTCAGCTGGTCCCAATCCATGTACATGGTGTTGGTGACCGTACCGCCGCCACCGCCCCACACCGGCGCATAGTGCAGGGACCGCCACGACGGTGCGCTGTTCTGGAATTTCACACCGCCAACGTGAGTGATGTGAGTTCCATTGAGCCAGAGATCCATGTATCCGTCGGCGTTCCCAACGGTGTTCATCGCAGCGACAAGCTCGATGTGAAACCATTGACCGCGAGTCACCACGGCATTCGCTCCGAGATTCGGCTTCCAGTCGGGGTTCTGTGGATCGGCGGATCCCTCGCCGCCCTTCACGATGTTCTGTCCCTCGATGTACGGGTACAGCGTCGCACCCGCTTTTCCGCCCGGGCCGTACAGAACGATCACGATGCTTGGCACATCGGTCGATGTGTACAGGTAGTACATCTTGTTGATGTCGGACGGGTGGTTCTGCCAGTTGCTGGAGACCTTCGCCCAGTGTGATACGTACACCGTCTTGTAGAGGAAATTCGGCGAGTCGCCGTCCCATGGAGCACCGCCGCCGGTGAAGCCTGCGGGGTAAGTCACGCGCAGAATATTCGATCGTGATACTGGCGCGGTGGCATCCTGGATGATCTTCCCGCCGGTGCCGCCATTCGACGGTTCGTCCCAGCCTAGCTCGTGAAGCGCGTTGAACGGTCGGTCCGAAATCAGCGTCATACCGGCCGGCTCATTCGACCCCGGCGGTGGCGGCGGAGGCGGTGGTGGCACAGCCGAGTCCTGAACGCTGAGCGACGCACTGCCGCTGTGTAAGCGATGGCTGGCGATGATCGACGTGCTTCCGACCGCCAGCGCTTTGACCAATCCGGTCGTATCGACCGATGCAACCGCTGGATTGCTCGAGCTCCAGTCCACCGTCCGCTTGAGCGTTCTGCCGTATTTATCCAGGAAGACTACGCTCGCCTGGGTCGTCTGTCCGACGGCGAGAGTGCTCGAGCCGAGGCTTACCTCGACGGTTGCAATCGCGCGCGCCTCATCCGCGGTCAGATCATTGGTGGTCAGCCCGCCATCGGGACCGGTGACACTGTTGTCCGAGCACGAAAGTCCAGCAATCAATATGAGAGAGAGCGCGACTGCGCTCGGTATTTTGCGATTCACGAGAACACCCATGAATCGCGCGACTGCATTCAGGGTGGCCGCGGCAGGAACGCATTCGCGTTCGCGTCAATCCGCGCCAAGACAGCGGATCGCGTTTGTGGTTGCAGCGACCGGCAACGCCGTAAGGACGGCGCGCATCTATATACGTCAGGCGAGACATTCGTATCGCCAACTGGTTAGCGTTGATTTCAGTGAACGAGTCGCGCGATGTTGTGCGCGCATTTGCGTGCAAGGCGAGGATCGTGCCGCGCTTACTTGACCGCCGCGATCACCACTGCGACTTTGGCGTTAACTGGAGTTAATCAATGCTCGAGGCAGTTTCCACCAGCTTGTTCGCGAGGAATTTCCGGCTCTACCAGGACAGTGCGCTCGTCGGCGAGATCGACAATGCCCTTTGGCGCGAGCGCGCGACCCTCGAGCTGGAGGAAGGAACATACGATCTGTTTCGCGAGCGCAGCTGGACGGGCGCCTTTCTTCTCGAGCGGAACGGCAGCGTGATCGCGCGCGCCGTCAAGCCGAGCATGTTCAGCTCGCGTTTCGACGTGGATACGGCGGACCGTCACATCGAGCTGCGCAGACTCTCGATGTTCAACCGCCGCTTCGGCGTCTTCGACGGCGGCAAGCAGACCGGAACCATCTACTCGGCCACATTGTTCAACAGACGCGTGAACATCGATCTTCCCGCCGACTGGCCCGCGTCGACGCGAGCCTTCCTGTACTGGCTGACCTATCTGATGTGGAGACGCGAGAACGGCGCGGGGTAAGCGTAGCTACTGCGTCAGTCCGATCACCAGCGCCCTGGCGTAGGCGCCCGCGGTGTAGAATCGCGCGGCGCGGGATTTCTGCAGCGCCTTGATGATCGCCGCATCTACTCCCGCAGGTACTTCGGGCCGCAGCACGCGGATCGACCTGGGCGGCTCGTTGACGTGTCGTGAGAAGATCGCCAGCTCCGTCGGACCGGTGAACGGCGGCTCGCCGGCGAGCATCTCGTAGGTGACGCAGCCCAGCGCGTAGACATCGCAACGCGCGTCGAGCTCTCGCATCGCTTCCACCTGCTCGGGGCTCATGTACTCGGGCGTCCCGATCGACACCCCCGACACCGTGATCTGCTCGGCGGAATCGACGGCCATCGCCCGGGCAATCCCGAAGTCGGCGACGATCACCCGTCCATCGGAGACGAGGATGTTGGCCGGCTTGATGTCGCGGTGGATTATTCCGCGGCTGTGAGCGTAATCCAGCGCGCCGGCTACATCCTCGGCGATCGAAACAGCATCGCGGATCGCGAGCGGGCCCGCTTCCCTGAGACGCATCTGGAGAGTGGTGCCTTCAACGAAAGGCATCGTGAAATACAGCAGTGCCTCGTTGACCGACCCGTAGTCCAGGAGTGGAAGAATCGCGGGATGATTGAGGTGACTGAGGATCTCGATCTCGCGACGGAATCTTGTCTCCCCGACAACGGTGGCGATCTCGGGTCGGAGGATCTTGATCGCGACGGGATGACCGCGATCGCGATCGTCGGCGAGGGCAACGTAGGCGGCGCCACCCTTTCCGATCAGCTCCCGGAATTGGTAGCGCGCGGGCAGTGACGCCGCGAGGCGTTCTCCTCGCTCTGACTCGACGCTCAAAATGAGCCTACGCGCTCATGACCTTCGCGAGAGCATCGAGCACGCCCGGGAGATCGGGCCTGGTCGTCAGCACCGGGGATATGGGATCGCGACCCACCGTTTCCATTCTCTCGATTGCGTTGGCGATGGTGAAGGTCCGCGGATCGAGAGTGGAGTCGACCTCATCCCAAACCAGGGGCATCGACACCGTCGCTCCGGGCAGCGGACGAACACTGAACGGTGCAACAATCGTCTGTCCGTGACGGTTCTGCAAGTAATCGAGATAGACCTTGTCGCCGCGCTTTGTCACGTGCCGGGTTATCGTCGCGATGTCCGCGAGCTCGCGCAGAACGCAACGGGCGAGCAGCTCGCCCAGCATCCGCGACTGCTCGTAGGTACACTGTCTGCCGAGCGGAAGCATGATGTGCAGCCCGGTCTTGCCGGTCGTTTTCACATAGTTCGGCAAGGCGACTTCTTCACAGATGCGGTGCAGAACCTGTGCGCACTTGATCACGTCGGAGAACGGCGCTTCCTTCGGATCCAGATCGATCACACACCAGTCGGGCAGCTCCAGGGATCCTTCGCGACTCGCCCAGACGTGGATCGGAATCGATCCCATGTTGGCGATGTAAAGGAGCGCCTCCTCGCAATCACAGACGAAGAACCGGATCTCGCGCTGGGTGTCCTCGCTCCAGATCGGAATGGTGCGAATCCACTCGGGGACGAAAACGGGCGCGTCCTTCTGGTAGAAGGACTTGCCGTCGATGCCGTCGGGGTAGCGCGTCAGCACGACCGGCCGATTCTCGAGATACGGCAGCAGCCACTTCCCAACCGCCTTGTAGTATTCGATCAGCTGGCCCTTGGTGTACTTCTCCGCCGGCCAGAAAACCTTGTTGAGATTGGAGTAGTTGATCTTCTTCTCGATCGCGGCGCGTGCGGGCGGCGGCGATGTTTCTACGACGGCGTGGGCGTCGACGTGGGCGCGCTCGCGCACGACCCTTCGATTCTTGCTGCTGCGTGGCGGCTTGGGTTCGCTCTGCTCGTCCTCCGCGCTTTCAACTTCGTCCGTCGGAGCCGCCGCGCTCCATCCCTGGCGCTCACATTCGTGCGGACGCTTGTCGGTGCGCAAACGCAGAAACGTCGCGTGCCGCAGCAGTCCGTCGGGAGTGAACTCGCGATATCGCACCTCGCACACCACCGCCGCATCCACCCAGGTCGTAGTGGTCGTCTCGGGGATCTGGTCGCTGCGCAGCGGCTCCTTCTCACTTTCGTAGACAGGACCGGCGCAAAGCGGATCCTTACGGCGAATGGGATCGAGCAGCTCGTACAGCTCCTTGAGTAGCGCGTCGTTGAATCCGGTCCCGACGCGGCCGGCGTACACCAGAGTGCCGTTCACCCAATCGGCGAGCTGCAACGCGCCGAGGTGCGGCCGACTCCCGTTCGGCTTGGTGAAGCCGACCACCACGAAATCTCCACTGCGCTCGGCTTTGATCTTGAGCCACTGCGATGAGCGGCCTTTGCGGTAGGGCGCGTCAGCTTTCTTGGCGACGATTCCCTCGAGACCCATCGCCGTCACCTGCTTGAGGAATGCCTCGCCTTCGGTCTCGATGTGATCCAAATATCGAACAGCGCCGAGTTTCGGGACGACGTCGGCTAGCAGCTCCTTGCGACGGATGAGCGGGAGCGGTCGCAGATCAAAATCCTCGAACGCCAGCAAGTCGAAGGCGTAGAAAGTTGCGGGCAGCTTCACTGCCGCACTGGCGATCTCCATCTCCGACGACAACCGGCCACGCTGCTGCAAACGCGAGAAGCTCGGAATGCCGTTGGCATCGAGGCAGACGACCTCGCCGTCGATGATGCACTCGTCGAAGGGCAGCGCCTTCACCGCGCGCGCGATCTCGGGAAACACGCTCGTGTAGTCGTTGCCATTACGGGTGAGAAGCAGCGCCTCCCCGTTCGACTTGCTGGCGATCAGGCGGTAGCCATCGAGCTTGAGCTCGAACAGCCAGTCGTCGCGAGTGAACGCAGCCTCGTGCGGCTCGCAGTGCATCGCCTCGACCCTGACGGGATCGACGCGCGTGCGCACGGCTTTCTCTTCGGCTTCGAGCGCAGCGCGGATCGCGGCAGCGGGTCCGGCACCCGCCATGATCTCTTCAACGGTGAGACCGGAGAGGACGGATTCCTCGTTGAATTCGTCGGGCGTACCCGCCGGCAACATCCACGAGTCGCGCTCCTTGATCAGGAGCCAATCTTTCTCGCTTTTCTTGAGCTTCACGAGTGTCCACTTGCCGTGGAGCTTGTAGCCTTTGAGCTCGAAGAGGAGCTTCCCTTTCTCGAGACCTTCGCGCCAATCCTCGAGCGGCACCCACTCGCCGCGGTCCCACACGATCACACCGCCGGCGCCGTAGTTCCCGGCGGGAATCACTCCCTCGAAATCACCGTACTCGAGCGGATGGTCTTCGACCTTGACGGCGAGTCTCTTCTCTGCCTGGTCGTACGACGGACCTTTCGGTACCGCCCACGACCTCAGAACACCGTCCATCTCCAGCCGCAAATCGAAATGGAGATTTCGCGCGGCGTGTTTGTGCACGACGAAGAGGTTCCCGGACGCGGCGGGAACGCCCCCGAACGGCTCAGGTGTCCGGTCCGGAGACCGCTTGGAGCGGTACTTGGCGAGGGAGTCGGCAGTTGCCGGCGAGTTACCTCTTGCGTCCATCCCTGTGCTTAGTGAGAGTTGAACCAGGCAGAGTTTTCCACGTCAGAAATTTTTGTGACCCACAGACTATAAATGGTGGGAACCCCGTAAGCCACCTTTTTCGTCCGCGCCCCGCTTCCCCGCTCCCTCTTCCCGCATCCCCCCATGCCCGCTCGCTCAATCGGAACCGCCACGATCTCCTTCGGCCTCGTCTCGGTACCCGTCAACATCTACTCGTCATCAGAGTCCAAGACGAGCGTGTCGTTCAACATGCTACACAAGAAGTGCGGGACCCGGCTCAAGCAGCAATACATCTGCACCAAAGACAACGAAGTCGTCACCCGCGACGACACCGTGAAGGGCTACGAGTTCGCGAAGGATCAGTACGTCGTACTGTCGGCCGAGGAGCTCAAGGCGCTCGAGGAAAAAGCGACCGGCACCATCGACGTCGTCGAGTTCGTTCCGCTTTCGGGGGTCGATCGCGAGTACCTCGAGAAGGTCTACTACCTCGGCCCCGACAAGGGCGGTGACCGCGCTTATCGCCTGCTCGCCGCCGCCCTCAAGGAAACCGGACGCGCCGCATTGGGTCAGTACGCTGCGCGCGGGCAACAGCATCTCGTGTTACTGCGCCCGCTCAACGGTGTGCTGGTGATGGAGCAGCTCCACTACGCCGACGAGCTGCGTCCCACCACCGAAGTCACCATTCCGCCCGGCGACGTGAAGGAAGCCGAGCTCAAGCTCGCGAAGCAGCTGATCGACCAGACGTCGAACGAGACCTTCGAGCCCAACAAATACAAGGACACCGTGCGCGAGCGGATGCTGGAGACCATCCAACGCAAGATCGACGGTCAGGACATCACCGCCGATGTCACGCCGGGCTCCGAGACGAAGATGCTCGACCTGATGGAAGCCCTGAAGGCGAGTCTCGCCAAGGAGAAGCCGGCCAAGAAGGACAAGGCCGAGTCGAAGCGCATGGTCTCGTGAAGATCCTGGCCGGAACCAGCGGCTACGCGTTCAAGGAGTGGAAGGGCAACTTCTACCCCACCGAGCTGAAGGACGACGGATTCCTCGGGTACTACGCGACGAAATTTCCGACGGTGGAGATCAACAACACGTTCTACCGCCTGCCGAAAGAGAACGTGCTGATGGAATGGGCAGCGCAGGTGCCGCAGAATTTCACCTTCGCGCTGAAGGCGAGCCAGCGCATCACCCATCACGCTCGTCTCAAGGAAGAATCGGCAGACACCGTCGATTTTCTGCTCCGCAACACCGCCAGGCTCGGCGATCGTCTGGGCCCGATTCTCTTCCAGCTACCGCCCAATCTCAGGAAGGATGTGAACCGCTTCCGCGGATTTCTGGGTCTGCTACCGTCCGACCGGCGCTACGTCTTCGAGTTCCGGCACGAGAGCTGGTTCGACGACGAAGTCTATGACGCGATGCGCGAGCGCGACATCGCGATGTGCGTCGCCGAGCAGGACGACTTCAAGTGTCCGGTCGTGTGCACCGCGACGTGGGGATATCTGCGACTGCACAAGCTCGACTATCAGGCGAACGAGCTCAACGACTGGGCGAAGTGCGTGACATCCCAGCAGTGGAATGACGCCTACGTATTCTTCAAGCACGATGAGACGGAGAATGGCGGCTCCGGTCCGCCGGCGGTCTCGTCTTTCGTCAACGCGTGCAACTGTTAGTACCGATAGCACGAGATCGATGATCCCTATTCGCCGACGACTGATTGCCGTCGGCGTTTTGTCGTTGCTCGCCGGCTGTGCGCACTCACCAGCCACGCGGTCCGCGATCGCGCGCGATGGGCTTTCGTTGCGTGTGATGACCTACAACATCCAATCGGGCGGCGGCGACCTGTCGCGCCTCGCGCAGGTAATTCGCGATGCGGCGCCCGATCTGGTGGGTCTTCAGGAAGTCGATGTTCACTGGGCCGAGCGCAGCAAGTTCGCCGATCAGGCGGCGACGCTCGCCAAGGAGCTGGGAATGGAGGTGCGCTTCGCTCCGATCTATCGCTTGCCGGCGACGGCGGCCGACCCGCCTCGCGAATTCGGCGTGGCGCTCCTGAGCCGGCTCCCGATCACGAGCTGGCGCAACGACACCATCACCAGACTCTCCACGCAGCAAGCGAATCCCGTCCCCACGCCGGCGCCTGGTTTCCTCGAGGCAGTGGTAGATGCGCACGGAGTTCCGCTTCGGGTCTTCGTAACCCACCTCGACTACCGCGCCGACCCTGCCGTCCGGGTCCAGCAGGTAAAGGAGATGCTGGGCTACCTCGGCGATCGGTCGGCACCGACGCTTCTGCTCGGCGACCTGAACGCCACGCCGGACGCGCCCGAGCTTCAGCCGCTGTTTCAGCAATTGCACGACAGCATGGCCGACCGGGGGGAAGCCCTCACCTACCCCGCCGAGGCGCCCGCCAAGCGGATCGACTACATCCTCTGCTCGGGGCAGTTTGAGACGCGCAGCGCGTCGATACCCGCCACGACGGCTTCGGACCATCGGCCGGTCATAGTTGAGCTTGTGTGGAAGCGTTAACCGCGAAAAAAGTAAGGTGGAGGGTGCGACTCAGTTCGCTTTTGGTTTTTGCCACCGACGGTCCCACGAGCCTGTCCCTTTGGCTATGATATAGACTGTGCCTGAACGCCATCCTATGCGCTATTCCCTGACCACTCTGCTGGTCGCGTTCGCAGCGGGCGCGTGTGCCAGCGCAACCGCAAACCAGACCGCCAGCACCAACAGCAACCTCCAGGTTCCGGTCACGCCAACCGTTAGCCGCGAGATCGACCCCGTTTACGTCGAAAAAGCGCGCGCTGACAGCATCCGGCATCCTTACACCCAGGCCGACGTCGATTTCATGACCCACATGATCGGCCACCACGCGCAGGCGATCGCCATGGCGCGCTGGGCGCCGACCCACGGCGCGAGTCCAGCGGTGCAGCGACTCGCCAGCCGCATCATCAACGCCCAGGTCGATGAGATCGCGACCATGCAGAACTGGCTGCGCGACCGCCTCAAGCCCGTCCCCGACGCAACACCGATGGGGCTCAAGATGGACATGGGTGGCATGGAGCACATGATGCTGATGCCGGGCATGCTCACCGCTGAGCAGATGAAAGAGCTCGACGCCGCGCGCGGTCCCGATTTCGACCGGCTCTTTCTCACCGACATGATTCAGCACCATCGCGGCGCTGTGTCGATGGTCAGCAAATTGTTCAACTCCTACGGCGCCGGTCAGGACGAGATCGTTTTCAAGTTTGCGTCGGACGTAAATGTCGATCAGACCACCGAGATCGCGCGCATGGAGAAAATGCTCGCCGGGCTCACCCTCGGCATCACCGTGGAGTAGTCGTAGTTTCTCGCGTCACAGTTCCTTTTCCCTTTTTTCGTCCCCAGAGGAAATCAACATGTCAGCCGAGTATCGCTCACCCGCGCGATTGACAGCGCGTCTGATGTCGCTGTCGCTCGCTCTCGGACTCTTTTCCGCCGCGGCGTGCGCGCCCGCCATCTCGACGTCGGGAGTGTCGCCCGCCGCCGCCAGCAATAACATGTCGCCCGGCGAACCGATGCCGGACCCGCGCGTCGGCCTCCGCGCCGGCAAGTATGACGCGGCCACTGCGTCGTGGAACATGCGCCTGCTGTCGACGAATCCCTCGCAGGGCAAGTTCGAGGGCGTGACCAACTCGGATCTCGCGTTCATCGGGCCCTACGCGATCCAGGGCAACTACAACGGCTACCAGGTCTGGGACATCAGCAATCCGACCGCGGTGACCCTCAAGACGTCGTACTTCTGTCCCGCATCGCAGAGCGATGTCTCGGTCTACAGGAATCTTCTTTTCGTCTCTGGTGAAGGCACGAGTGGCCGGCTGGACTGCGGCGCCGAGGGCGTAAAGGAGCCGGTCAGCAAGGAAAGGCTGCGCGGCCTACGCATCTTCGACATCAGCGACATCAATAATCCGAAGTACATCGGAAACGTTCAGACCTGCCGTGGCTCGCACACCCACACGCTGCTGGTCGATCCGAAGGATCAGGAAAACGTCTACGTCTACATCTCGGGCTCGGCGGGCGTGCGCTCCAACGAGGAGCTCGCGGGTTGCTCGAAGCTCACTCCGGATCAGGATCCCAACTCGTCACTGTTTCGGATCGAGGTCATCAAGGTTCCGCTCGCGCATCCCGAGCAGGCCGCGATCGTCAGCTCACCGCGCATCTTCAACAACCTGACGGCGCCGGCGAGACACGGTGAGACCCCGGAAGACCTCGCCGCACAGCAGAAGGCGCTCGCCGAAGCGAAGGCGCGCGGCCAGTACACCGCCGTGATTTTTGGCAGCGAGCGTCCACTTCCGGCGCGCATGACCGATCCGATGCTCGACAGCATCGTCAAGGCAAGAGGTGGGACAGGCGCACCGACGGCCGCGGACAGCGCAGCTTTGCGCGCGGCGCTTCCCGGCATCATCGACCGCATGATCGGCCAGCAACCGGCCGGCAATGGTCCGCGCCCGGGCCCGACCCAGTGCCACGACATCACCGTCTATCCGGCGATCGGTCTCGCCGGCGGTGCGTGTGAGGGCTACGGCTTCCTGCTCGACATTCGTAATCCGGCGAATCCGGTGCGCGTTGCGGCAGTCGCCGACTCGAATTTCTCATACTGGCACTCTGCGACTTTCAACAACGACGGAACCAAGATTCTCTTCTCAGACGAGTGGGGCGGCGGCGGACAGCCGAAGTGCCGCGCCACCGATCCGCGCGATTGGGGCGCCGACGCGATCTTCACGCTTGTCGATGCCAACGGCACCCCGGTGATGGCGCACGACGGCAGAACGGTCGATCCGTCCAACGAGCGGATGGCGTTCCAGAGCTACTACAAGCTGCCC
>DASSNV010000177.1:0-8763 GCA_035701245.1 Gemmatimonadaceae bacterium | reverse complement strand
GAGCTTGTCGGATAGCTGGGTGTCCTGGAGCTGGATGCCGAGGAGCTCCTTGAGCTCATTCGCGTCAGATTCCCAGCGACGGCCGAGGACCTCCACGCTTCCTGAGTCGGCGCTAAGGAGTCCCTCGCAGATCTCGATGGTGGTGGTCTTACCCGCCCCATTGGGACCGAGCAGGCCGAAGCATTCGCCGGATTCGACTTGCAGATCGAGCCCGTCAACCGCGACAACGTCGGCGTAGGACTTCCGCAGCCCCTGAACCCTCAGCGCCGCGCCGGCTTTATCAGCAGATGTCACCATTGGACCACAGTGAATGTCCCGGCCAGAGGTCAGTATCGCGTCCCCGGCTTTATGAAACCGGGTGTAACCCGTTCGCGTAAAATGATATGGCGTCGGCTGAGTACGGGCACAGTCTCTGCCGACGCTGAGTGGAAAACCCGCGGGAGAACTTATGCTGTCCAGGGCCGTGTTTGTACTGTGCACTGCTTCCATTCTGGCGTCGGCACCGGTTGCCGATGCACAAATAGTCCCCAGCGGCGGCCCGTTCGCCTCGCGGTGGACGCTCGGCGGCGACTTCGCGATCTCGCAGCCGAAGGGCGCCTTCGCCGAAAACGTGCCCACCGGCTACGGGTTCGATTTCGTCGGTTTGATGAAGCTCGACTCCAAGGGCTGGTTCAGCCTCCGCGCCGATGGTGGGAGCATCCGGTACGGCCACGAGCACATTCCGCTCGGATTCTTCAATGGCATCGAGCTCAATCTCGACACCAACAACACCATCGGTTTCGGCACTCTCGGTGTGCAGCTGCAGTTTCCCGCCGGCGCGATCAGACCGTATGGCAGCGCGTCGTACGGCGCCGTTTATCTGCAAACTGAATCCTGCGTCTCCGATCCCGACGGGCTGGTCCAGCAGGAATGCCGGACGAACCACGGTGACTGGACGAGCGCCGGCGTCTTCGGCGGCGGCTTGTTGATTCCGTTCGGCAGATCGTTCTTCGCGCTCAACCTCGGCGCCCAGTACCACTACGGCGGGACCGGGACGTACCTCCGCCGCGGCGACATCATCGACAATCCCGATGGATCCGTCACGCTCAATATCAGGGAGAGCAAGACGGATCTCGTGCTGTGGCAGATCGGCTTTACCTACAACATTCCCAGATAGACAGGACGTTTCCGGATGCTTTCACTCCTTGCCGCCGTTGTCTTCGCCCAAACCGTCTCCGTGCACGTTGGCAAGGACCCACAGGACAGTGTCGCGAAAGCGAAACGAGACTCGATCGCGATTCGTCGCGAGCAGCGGCGGGATTCTCTGCGCGCGCGCGAGCTGGTGCACGATTCGCTGCGCAAGGAAGCGCGGCTTGCCAGAAAGCTGCCCGTTACGCCGTCGGTGCTCGCGACCGCGTTCAAGGATCCGGGGGCGCGCGACCTGCTGCTCCGCGCCCGCCAGGCGCGGTTGAATCAGGACACCGCCCTCACCGGATACATCGCCAATGGCTACGAGCGGATGTCACTCGGGATGGGATTCAAGCGGATTGGCAGAGACCGGCTGATGATGCGGACCGAGCGAGCGTCGCGCGTAACCTGGCAGCGCGGCAAGGGGGCGATCGTCGACGTCAAGGGAGCGCGTAGCGCGTTTCCGATGCTCGACGGAATTATGGACAAGGAGGACTCCGACCCGGATATGGGGATGGACGAAGTGGACATTCCGTACGTGCCGGGCCGCGAGACTCTCTGGATCGGGTCAGGCATGGCGAAGGCCGACGTGAGCGAGAGCGAGATCATCCACCCGCTCGCGAACGGCGCCGAGGCGTATTACACGTATGAGTCCGGCGATTCGGTCGGCTTCCAGCTGCCGGGCGGCCAGCGCATCGAGCTGAAGGAGCTGCGGATCCGCCCTCGGCAACCGAAGTGGAACGTCGCCGTTGGATCACTCTGGTTCGATGCATCGACCGCGCAGCTGGTGCGCGCGGTTTACCGGATGGCGCATGAAATGGACATCATGGCGGTCGCCAAGCAGGACGCTGACGACACTGAGGACCCCGAAGACGAGATCCCGGGCTGGGTGAAACCCATGATCCTGCCGATGCGCGCCAACGTCAGCGCGATCACCGTCGAGTACGGACTGCACGAAGGACGCTTCTGGCTGCCTCGTTCGCAGACCATCGAAGCCGAGGCGCAGGTGAGCTTCATGCACGTGCCGTTCAGGCTCGAGCAGCGCTACACCTACGAGAGTGTCAACGGCTCAGAGCCGATGACCGAGCTCACGGTTGCCGCCCTTGATACGGCGACTGATTCGGTATCACGCGCGGCGCGGCGGGCGCGGCGCCAGAATGAGTGCAAAGAAGGAACGGAGCGGGTGCGCACCCGCGAAAGCCACGACGACAATATGCTCGTGCTGACGCGCGTCCCGTGTGACACCGCAGCGCTCGCGCGATCGAGCGAGCTGCCGAAGTCCATATACGACGAAGGTGAGGAGACGTTCGGAGCGAGCGAGCGGGAGGCGCTCATCTCCCAGGCGCTGACGCTCGGTGCGCAGCCCGGCTTCAATCCGCAGCTGCCGAAGGTGAATTGGGGTTTGGCGTATACTCGCTTCAATCGCGTGGAAGGCGTATCCACTGCGGTGGGCGTCGAAGAGGTTCTTGGCAACGGCTACACAGGCCACGCGCAATTCCGCCTCGGCGTCGCTGACCTGTCACCGAATGGTGAGCTGTGGCTGGATCGAACCGATGGGCGCCGCACGGTGGGACTCGGCTTGTATCGGCGGCTGGTCGCAGCGAATGACTGGGGAGATCCGCTCGGCTTCAGCAGCTCGTTGTCCGCGCTCCTGTTTGGTCGCGACGAGGGCTTCTACTATCGAACCTGGGGTGCCGAGCTGAAGGGAACCAAGAGCTACGGCATGATCGATGAGTGGCGGCTGTTTGGAGAGCAGCAGTTCGACGCGACGGTGCACACCGAGTTCGCGCTTGCCCATCCCGGTGGAGTGAAGGGCGATCTCACGAACATCGATGCCGTCAACGGCAATGTCGTCGGCCTGGCGGTCGCGCACCATTCGTCGATTGGCCTCGATCCACACGGCTTCCGGGCGCTCACCGACCTCAAGCTCGAGGGCGCGACGGGGACGTTCGATTACTCGCGCGGCTTGCTTCAGACGACTCTCTCGCACGGACTCGGCGGCCTCGACGCCGCGCTCACGCTGGGGGGCGGCACGTCGGGAGGACATCTGCCGCTGCAGAAACAGTTCTTCCTCGGCGGCGTGCAGACCGTGCGCGGCCAGCGCGCCGGTGCGGCGATCGGTGACTCGTTCTGGATGTCGAGCCTCGAGATCGGGACGCGCTCGGTCGGATTCCGAAAGATCGTATTCGGCGATCTCGGCTGGGCGGGCTCGCGTGACGACTTCTCGCATCCCGGACGCCCGCTCAGCGGAGCAGGCGTGGGCGCGTCGTTCATGGACGGACTCATTCGGCTCGACCTCGCGAAAGGCATTTATCCCGAGAAATCCTTCCGCGCCAACCTTTACGTCGAGGCGAGGTTCTAGGGGCGAGCCGCCAGTTGTGGGCGGCATCGCGGATTGGTCGAGGCGGGGTGTGTTCTCTGAAAAACTGCTCGCCCGCTCCACTCGAACACCTTGTGAGTGGCGTTATGGCAGGGGCGGGACTGCGCGATGTTTTTCAGAGAACACACCCCACCTCTCTCAGCGGGTCTTTCGCCGGCGGGCACGCCTTCCAAACTCGCGCTCGCCGTGGGTGGCGCGGAGACTCCGTCAAGCGAGCGTCGCGTAGAGGACCCCGCCCGACTGACCTGCGCCGCGATGCAACTAAAAGCTCACAACTCTCAGCGCCGCGATGTGACGCGATTGGCGAGATCGGTAGTTGCAGGTGGGGAGAGAAGCGCCTGCACCTCGCGCTTTCTCAGATTGAACTGCTGTCCTGTTCCAATGATTCCCACCCGCAGCGCGCTGATGGTCAGCTCGGGCCCCGTCGTCACATCGGCGGCGTTGTTATAGCGGACGCTGCTCCCATCGACGAAGGTCACCCCGCCGCGTCCGATCACCGTGCCGATCTCGCGCTTCACCACCAGCGCAGTGTCTTCGTCTATCCCCAGCCCCATTAACGCCGGAAACTCGGCGATCGCCACGAACAAGCGGTAGAGACGCCGACGTTGGGTGAAGTGGGTGTCTACCAAAGTGTGAAAGCCGAGCAGGCCGAGCCCGGGGCCGATGTACTGTTCGACGAGCTTTCCTTCATCATCGACCTCATTGCCGGCAAGCGTCGTCTTGGTCAATGCCGCCGCGCCGGCGCTCGTGCCGCAGACGGTCGCGCCCTCGATGTAGGCGTCACGGATTGCTTCGCCCAGCGGAGTCCCTCCCAGCACCGACACCAGCTTCACCTGGTCGCCTCCGCCGAGAAAGATTCCTCGCGCGTTGCGCACACGCTCGGCGAGACTCTCGTCGGACGCCTGTTCGCGGGTCTCGACGACTGGAATCTCGACGTTGGTCGCGCCGGCCTGGGTGAGATCCGCGAGCCACATGTCCCGCGAGACTTTGACCTGGCTGGACGCAGTGGTGAGTCCCAGGATCGGGGCGCCATCGCGGGCGTTGGTCATCTCCACGAACCCCGCCAGCGCCGGACCGCCGGCAGTCGTGCCGCCCCCGATCAGCATCAGTGTGCCCGTTGCATCGCGCAGCCGGCGCGGATTCCGCTTTTGCGAGCCGCCCACCCCCTCCCCGGCGGCGCTAATCAGCGACTCCCGCGCTCTGCGGTCCCCGTGAGCTGACCGCCACGCCATCGAGCTCCACGTCCTTTGATTCGCGCGTGCTGTCGATCTCGGCGAGCGTGAACGCGGCGAGAGTGGCGGCGACCTGTGCATCGATCGGCGCCTTGTCGTGCAGCCAGCCGCCTTCGACGACACTGTCGAACTGCTCGATCATGATGCGCCGTCCGTCCACCGTTGCGCACGCGCGCGCAACTTTCTTGTCCTTCGTCGTGACATTGTCGTCGGTGGCAAAGATGGAAACGCGGCAGCCGGCGTCGCGCACCATGTCCTGGATCTCCCATTCCTTCGCGGGCACTATCACCACCCCGTGCTCGGGAACGGCGTCCGCCACCACCGATAACAATCGGCGCGCGCGTCGCGGCAGCTGAAAGCGGTCCGGGACATCGGCGAGCGTGCTGTTGAGAATGATTGCGACGTCGGAGCGCGAATACGGCAGACCCGCCTGTAGCAGGTAGGACGGCGATACATCCACGATCAGGCCATCGGCTGCCGGAGCGCGGGCAACGAGCTCGTTCCGCGTTTCCGTTCGGTGATCACCACCCGTGATCCCACAGAGCACGTGCTGAACGATCAGCGGAGCCTGAGGTGTGCGCGCGAGAGCCGACAGCTCGGACACCGCGTGGTCCACGGATTCGAGCGTCCCCGCAAACGCCGCCTGCACTGCCTCGAGCGCCAGCGCCGCGGCGCGTAGCCCGACCGCCTCGTTGATGTGCTCGAAGATCAGCATGTATTCGCCGGGCGCTTCGCCGCCGCGGGTTCTTCCGTATCCGACATCGTGGCCGATCATGCCCTGCAGCTCGAGCGCGACGTGCTCAACGATGTGTGCGCAGTACGTTCCGCGCTTGAGACGGATGATGAATCCGCCCGGCTCGCCGATGCTGCAGCGGTGGTCGCGCAGCCCCGGCATCGCGGCGACCAGCTGCGTCGTGAACCATGGAACGTCGGCTGACGAGATGTTTTCGTACGCGCCTATCGTCAGGTCCATTCGGGTGATTGGCAGACGCGACCAGTAGTTCGCGCCGCGCGTGGCATGCAGGCTCGTCATCCGAATCTCGGTCTTCGGATCCGGAAACCCGCTCACTATTTCACACCGTCGGCCGAGTGTTGCCGCACTGTCTCGAGCGTTCCCGCAACGTCGTCGGCGAGGATCACCACCAGATCGTTCTCGTTCATCAGCTCCATAGCGTGATCGATCGCTTCGCGCTCGCTGTAGATCGTCTCGTACTGATCGTCCCTCATTCCGCCATCGCGGAGACCTTCGACGATCAGCTCGGCGACGTGTCCGGGCTCGCGGCCGCGCAGATGCCCATCTTCCTTGACCACCACGTAATCGAGCTTGGCGGCGAGCTTTCCGACTTTGCGAAGATCTTCGTCGCGACGGTCGCCGGGCGCGGCGACGACGCCGATCCTGCGATTGGCGTCGACGTTGCGCACGTACTCGATCAGCCCGCGAATTGCCGCCGGATTGTGCGCGTAGTCGACGAGCACTCTGCCTTTGGGCACCCGCATCATGTTGAGGCGACCAGGCGTCAGCGACGGCGACGGGAAGAACGACAGGAGTCCGGCGCGAATGTCGTCGTAGCGCATGCCCTGGACGTAAGCCGTAGCGATCGCCGCCAGAATGTTCTCCTGCTGGAACTTCGCGGCGCCGCCGAGCATCAGCGGTACCTCGCGCACCGGCGCGATGGGGATGCGGAGCTTTCCGCGTCGAATCACGAAGGTGTCGTTCTCGATTCGCGCACCGATACCGTTTCGACTGAGATGATTCTCGAATTCCTCGCTCTCGCCTTCCGGTCGAGTAGAAAACAGCACGAGATCGCCCGGCGTGCGGTCCCTCATCCTGTACACGAGTGGATCGTCGGCGTTGAGCACCGCGTGCCCCTCGCGCTTGACCACCGCCGCGACGACGGCCTTCACATCGGCCAGCTGCTCGACTGTGTTGATGCCGCGCATCCCCAGATGATCAGCGCTGACGTTGAGCACTACTCCGACATCGACTTCGTCGAAACCGAGTCCTGCTCGCAGCAATCCGCCGCGCGCGGTCTCGAGGACGGCGATGTCCACCGTCGGGTTTGACAGGATGATGTTCGCCGAGAAGGGGCCCGTCATGTCGCCCTCGAGGACGAGGCGGTTCTGCAGGTAGGTGCCGTCGGTGGTGGTGAAGCCAACGACGTTCTCGCCGAGCCGGAAGAGATGCGCGATCAGTCGGACTGTCGTCGTCTTGCCGTTGGTGCCGGTGACCGCTATGACGGGGATCGTCGACCTGGTGCCGGGCGGATAAAGCATGTCCACAATCGGCGCCGCGACGTTGCGCGGAGTGCCTTCGGTGGGATGCGTGTGCATCCGGATGCCCGGACCCGCGTTGACCTCGATGATTACCGCGCCGTTCTCACGGAATGGCACCGAGATGTTGGGAGTCAGCACATCGATACCCGCGATGTCGAGGCCGATGATGCCAGCCGCCATCTCGCACGCGGTAACGTTGTCGGGATGCATCTCGTCCGTGCGATCGATCGCTGTGCCCCCCGTCGAGAGATTGGCTGTGCCGCGCAGCAGAACTTCCTGCCCCTTCGCCGGCACCGACTCGAGAGTGAGGCCCTGCTTTTTCAGATAGCACACCGTGCGCTCGTCAGCCGGCAGTTTCGTCAGCGTCTTGGTGTGGCCGACGCCACGCCGCGTATCACGGTTCTCGCTCGCGATCAGCTGTGCGATCGTGCTCTTGCCGTCGCCGACCACGCGCGCCGGGATCCGCTCGGCGCAGGCGACGACTTTACCGTTGACTACGAGGACGCGGTAGTCGCGACCTTCGCTGTACTGCTCGACGACGATCCGGTTGGCATACTCCCGAGCATCGTTCCACGCCTCTCGCAGCGCCGCCTCATCCTCGATGCGGGGCGAGATGCCGCGACCGTGACTGGCGTCGAGCGGCTTGAGAATTACCGGATAGCCGATCTCCTCGACGATTTCGAGAGCGCGCTCGATCGTTCGCGCGACATCGCCCTTTGGCACTGGCAATCCGATATTGCCGAGCACGCGTTTGGTATCGTCCTTGTCCTGCGCGATTTCGACGGCGATGGCGCTCGTGTAGTCGGTGAGGGTGGCCTGGATGCGGCGCAGGTTCTTGCCGAGTCCGAGCTGGACCAGTGAATAGTTGTTGAGGCGGCGCACCGGGATTCCACGGCGCTTCGCCTCTTCGACTACGGCGGCCGTCGAAGGCCCAAGTCGAACCGCCTCATAGAGCGAGAGCAGCTGCTCGACGATCGCGCCCGTATCGATTTTCTGTTCGGCGATGCAGGCACGAATGATTCGCACCGCGTCGCGCATCGCCTGGAGTCCGACTTCTTCCTCCTCGTAGGCGACGATCACCCACCAGGTATCGGGATCGCCGGACGGGACGACGCGGCCGAAGCTGACATCGCAGCCGGCCAGCGATTGCAGCTCGAGAGCAACGTGCTCGAGGATGTGCGGGATGCGCGTTCCTTCCCTGAGCCGCTCGAGGAACCCGCCCGGCTCCTGTCTGGTGCAGTGGTGCTCGGCCAGGGTCGGAATGCAGTCGGTAAGGCGCTCGTAGAACCCAGGGATGTCAGCGGAGCTTATCTGCTCGAGGGAGCCGAGCTGGACATCGCAGGCTATGACGGGGGCGAGGCGCCAGTAGTTGGGACCCCGCAGGGCGCGGATTCGTGATACCTGCAGCTCGTCCGCGTCGATCAGTGGCTCGGTTGCGGTGCTCATTCGGGTCGTTGGATAAGACCCGTTAGCAGAGCAACGGCCGTTCCATACTCTCGGGTCCCGGGGCTCGGGCGCTCCGGCTGGCAACCTTACGTACTGTAGACGCTCACGAAGCGCCCAGGTCCCAGACTCTGAGTTACTCAGACTCCATGAACGGGTACCGATAATCGGTCGGCGGCGAGAAGGTTTCCTTGATCGCGCGCGGGCTGATCCACCGTACAAGATTCAACTTCGAGCCGGCTTTGTCGTTGGTGCCCGACCCGCGTG
>DASSNV010000176.1:0-9871 GCA_035701245.1 Gemmatimonadaceae bacterium | reverse complement strand
CAGCGAGGAGCTCATACTCGGCGATCCGAGCATCAGCATCCTCGAAGGCGTCATCCTTCCGTGGGGCGAGCCCGATGGCTACCTGAAGAAGGTCATCCTGCCGGGCCTGGCAAAACAGTTTGGCTTCAATCTCAATACCCCGTGGGGTCAACTGTCGCCGGAGGTGCGCGACAAGCTTCTATATGGTACTGGCGGCAGAAGCGGTCGAAACGTCGATACCTCCGGTACGCACTGGGAAGGCATCGTCTCCAACATCCAGCGCCGTTACGACGAAACCGAATCTGATTCGGTGCGCCTCGAGCTCGAGGAGTACATGCAGCCGCGTGCGTGCACGACGTGCGGTGGGCGGCGGCTCAAGCCCGAGTCGCTGGCGGTGACCCTCGCCGGCCAGAACATCGGCGACCTCGTCCAGCTTTCCATCACCGACGCGCTCGATTTCTTCGAGAACGTTCCGGTCCGCAACAACGGCAAGCCCGGTCTCGACGCCGAGATCGCCGGACCCATTCTCAAGGAAGTGCGCGAGCGGCTACGATTTCTCAACGACGTCGGGCTCGAGTACCTCACTTTGGGCCGGTCGGCGGAATCGCTCTCTGGTGGCGAGGCGCAGCGCATTCGTTTGGCGACCCAGATCGGATCGCGCCTGGTCGGCGTGCTCTACATCCTCGATGAGCCGTCGATCGGTTTGCACCAGCGCGACAACGCGCGACTTCTGAATACCCTCCGCCAGCTGCGCGATCTTGGCAACACAGTGATCGTCGTCGAGCACGACGAAGAGACCATGCAGGCCGCCGATCATCTCATCGATCTCGGGCCCGGGGCGGGCAAGCACGGCGGACTCGTCATCGCCGCGGGAACCGTCGATGAAGTCACCGCCACTCCCGATTCGATCACCGGCAGGTACCTGCGCGGCGAGGTCGAGATTCCGATTCCAGAAGTGCGGCGTAGAATGGATCCCGATCGCGTCATCCGCATCGAAGGCGCGCGCGAGCACAACCTCCGTAAGCTCGACGTGGAGATTCCGCTCGGACTGTTCGTCGCGGTCACCGGTGTGTCGGGGAGCGGCAAGTCGACATTGATCGAAGACATTCTGCACCGCTCGATGGCGCGGCACTTCTATCGCGCGCGAGTGATTCCGGGCAAGCACGATCGCATCACCGGATTCCATCACCTCGACAAAGTCATCGACATCGACCAGAGCCCGATCGGTCGCACTCCCCGCTCCAATCCGGCGACGTACACGGGATTGTTCACTCCGATTCGCGAGCTCTTCGCCGAGCTGCCCGAGGCGAAGATTCGGGGCTACGGTCCGGGAAGATTTTCGTTCAACGTCAAAGGCGGTCGCTGCGAAGCGTGCGAAGGTGACGGTCTCGTCAAGATCGAGATGCACTTCCTCCCCGACGTCTATGTTCCGTGCGATGTCTGCAAGGGAAAGCGCTACAACCGCGAGACGCTCGAGGTCCGGTTCCGCGGTCTAAGCATCGCCGATGTTCTGGAGCAGACGGTTGAAGACGCGCTGGCGTTCTTCGAAAACCAGCCGCGCGTCCGCCAGAAGCTCCAGACTCTCTACGATGTCGGACTCGGCTACATCCTCCTCGGCCAGTCGGCGACGACGCTGTCCGGCGGCGAAGCGCAGCGCGTCAAGCTCGCCGCCGAACTGTCGAAGCGAGACACCGGCCGCACCTTCTACATTCTCGACGAGCCGACGACCGGATTGCACTTCGAGGATGTGCGGATGCTTCTGAGCGTCCTGCACCGCCTCGTCGACCGCGGCAACACCGTGCTCGTCATTGAGCACAACCTCGACGTCATCAAGACCGCCGACTGGATCATCGACCTCGGGCCCGAAGGCGGGCTCCGCGGCGGCGACATCGTCGCGGCGGGAAGTCCGGAGGACGTCGCGGGGGTGAAGGAGTCGTACACGGGTCAGTACCTTCGACCGCTGCTGGGCAAGTCGCGTGGTGGCAGAAATGGTAGGGCGAGGAAGGCGGGTTAAACTGAAGACTACCAGCTAATGGCCGTCGGCGGAGCGGCTCGCAGCTCCGAGCACGGTTGGAAAAAGAGCAGCGCGTCGGGCGGAGTGCAGTCATCAAACAAAGTGCTCGGAGCCGCCAGCCGCTCCGCCCACAGCTACTAGCTGGTAGTCTTCAGTTAGTCCGCAGTTCAAAGGAGCAGCGAAAATGGTGAGTCTCCTCGACATAATCGGCCCCGTGATGGTCGGCCCGTCCTCCTCCCACACCGCCGGCGCCTGCCGACTCGGCCTCCTTGCTCGGGGTCTGGTTGGCGGAACTCCGCAGAAGGGCGTTCTCCAGCTCCACGGCTCCTTTGCGCGCACCGGCGAAGGCCACGGCACCGACAAGGCGCTGGTCGCCGGTCTCCTCGGCTTTCGCCCCGATGACGAAAGGATCCGCGACGCCCTCCAGATCGCCGAGCGCGAGGGACTGGACTACAAGTTCGAGAAAACGACCATTGCCGACGCCGCGCACCCGAACACCGTGCGAATCTCCGTCGAGCTCAATGGCAACAAAGCGACGATGCTCGGCTCGTCCTTGGGGGCGGGCAGGGTCCTAGTCCAGGAGATCGACGGCTACCCCGTCGAAGTCACCGGAAACTTACACACCATCGTTCTCGTAGCTGAGGATAGGAAGGGCTCGATCGCCAGAATCACGGGGATTCTCGCCGAGCACGAGATCAACATTGCAACGCTGAGGCTGACCAGAAAGGAAAAAGGCGGCGACGCATTCATGGTGATCGAGTGCGACGAGCAGCCGGACAAAAAGGCCGGTGCGGAGCTCCGGGCGCTCGATTGGGTTCGCTGGACGCGGCGTCTCGACAAAGTGAGCGGCGGCTAAGTGTACAAAGCTCTCGCTGACGCAATCAGAGACGCGGAACAACAGAACAAAACGCTGGCGCAAGTCGCGCTCGAGACGGAGGCGCGCGACCAGGGCCGGCCGGTGCAGGAAATTCGCGCCGCGCTCCAGCGCGCTCTCGACGTCATGCGCGGCGCGATCGAAAAAGGCCTGACCGGTGATCTCTACTCGGCGTCGGGTCTGGTCGGAGGCGATGCCGCGAAGCTGCGTAAGAATCCGAGTGGACCCCTGGCGGAGACACCGTTCCGGGACATTCTCACCCGCGCGCTGGCGGTGCAGGAAGTGAACGCCGCGATGGGAGTGATCGTTGCCGCGCCGACCGCGGGAGGCGCTGGAGTTCTACCGGCGATTCTAACCGGGCTGGCAAAGGCGCGGTCGGTGCCGGAGGAGAAAGTAGTCGATGGTCTGGCGACGGCGGGCTTGATCGGCGCGGTCGTCGCCGAACGGGCATCGCTGTCGGGCGCGGAGGGAGGATGTCAGGCGGAGACTGGCGCGGCGGCGGGAATGGCGGCGGGAGCCGCAACCGAGATGCTCGGCGGGTCGCCGTCGCAGGTCGGACATGCCGTCGCGCTGACGATGCAGGGAACCCTCGGCCTGGTCTGCGATCCGCTCGGCGGATTGGTGGAGTTGCCGTGTGTTTTCAGGAATGCGACCGGCTCGGCGATCGCGCTGGCGGGAATCGAGATGGCGCTGGCTGGAATCACTTTCGCGATTCCGGTCGACGAAGTGATCGACGTGATGGGCGATATCGGCCGCGAGATGGACGTGCGCTACCGCGAAACTGCCGGCGGCGGACTGGCGGCTACACCCACGGGACGTCGGCTGGCGAAGGAGCGGTTGTACCAGATCAAGAGAGCAGACGGCTGATTTATCTAGTGGAGTCGGAACAAAAGCGATACTTTCGCGGAGGAAAAACTGATCAATTGCATTGTGGAATTCCGGGATAACGCGTTGCGAGTTGCCCGTAGCACCGTGGCCGGTTCCCGGTAAACCACGCTGCCGACGTGTCAGGCGGGCCGAGCGAAAGCATTCGATTTTGCCATACGGGCGCTCCGACACGTCATCAACGCAGTTTACCGGTCACCGGCAACCGTACTTCCCGCAACCCGCAACGCGTTATCCGTAAGATTGAGAAGAAGCCAGCCTTAAGACTCGAACCAAGCCACCCATGAACATCTTTGACAGAATTGCGATGCTCTTCCGCGCCAACGTGAACGCCGCGATCAGCGAGTTCGAGCAGCCCGAGAAGATGCTCAACCAGATCATTCTCGATATGCGCTCGCAGCTGGTGAAAGCGAAGCAGCAGGTTGCCGCCGCCATCGCCGACGAGAAGCGCCTCCAGGACCAAACCCGCTCCGAGATGAAGGAAGCCGAGGACTGGGAGCGTCGCGCGATGCTCGCCGTCCAGCAAAGCCAGGACGACCTCGCCAAGCAGGCGCTCGTCCGCCGCTCCGAGCACATGTCGCGCGCCGACCAGCTGAACCTCACCTGGCAGGCGCACAAGCAGGAGACCGATCGCCTCAAGGATTCACTGCGCACCCTCAACGACAACATCGAAGAGGCGAACCGCAAGAAGAACCTCCTTCTCGCCAAACAGCGCCGCGCCGACGCCCAGAAGCGCATCAACGAGACGATGTCCCACATTTCGGAGAAGTCTGCGTTCGAGGCGTTCGCGCGGATGGAGGAGAAGATCGACGCCAATGAGCGGAAGATCAGGGCGAGCGCAGAGATCGAGGAAGAGTTCTCGGGCGATAAGCTGGCGAACGACTTCAAGCGTCTGGAGGCCGCCGGCGGCAATCAGTCCGCGGAAATGCTGCTCATTCAGCTGAAGCAGAAGATGGGCGTTCTTCCTTCAGGTACGCAGCTCAATAACCGCGCACTCGGGTCCGGCGGCGCGAGTCATGAAGAAGAAGCGGTCGAAGTCGAAGAGCTCCCTGACGAGAAGAAATAGCTTTGGCTAGCGCGGCGATCTCCGGCCGGTCCAGAGTAGCGCCGGTCATCACCGGCGTTATCCTGACATTGTTGCTCCTCTGGATGCTGGGAGCGACCGCGCACGTGTTCCTCCTCCTGTTCATCGCGATCATCATCTCGCTCTACCTCGGCGCGGTGAGGGATCTGCTGGTGAACCGCGGCCACGTCCCGCCCCGACTCGCGTTCTTCATCTCGGTAGTCGGTACCGCGGCGGCGCTCCTCGGACTGTTCGCGATCCTGCTCCCACCGGTCATCGAACAGACGCGCGCGCTGATCGTGGTGATGCCTAACTACATCGAGGCCTGGGAAAATGGGATCGCTCGCTTCGTCGCGCGCTTCCCGGCGCTGCGCGACCTCTGGAAGCCTGGTGAGCATCCCCTCATCGGCGTCGTCTACGACCAGCTTGCCGCGCAGGCGCAGGGCGTCGTGCCGCGCGTGCTCTCCTTCGTGCAGGTGCTGATCGATTGCTTCGCCGTGATCGTGATGAGCATCTACCTCGCGCTCCAACCCGGCACCTACAGAGAGTGGCTGATCGCGCTCTTTCCACCGATCCACCGCGACCTCGTGCGTGACGTCCTTAGGGATCTTGCCGATGCGCTGCGCGCCTACATAGTCGGACAGCTGCTGACGATGACCGTTCTCGCTGCGCTCACCGCCGCCGGTCTCTATCTGCTCGACGTTCCCTACTGGCTGACCTTTGGCGTCTTCACCGGACTCGTCGCGGTCATCCCGTTCTTCGGCACTCTGCTCTCCACGACTCTCCCTGCGCTCTTTGTCCTCGGCGGACCCGGCGGCGGGACCAGAGCTCTTTACGTCCTTCTGCTTGGCGTCGTGATTCACCTCATCGAAGGAAATCTCGTCTCGCCGCTCGTCATGTCGAAGAAAATCGACATGCCGCCCGTGCTGACGATCACCGCGGTGCTCGTGATCGGAAAACTGCTCGGCCCGCTCGGCCTGATCGTAGCGCTTCCGACGCTGGTGACGGTGATGGTCGTCGTGCGCCGGATCCTCATCAACCGGATTTACGAAGGTAAAGGCTTCAGAAAGAGCACTCGCGACCGGATCTTCGTCCTCCGCGTCCCGGTCCCTGACGGGGGCGTCCTCGTTCCGACTACACCCCCGCCCGACCTGATCTCCATTCGAGAGAAAGCGGCCGCGTAGAAGCGCAGTCGCTCTCGGCGTCCCTAGATGAGGCCGCCCTGACTGAGGGTGAGCTGAATCCGCGTTCCCGCGAAGACGTGGTCGCCCACGAGCTGCCACGACGTCCCGTTTGGAACCACCGTGAATGTCATGTTGCGGATGAACGTATCCGCGCTCTGGGTGAAGGTGACCGTGTTTCCAGACTGCGACCAACTACCCGCGAGATCGGCATCGAGAGCAGGATTGGACGCACTTGCGACGAGATGAAGCTGTCCGACCGTTGATCCGTTGGGCAGCAGCTGGATGTTCACATAGCTGCCCGCCAGTAGCTGATTGGTCTGGCCACCGCTACCCGTTGTGACGAACTCGCTCGCGTAATAGGTCCCCGCAACATTGCCACCCGCCTGAACAGGGTTGTCGCTGCCGCACCCCAACGCGAAAGCGGCGAAGATAAGAGCGGTCGATGCTTTAAGACCTCGTTTCATTTATCCCCCGTCCCGAGTGAAACACCTTGGTGAGGCCTGAAAGAATCAAGCCATACGCGATGCAACGGTTGTGACTGCCGGGCAACGATGCTTCTGTTTCCCCGCACGTTGCGATTCTCTGCGCAACCCTTGCGCGAGGATTCGTCCGTGCAGATCGCACTGTCCGTCAGGAGCCTGAGCAAGACCTACCATTCCGGCGTGCGGGCGCGCGCTGTCGCGATCCCGGCACTGCGCGATGTGTCCTTCGATATCGAACGCGGCGTAATCGTTGGAATCGTCGGCAGGCCGGATTCCGGAAAGTCCACCCTCCTGCTTTGCCTGAGTGGCCTGCTGCGGCCGGACAGCGGGACCATTTCGTGGTTCGGCGAGCAGGTCACCGGGCATCACGTTCCAGCCGGCCTTGCCTACATCCCGCAGCGAACAGGCTACTACTCCTTCCTCACCGTGCGCGAAGCCCTCGAGTACTATGCGACTCTTCACGATCTTTCCTCGGCGGGTCGCGCTTGCCAGGTCGAGGCGGCGCTAAAGGAGGTAGCGCTGCACATCCACGCCTCGCGACGCGTCAGCAGTCTCTCGTCGGGGATGCTGCAGCGGCTGGGCCTGGCGCAGGCGCTCATTGGCGAGCCGCGCGCGATCATGCTCGACGAAACGCTCTCCGGGCAGGGGCTTCTCTTCGACGACGATGTCGTCTCGCTGCTATCCAATCTTGCTCGGCGTGGCATCACGACAATTCTCGCTGCGCCCAATCCGATCGAGCTGCATCGAATTAACGCGCGCATCATCAATCTCGTCGAAGGCCGAGTTGTGCAGATGCGCCAGCCAAACGCTGCGCGCGTAGCCGAGCGATTCGGTTGAAAGTCGGTTCGGCCGGTTCTAGCTTCCGCGAATGGCAGACCCCGAATTCCGGCTTTACAACACCCTTACTCGCAAGATCGAGCCGTTCGTTCCGGCGGACGGCAAGACCGTGCGCATGTACACTTGCGGACCGACGGTCTATAAACCGGCGCATCTCGGAAATTTTCGGACGTTCCTGTTCGAAGATCTGCTGCGCCGCGTGATCACGCTCCGTGGCTGGCAGAATTATCAGGTGATGAACCTGACCGATGTCGATGACAAGATCATAAAGTCGGCAAGTGAGCAGAGGATAAGCATTGGAGATGTGACCGCGCCGGTGACTGCGACGTTTCACGCCGATCGCCACTTTCTGCGTATTCAGGACGCCGAGCTCTATCCGCGCGCGACGGAGCACATTCCGGAGATGATCGCGATCGTGCAGCGGCTGGTGGATCGCAACCTCGCGTACAAGGCTGAGGACGGCACCGTCTATTACGCCATCGACCGGTTCAAGGATTACGGAAAGCTCTCGCGGCTCGATACCCGTGAGGTGAAGGCGGGTGCGCGGGTGTTGCAGGACGATTACTCCAAGGAGAACGCCCAGGATTTCGCGCTCTGGAAAGCTGCCAAGCCCGAGGACGAAGCGACTGGCGCCGCCTGGGATTCGCCGTGGGGTCGGGGCCGGCCCGGCTGGCATCTCGAGTGCTCGGCGATGGCGATGAAATATCTGGGAGAGACCCTCGACATCCATTGTGGAGGGATCGATCTGATCTTCCCGCACCACGAGGATGAGATCGCGCAATCAGAGGGCGCGACGGGCAAAATGTTTTCGCGGTTCTGGTGCCACGGGGAGTTTCTGTTGACCGACGGCAGCAAGATGGCGAAGCGGCTGGGGAACGTTGCGACGGTGCAGGATCTTCGCGACAAGGGAGTTCCCGCCGCTGCGTTCAGGCATTTCGTTTTTTCCACGCACTATCGAAAGCAGCTGAACATGTCTGGCGAGGCGCTCGAGGCGTCGATCGAAGGAGTGCGTCGGATCGGTGACTTCGCCGCGAGGTTGGCTGAAGCGAAGGGTGCGACGCCGGAGCTCGAGGAGATCGCCGAGCAGACCGAGGCCGAGGTGAGGGCAGCGTTGTTCGATGACCTGAACGCGCCGACGGCGCTCGGCGCTCTCTTCACGTTTGTGCGAAAGGCGAACGCCGAGCTGGATCGCAACGGGGTGGACAAGCGCGCGTTACAGAAGGCGCGCGACGTTTTCGAGCGGATCAACTCGGTGCTGGACGTGGTGCCCGCAGCCGAGGGCCCCGATCCCGAGCTGGCGGGGTGGGTCGAGGAGCGTCTGGCCGCGCGCAAGGACGCGCGCCTCCGCCGGGAATTCGCCATGGCCGATTCAATTCGCGCCGAGCTCGAGACTCGCGGGATCGCTATCGAGGATACGCCGCAGGGCACCAAGTGGAAGAAGCTGCGGTAGGTGCACTCAGGTTCTGATTTTTCGCCCCTTTTTGCGTCGTTTCGCGAGGCGAGAGGTGGGCAGCGGCTTCGGGTTGACTCGCCCCTCTAAGTTGGCTATTCTACTAGGCTTGCGATGAAAAATCGCTGTTTGTTGCTGACGTAGCTCAATTGGCAGAGCAGCTGATTTGTAATCAGCAGGTTGCGAGTTCGATTCTCGCCGTCAGCTCTGCCGGGTCGGTTGGCAAAAAAGTGGCGAATCGGTGGGGTTCCTGAGTGGCCAAAAGGAGCAGACTGTAAATCTGCCGGCTTATGCCTTCGAAGGTTCGAATCCTTCCCCCACCATGCTAAGTAGAGGGGGTCGGATTTTTTTGTGCGGGAGTAGCTCAGTTGGTAGAGCGCTAGCCTTCCAAGCTTGATGTCGCGGGTTCGAGTCCCGTCTCCCGCTCTGATGGAATTGAAGGAAGCGCGTTGGTGCAGCAAGCGGCGGAGATTCCGCCGTGCAGGAGAAGGGAAGAAGCCGCTCGCGTAGCTCAGTTGGTAGAGCACACCCTTGGTAAGGGTGAGGTCATCGGTTCAATCCCGATCGCGAGCTTGGTCAAAACGAGATACGTCTGAGGACGACATGAGCAAAGCCAAATTCGAGCGTAACAAGCCGCACGTGAACGTTGGAACGATCGGTCACGTCGATCATGGTAAGACCACTTTGACGGCCGCGATCACGGCGATCCAGGCGAAGAAGGGCCTGGCGCAGTCGGTGGCCTTCGACCAGATCGACAAGGCGCCGGAAGAGCGCGAGCGCGGCATCACGATCGCCACCGCCCACGTCGAGTACGAGAGTGAGAAGCGTCACTACGCGCACGTCGACTGCCCGGGACATGCCGACTACGTGAAGAACATGATCACGGGTGCGGCGCAGATGGACGGGGCGATTCTGGTGGTGAGTGCGGCCGACGGCCCGATGCCCCAGACGAGGGAGCACATTCTGTTGGCCAAGCAGGTCAACGTGCCCTACATCATCGTGTTCATGAACAAGGTGGATATGGTGGACGACCCGGAGCTGTTGGAGCTGGTGGAGCTGGAGGTTCGGGAGCTTCTCTCCCAGTACGACTTTCCGGGGGACGA
>DASSNV010000175.1:0-9329 GCA_035701245.1 Gemmatimonadaceae bacterium | reverse complement strand
GAGAGCCGAGGGGTGCTATCTGAAAAACATCGCGCAGTCCCGCCCCCATCCCGGAATGCCACCCCCACGGCAGACTCCGATGGGCGGGCGAGCAGTTTTTCCGATAGCACCCCTCGCCTCGACCCAAACAGAGATGCAAAGGCAACGCGCGCCCGCGGCTAGGCTGTTTTGAGCGCCTGGCCGACTTGAGTCAGTGACTGGCGCGCATCGCCGAAGAGCATGCGCGTCTTCTCGTGATAAAAGAGCGCGTTGTCGATGCCGGCGAAGCCGTGACCCATGCTGCGCTTGAGGACGATGATGTTGCGAGCGCGATCGACGTCGAGGATTGGCATCCCGTAGATCGGGCTCGACGGGTCGTCCCGCGCGGCAGGATTCACCACGTCGTTCGCGCCCACAACCAGAACGACGTCAGTTTGCGGGAACTCACCGTTGACCTGGTCCATCTCCAGCAGCTGGTCGTACGGGACGTTGGCCTCGGCGAGCAGCACGTTCATGTGCCCGGGCATCCGGCCGGCAACGGGGTGGATCGCATACTTAACATCGACGCCGCGCTTCTCCAGATCCGTCGCAAGCTCTCGCACAGTGTGCTGCGCCTCGGCGACGGCGAGCCCGTAGCCCGGCACGATCACCACGCTCCGCGCGTAGGCAAGCGCGATCGCCGTATCCTCCGGCGTCGTCTGCCGAACTGTGCGCGACACGGCCTCGGCCGCCGCAGCGCCGCTGCTGGTCGAGGCGCCGAACGCGCCGAACAACACGTTCGCGACCGAGCGGTTCATCGCGGTGCTCATCAACAAGGTGAGCAGCGTACCAGATGCTCCAACCAGTACGCCCGCCACCACCAGCATCTGGTTGTGGAGCACGAATCCGGTAAGCGCGGCGGCAAGTCCGGTGAGCGAATTCAGGATCGAGATCACTACCGGCATGTCGCCGCCACCGATCGGCAGCACGAACATCGCCCCGAGCACCAGCGCCGCGGTGAAGAGCATCCACAGCTCCGGCGTTCCGCCGCCCATCACCACCATCACGCCGAGCACGAACACCGCGAGCAGAATCAGCGCGTTGATGAACCGTTGCAGCGGGAACTGCAGCGGCTTTCCGGGCAGAATCTCCTGGAGCTTGCCGAACGCGATGATGCTCCCCGTGAAGGAGACCGCGCCGATCGCGCACCCCAGCACGATCGAGGTCGCTTCGCCGGGGCCGATCGGCTCGCCGAGACGAGTCAGTCGGATGAACTCCGCCACCGATACGAGCGATGCCGTCGCGCCGCCCATGCCGTTGAACAGCGCAACCATCTGCGGCATCGCCGTCATCTGCACCGTTCGGGCGAAGTAGATGCCGATCACCGCGCCCACCAGCGTTCCAATCGCGATCGTCCAGTACGAGACGATCTGCCGGTCGATGAGAGTCGCGACCAGCGCCAGCAACATGCCGATCGCGGCGAGCCGGTTGCCGGCGCGCGCAGTGGACGGTGAGCTGAGCTGCTTGAGTCCGAAAATGAACAGGATCGCCGCGACGATGTAGCTGACCGCTATCACCGACGCGCGGACATCAAGCATTCTTCTTCTCTCCGTCGGCGCCGGGCTCGCGCTTCTTGAACATCTCCAGCATCCGGTCGGTCACGACAAATCCGCCGAAGACGTTCGCGGCGCCAAACACGACGGCGATGAATCCAAGGGCGTGGAGCAGCGGCGTATCAGCGGCTCCGGCGATGAGGAACGCGCCGAGAATGACGATGCCGTGGATCGCGTTGGTACCGGACATCAGAGGCGTGTGAAGCACCGACGGCACGCGGCTGATCACCTCGAAGCCGACGAAGATCGCCATGATGAACACGTAAATTCCCAGTACCAGCTCCTGGCTCACCTGGCGGTCTCCGCGGTGGTGGTTTTGAGTGCCGGAAGGCCGAGGCGGCGCCGCATCCCTTCGTTGCGCACCTCGCCATTGGCCGTCACGACGACTGCGTCGATGATGTCGTCCGCAAAATTGAGATTGAGCTCGCCTTTGGGCGCCAGCAGCGTGACGAGCGCCGCGACGTTCTTGGCGTACATCTGACTGGCGTGGTATGCGAGGTCGCTCGAGATGTGGAGCGGCGCGATGATGGTCACATCGTGCCGAACGACAGTTTCTCCCGGCACGGTGAGCTCGCAGTTACCCCCCTGCTCGCCGGCGAGATCGACGATCACCGAGCCCGGCCGCATCGCCTGCACGGTCGCCTCGCTGACGAGCATTGGCGCGGGGCGACCCGGTATGAGCGCTGTCGTGATGATCACATCGGCCTGGGTCGCGCGATTGTGGATCAGCTCCTTCTCGCGTTTGATGTGACGCTCGCTCAGCTCCCGCGCATATCCACCGGAATCCTGTGCATCCTCGAGGTGAACATCGAGCTCGACGAAGGTGGCACCCAGTGATTGGACCTGTTCCTTGACGACGGGGCGTGTATCGAACGCTTCGACCACCGCACCAATGCGCCGCGCCGTGGCGATTGCCTGCAGTCCGGCGACGCCGGCGCCGATCACGAGGACGCGCGCCGGCCGAACCGTCCCCGCCGCCGTCATCAGCATTGGGAAGAACTTCTGTAGCGCGTTGGCGGCGAGCAGCACCGCCTTGTAGCCGGCGACGGTGCTTTGAGATGAAAGCGCATCCATCATCTGCGCCCGTGTCGTTCGCGGCACCAGCTCCATGCTGCAGGCGATGATTCCCCGCTCGGCGAGCTGCTGGAACAACGCCGGATCGCCGGAGGGCTGCAGCAGCCCAATCAGCACCGTCCCCGACTTCATCATGTCGAGCTCGGCCTGTCCGCTCGACTCTTCGCGAGCGGGCCGCTGGACCTTGAGGATCATCTCGGCGCTGGCGTAGATCTCGTGCGCGCCATCGGCCAGATCGCAGCCGGCAGCACGGTAGGCGTCGTCGGGAAATCCCGCGCGCAGGCCGGCATCGCGCTCGATCATCACTCGATGACCGGCGCGGGTAAGCTGGCTGACGACTTCTGGCACGAGGGCGACGCGGCGCTCGCCGGCCGCTATTTCACGCGGGACGCCGATCAGCATTCCGTAGAGTTACTTGCAGTCATGTATGCGCCATAAGATAAGCGCTCCGGGCACCTCGTGTTTATATTCGCGGAATGTCGCAGCACTTGCGCTGGAGAGAGCTGACCGGCGGGCTCATCGCGATGACGGTAATCGTCGTCCTGACCCTGATCGTACTGGTGTTTGCCCGCGTCGGCGCGCTCCACGGCAAGAAAGTTACGCTCTACGTCGTCACCGACGGAGCCCCGGGTGTGATGGCGGGCACCGAGGTCTGGCTGGCGGGCGAGAAGCAGGGACTCGTCAAGGACGTCACGTTCCGTCCCCCGAGCGCCGACAAATCGGAGCGCCTGCTTATCACTACCGAGTTTCTTGCCGAAGCGCTGCCAAACGTGCGGAGGGATTCATACGCGCAAATCCGGCCCGGCGGGAGTCTGATCGGAGTGCCGGTGATCAACATCGCGCCAGGCAGTGCAACATCCCCACCCCTGCACGAGGGCGACACCGTCCCGACCCGCAAGGCGGCGCTGACCACCCTCACCCAGGACGTTGGAAAGATTGGCCCGCAGTTCGCCGCGCTCGGCGCAGCCACCAGGGATCTGAGTAACAAGATCACCCGCCCGGTGGGGACGATCGGCAATTACCGCACAAGCGGGCTTCCCGATCTACCGGACGTGTCGGCTGGCATCTCGAGCCTCAACGCTCGCGCCCACGGCAACGGCACGATTGGAAGAGCGATGCGCGGCGAGCTGCGCGCGAGCGCGTCGCGGACCATGGCGTCGGCCGACTCGATTCGCGCGCTCCTCGCATCGAATCGCGGAAGCATCGGCCGTTTTCGGCGTGACACGACGCTCGTCGGCAAAGCCCAGCACGTGCTCGCCGAAGTCGACTCTCTGCATACCCTGCTGTCGACACCCCTCACCAGCATTGCGATGGCGCACTCAGACAGCGCACTCACTCGCAAGCTGGCAGAGACGCACACCCTGCTCGCCGCGCTGATCAGGGATGTGAAAGAAAACCCGATGCGCTACATCCGATTCTGACTTGATTCCATTTTTTGACGTAATTACTTTCGGTTGACTCGCGCCGGCCCGGTGCGAACACCCTTCCCCGCTCGCCCCCTCCTCCGCACCAGCAGCAAGCGCACCTTCGAGCCGCATCGGCTCTCCCACTCAGCACGCTCCCTTCTTTTTCAATCGTCTCTCGTGGATATCGCCGAGCTAAAGCGAAAATCCGTGACCGAGCTTCAGGAGATGGCCGACGGGCTCAAGATCGACGGCTCGTCCGGACTCCGGAAGCAGGATCTGATTTTTCAGATCGAGCAGAATCTTCTCGACACCGACATCATGCTGCACGGCGACGGTGTGCTGGAGATCCTGCCGGAGGGTTACGGCTTCCTGCGCAGCCAGGACTGGAGCTATCTGCCCGGCCCCGACGACATCTACGTCTCGCCGTCGCAGATCAAGCGTTTCGGCATCCGCACCGGCGACGAAGTGCGCGGGCAGGTCCGCCCGCCCAAGCCGTGGGAGCGCTACCTCGCGTTGCTGAAGGTCGAGAGCGTCAACGGCGAGGATCCCGAGAAGGCAAAGGATCGGGTTCCGTTCGACAATCTGCGGCCGCGCTATCCCGACGAGCGCCTGCGCCTCGAAACGAAAGATGGCGACCTCAGCATGCGCGTCGTCGACATCATGACGCCCATCGGCAAGGGTCAGCGCGGGCTGATCGTGTCACCGCCGCGGGCGGGCAAGACGATCCTGCTGCATAAGATCGCAAACGCCATCGCCGAGAATCATCCCGAGGTGACTATCATCGTGCTGCTCATCGATGAGCGGCCGGAAGAAGTCACCGAGATGATCGCCAGTACGATCCGCGCCGAGGTGATCAGCTCGACCTTCGACGAAGGCGCGGCACGCCACGTCCAGGTCGCCGACATGGTGCTCGAGAAGGCGAAGCGACTGGTGGAGAGCGGGAAGGACGTCGTGATCCTCCTCGACTCGCTGACCCGCTTCGCCCGCGCCCACAATACCGTGGCGCCGCAATCGGGAAAGATCCTTTCGGGCGGAGTCGACGCCAGCGCGCTGCACAAGCCGAAGCGCTTCTTCGGCTCGGCGCGCAACATCGACGAAGGCGGATCGCTCACCATCATTGCGACGGCGCTCACCGAGACTGGCTCGCGGATGGACGACGTCATCTTCGAGGAGTTCAAGGGCACCGGCAACATGGAGCTCGTTCTCGACCGGAAGATCGCGGATCGGCGCGTGTATCCCGCCATCGACATCTTCAGGTCGGGCACGCGTAAGGAGGAATTGTTGCTCAGCCAGGCGGAGATCAACCGCGTCATCCTGCTGCGCCAGTTCCTGGCGGACATGCCCGAGGCCGAAGCGATCGACTTTCTGTTGCGGCAGATGTCGAAGTCGAAGAACAACAAGGAATTCTTCGTTCAGATGGCGCAGGGGTAGACGGAATGAACGCCGCGCTGGCTCGTTTCATCGCGGTTGACTACGGCCGCAGGCGAGTCGGCCTCGCCATCGCGGATCCACTGGGCATGATCGCGACGCCGGCGGGCTTCATCGAGCGCCGCGAAGGCAAGCGGGCCCCGATCACAAAAATCATCGCCCGCGCAACCGAGCTGGGCGCTCAGGGGTACCTAATTGGGCTTCCGCTCGACGGCGAGGGCCGCGAGACCGATTGGACGGGGGAAGTCCGCAAATTGGGTGCGGAAATAGCGAAACGTACGGGTATGCCAGTTCGTTTTTATGATGAACGTTATTCCACGGCGGCAGCCTTGCGTACAGTCAAAGAACTGGGCGAATCCACCCGCGGCAGGAAGGGCGACGTCGATGCTCTGGCGGCGGCCATTCTGCTCCAGCATGCGCTCAATGCGAACGCGTAATCTGCGCGGCGCACTGGTCGCTCTGTGCGTGGTGTCTGCAGCATGCTCCGGGCAGCCGCACGGCGCGCCTGCGCGCGTCATCATTCCCCGCGGTGCGAGCTTCGGTCAGGCTGCCGATTCCCTGGCGCACAGCGGAATCATCGGCTCGCCGAAGCTGTTCCGGCTGTACGGGCGGATCACGGGCGGCGACCGGAACATCAAGCCCGGCACGTATCTGCTGAAGCACGGCACGCCGTGGAGTGACATCGTGAGTGCGCTGAATGGCGGCCACGGTCTGGTCAATACGATCACGATCCCGGAAGGCTACAGCATCTCGCAGATTACGCCGCTCCTGGCGCGTGCGCTCAAGGTGCCCCCGGAGTCGGTCCAGGCGGCGATGCGCGACACCGCGCTCCTGGCGCGACTCGACGTGCCGAACCAGACCCTCGAGGGCTACGTCTTCCCCGACACCTACGCCTTCCCGGTCGGCACGACGGCGCGCCAGGCAGTGCGGGAGATGGTGTACGCATTCGAGCGGCGCTGGAAGCCGAGCTGGGACTCGAGTGCCGTCGCCCTCAACATCAATCGCAACGACCTGGTGACGATGGCCTCGATCGTGGAAAAGGAAGCCCGACTTCCTGAAGAGCGCCCCGTCATCGCGGCCGTGTATTACAATCGGCTGCGCCGCGGAATGCTCCTCCAGGCCGATCCGACCGTCCAGTACGCGCTCGGCCACCACGTCGGGCGGGTGTTGTACAAGGATCTCACCGTCGATTCGCCTTATAACACCTACACCCACAAGGGACTGCCGCCGGGACCGGTCGCATCGCCGGGAGCAGCGAGTCTCGCTGCAGCGGCGAGTCCGGCAAACGTGCCGTACCTGTATTTCGTCGCCAGCGCCGACGGTCATCATGAGTTCCGGATGACTCTCGAGCAGCACACCAACGCGGTGCGACAGGTTCGCGCCTCCGCGCCGGCGAAGAAACCCACGCCGCGCATGCTCGCTCTGGCGCCCAGCTCGAAGTCCGCAGCATCGAAATCGGCAAGTGCGAAGGCCAGCTCGACCTCGAAGTCGCGAACCGCGAGCAAGCCGACGACCAGAACGGCAAGCAAGACCGTGAAGAGCTCCACGGCGAAGAAGACTCCGGCGAAGAAGGCCACCGGCACTGCGACTACGAAGAAGCGCACCTCCAGCCGAACGACCAGCACCAGCAAATAGCACCGATGCTCGATCCAAAGATCCTGCGTCTGGTGGCCATCACCGATGACGCCGAGGATCGAAGGCAAGATCTCGTAGATCGCGTCGCCGCGGCTGTCCGCGGCGGGGCAACGAGTGTCCAGGTTCGCCTCAAGACCGCTCCACCGAGGGAGGTCGTCGAGATTACGCGCGCAATCATGCGCGCCGTGCCGGTGCCGGTGATCGTCAACGATCGCGCCGACATCGCGCTGGCGGCGGGAGCCGCCGGCGTCCACGTCGGCGAGGCCGATCTGCCGGTGGTCGCGATCCGCAGATTCGCGCCGGAGGGCTTCATCATCGGCGCGTCACTTGGGTCCGACGCTGAATTGGCGAACGCAAAGGACGGCGACTACGTCGGGATCGGTCCGGTCTACGGCTCCGATTCAAAAGCCGACGCGGGGGACGCGATCGGCGTAGCGGGATTCAAGCGGCTCGCCGCGCTGGTTCCGCACCCTGCTGTCGCCGTCGGCGGAATCACCGCCGACCGGGCGCTCCAGATAACTCTCGAGGGGGCGATCGGTGTCGCAGTGATCAACGCGATCTTCAAGGCGCACGATCCCGAGACCGCGACCCGAGAGATCGCGGCCGCCATCGGAAAGTGATGTCGGGCGCGGGCTGAGACCCACCGCGACGACGATTTGCCTGCTTCGACCGTGGGCGGTGCGCTCGTCGCATCTCCTTTTCAACTTCGGTCAGCACCGCCGGGCTCAGAAACAGATCGACGAGATCCGGATCGAACTGTGTGCCTTTACCCTCGGCGATTGCGCGCACCGCGTCCTTGAAGCTTCGGGCGTGGCTGTAACGACGCCGGTGCGTGATGGCGTCGAAGCTGTCGGCGATGGATACGACGCGCGCCTGAACAGGGATGCGTCGCCCCTTCAGTCCGCGTGGATAACCGCTGCCGTCCCATCGCTCGTGGTGCGCGGCGACTCCCTTCGCCAACTCGGGATAGAACGAGCTGAGTGGACCGAGCACTTCCGCCCCGCGCTGCGGATGGGTCATCACCGCACGCCTCTCTTCGGGTGTCAGCTTTGACGGCTCGTGGAAGATGTCGCTCAACGCGCCGTGGAGCTTGCCGATGTCATGGAACAGTGCCACACGCTCGATACTCCGCAGAGTTCGCGTGTCGTATCCGGCGGCGTCACCGAGGATGAGCGCGTACGCGGCGACGCGCCGGACATGGGCGCCGGTGATCTCGTCGTTGGCGTCGATGGCGTTGAGCAATGTCTCGAGGGTCGCTGCGCTCAGGCGCTCGGCGCGGGTCCTGATCCTGTGCTCGCGGTAAAGCAGGGTCGTCGCCGCGGCTCCGAGTGAGATTGGAATCACGTCTCGCATGGTCCGTCGGTCTGGCAAGAAGCGCGCTCCATCGCCGCGCCAGATTACATTCACGCGATGACAGTCGCACGGGTCAACGCAAAGGGCGCGCGGCGGTGGCTGGCGGGACATCCGTGGATTTATCGGACCGACGTTACCCAGCGGCCGATGATGGAAGCCGGCGCGGTGCTCGTTCACGACAACCGCGGCAAGCCCCTGGGCTGGGCACTGTGGAGTCCGTTGTCGGAGATCTCGCTGCGGCTTCTCGATCGCGATCCGGATGCCGTCATCGATCAGGCGTGGTGGGACGCGCGGATCGCCGCGGCGGTGGCCCGGCGTGTTCCGCTCGAGGATCACACCAATGCGATGCGGCTGGTGCACGGCGAGGCGGACGGACTACCGTCGCTGATCTGCGACCGTTACGACCAGTGGCTCGTGGTGCAGTTCATGAGCGCGGGCCTCGAGCGTTTCCGCGCCGAGATTCTGGAGTCCCTGCGATCGCTCGTCGATGCCGATGGAGTGCTGGCGCGGAACGACGTCCCCCTCCGCTCGAAGGAGGGACTACCTCGCGAGACGGTGGTACTCTCGGGGGAAGTTCCGCGCGAGATCGAGGTCCACGAGTATGGAGTGAAGTTTCTGGCAGCGCCCTACACGGGGCAGAAGACCGGCGCGTTCATCGATCAGCGCGAGAACCGCCATTTCGTCGGCACCGTCGCGCGCGGTCGCGCGCTCGATTGTTTCAGCTACCATGGATCGTTCGCGCTGCATCTGGCGCGCAACGCGACCCACGTGACTGCGCTCGATTCATCGGGCCCTGCGCTGATGCGAGCCGCCGAGAACGCGGCGCTGAATTCGCTGACGAACATCGCATTCGTCGAAGCGA
>DASSNV010000174.1:0-8401 GCA_035701245.1 Gemmatimonadaceae bacterium | reverse complement strand
GGCACAAGCGACACTGGAGGACGCGTGACTTCAATAAGGTATTGGCCCCTTATACCTTCCCGCTACGCATGAAATCCTCGCACCCTTCGCGACTGAGGAAGCTGCGTCTCGAGGCAGCGGACGCGCCGCGTGTCGATCTCGCCGGACCGACGCGGCGCGAGCACGATCTGCTCGGCGATCGCGACGTGCCCGCGTCGGCGCTCTACGGAATTCAGACCCTGCGGGCGATCGAGAATTTCTCCATCAGCGGCATCGAGCTGCGTGAGTTCCCGACTCTCATCGCCGCCCTCGCCACCGTGAAGGAGGCCGCGGCGCTCGCCAACCTCGAGATGAAGCTGATTGACCGCAACATCGTCGACGCCATCTCCCAGGCCGCCGGCGAGCTGCGCGAGGGACTCCACCACGAGCATTTCCGCGTCGACATGATCCAGGGCGGAGCGGGCACCTCCACCAACATGAACGCCAACGAAGTCATGGCGAACCGCGCGCTCGAGATCCTCGGACACCAGCGCGGTGATTACGACGTCGTTCATCCCAACAATCATCTCAACCTCAGTCAGTCCACCAACGACGTTTACCCGACGGCGGTGAAGCTGGCGCTGCACACCAGCATCTCCGACCTGCAGCTGGCGATGATCGCGCTCGCCGCGGCGTTCCTCCACAAGGGCGAGGAGTTCGCCGCGTACATCAAGATGGGACGCACCCAGCTCCAGGACGCGGTGCCGATGACGCTCGGGCAGGAATTCAACGCCTTCGCCCACACGATCCTCGAGGACGTCGACAGGCTCGGCGAGGCGCAAGCATTGATCCGCGAGATCAACATGGGGGCGACCGCGATCGGCACGGGGATCAATGCGCCTCCCGGCTACGCCGAGAGCGTCAGGCGTCACCTGGAGCACATCACCGGACTTCCGTTCATTACGGCGCCCGATCTCGTCGAGGCCACGGCGGACACCGGCGCGTTCGTGCAGCTGTCGGGCGTTCTCAAGCGCTGCGCGGTGAAGCTGTCCAAGATCTGCAACGATCTCCGGCTGTTAAGCTCGGGCCCGCGCGCCGGACTCGGCGAGATCAACCTGCCGGCGATGCAGCCGGGGTCGTCGATCATGCCCGGTAAGGTGAATCCCGTAATTCCCGAAGTGGTGAACCAGGTTTGCTTCGACATCATCGGGGGCGACGTCACCGTCACCATGGCCGCCGAAGCCGGCCAGCTCCAGCTCAATGTGTTCGAGCCGATCATCGCGTTCCGGCTGCTCGGCGGGATGACCAATCTCACCCGGGCGTGCAAGATTCTTCAGGAGCGCTGCGTCGAAGGCATCACCGCCAATCGCGAGCGAATGCAGAAGTTCGTCGAGGAGTCGGTCGGCGTGATCACCGCGCTGGTGCCGGCGCTCGGCTACGAGACGACCACCGATTTGGCCAAAGAAGCCCTCGAAACCGGGCGCGACGTCTACGATCTCGTTTGCGAGCGCGGTCTGATGACGCGGGAGCAGCTGGACCGCCTGCTCAATCCGGAAGCGATGACTTCGCCGCGCAAGGCGGAATAGCCCGGAATCACTCCGGAGGTTTACGGAGGGTCTGCACTCTGCCCTCCCACTACAATCCCCGTAAGGTTAGTTTGTACGTGCGTCATCCTGAGCACCTCTGTAAGCATCGCACCCGTCCCAGGGCGATGTTCCCAACACGACGAGAACAGGATTCCCTGCGCATGAAAGGTTCTGACCGCCTGCGGCGGCTTGCATCCTACGCACTGGTCATCGCGCTCGCGGTAGTGGCAGTCTCCTGCAACGAAGCGCATCCAAACAGCACACTCACTCCGCATTCCGATTTCGGACGCGAGATCGACTTCCTCTGGGATCGCCTGCTGCTGCTCGGCACCATCGCCTTCATCCTCGTCGAAGCGGTGCTCATTTATGTCGTCTTCAAGTATCGCCGCCGCGAAAATCAGCCGACTCCCCCGCAGACCCACGGCAACACCAAGATCGAGATTGCGTGGACCCTGATCCCGGCGATACTGCTGGTTTTCATTGCGGTCCCCACGGTGCGCACCATTTTCATCACGCAGGCGCAGGCAGCGCCCGGCTCGCTGAACATCGACGTAACCGGCCACCAGTGGTGGTGGGAGTTCAAGTATCCGGACTACGGCGTCACCACCGCCAACGAGATCTATCTGCCCGTTGGCCGCACGGTGAATTTCCGGCTCCGCTCCGCCGACGTGATCCACTCGTTCTGGACGCCGCAGCTGGGTGGCAAGCGTGACGTCGTCACCAACCGGACCAATTACATCTGGTATACACCGGACACCACCATCGCCGGTGATGTCTGGAACGGGTTCTGTGTCGAGTACTGCGGGTCGTCGCACGCCAACATGCGCTTCAGGGTCTTCACTGTAACGCCCGAGCAGTTCGCTTCGTGGATCGCAGGACAGAAGATGCCGGCCCACTTCGGCGCGGTTGCATCACCGGCGGGCGCCGCCGGAACGCAAGGCGCGACGGTAACGACGCCGGGCGGCACAACCGCGCCGAGTCAAACCGCACAGGCGGCGGCGCCGAGCGTAGCGCAGCAAAGCTCCGGCACGCAGGCAGTCGGCGGCACCCAGCCCGCAATCCCGCGGCCGACCGCGCCGCAGTCGAATCCTGGTACGCAGACCTTGAACGGCGTCGCCGCCAATGCCAGCTTCGCTTCGACCGGAGCCATCGCGCCTGGCTACATCTATCCGCGCGACAAGATTCCAGAGTACGCCATCCCCCACGCGCCACCGCCCGGAGATCTGAAATTCACCGCCGGCCTCACCGGCAGCGCCGCCCGCGGCAAGCAGGTGTTTTCCGGCGCGGCGTGCATCGGCTGTCACACCGTCGCCGGTAATCCGATCGCGGTCGGTGTGCTCGGTCCGAATCTCACCCACATCGGCTCGCGCAGTACCATCGCCACCGGCCGTTACCCCAACACCGCCGCTTATCTCGCGCTCTGGATCAAGAACGCGCGCAAGATGAAGCCCGATGTCCTCATGCCCACGCTCGGCATGGACGAATACGATCCTGTTCTCAAGCACAAAGTCACAGCAGCCACCGGCGGACTCACGGATCAGCAGATCGCCGACATCGTTGCTTATCTAACCGCACTGAAGTAACCGGAGACAAGACTTGGCAACCACTGCAATCTCCACCCCGGCGTACGGCGCCGAATACAACGGTGAGCATACCGGTCTCTGGAGCTGGCTCACTACCGTAGATCACAAGCGCATCGGCATTCTCTACCTCTATACCGCGCTGGGCTTCTTCATCTTCGGAGGGCTCGAGGCTCTCCTGATTCGCGCCCAGCTCGGCGCGCCGAACCAGCACCTGGTCTCCGCCGACTTCTACAACCAGCTGTTCACGATGCACGGGACGACCATGATCTTCCTTGTGATCATGCCGCTCTCGGCAGTGTTCTTCAACTTCCTCATTCCGCTGCAAATCGGCGCGCGCGATGTTGCGTTCCCGCGTCTCAATGCCTTCAGCTACTGGGTGTATCTCTTCGGCGGACTGTTCATCACCATCCCGATCTTCTTCTCCGTCGCTCCCAACGGCGGCTGGTTCGGCTATCAGCCGCTCACATCCAAATTCTATTCGCCCGGTCTGAACATCGATTTCTGGGTGATCGGGCTCCAGATCCTCGGTGTGTCTTCACTTGCCGCGGGATTCAACTTCCTGACGACGATCATCAATCTGCGGGCGCCCGGCATGTCGCTGATGCGGATGCCGATGTTCACCTGGATGGGATTCATCGTACAGGTGATGATCGTGCTGGCGTTTCCAGTGCTCACCATCGCGCTGGTATTTGTACTGTTCGACCGGTTCTTCGGAACGAACTTCTACAATACCGTGAGCGCCGGCGCGGATCCCCTTCTGTGGCAGCACCTGTTCTGGATCTTTGGCCATCCCGAGGTCTACATCCTCGTCCTGCCGGCGTTCGGGCTCGTCTCGGAAGTGATCCCGGTCTACTCCAAGAAACCGCTGTTCGGATACCCCGTGATGGTCTACTCGGGGATCCTGATCGCGGTGCTCGGCTTCGGAGTCTGGGCCCACCACATGTTCGCAGTCGGCATGGGACCGATCGCCGATACGTTCTTCGGTCTCACCACCATGCTGATCGCGATCCCGACCGGCGTGAAGATCTTCAACTGGATCGCGACCATGGCGCAGGGCGCGCTCCGATTTACCACCGCGATGCTGTTCGGCATCTCGCTGGTCGCGCTGTTCACCATCGGCGGCATCTCGGGAATCATGCACTCGTCGCCGCCCGCCGACCTGCAGCAGACCGACACCTATTTCATCGTCGCGCATTTCCATTACGTGCTGTTCGGCGGCTCGATGATGGGGATCTTCGCCGGCATCTATCATTACTACCCGAAGATGTTCGGGCGGGTGATGGACGAGCGCCTCGGCAAGATTCATTTCTGGCTGATGTTCATCGCCATGAACCTGACGTTCTTCCCGATGCACTTCTCGGGAATGCTCGGCATGCCGCGCCGCATTTATACCTACGACGCCGGACAGGGCTGGGACATCTTCAACGCGATGTCCACCACCGGCGCGATGATCTTCCCGATCGCGATGCTCTTCTTCATCTACAACTTCTTCAAGAGCAGAAAGAGCGGCGAGATCGCCGGATCCAATCCGTGGGGAGCCGGTACGCTGGAGTGGACGATTCCGAGCCCACCGCCAGAATACAACTTTGCCAAGATTCCCAACGTCACCAGCCGGTATCCGCTTTGGGAAGGCAAGGAAGCTGACCAGCAAAGCGCGCGCATCAATGTCCAGGAAGGCAAATCGGCGCACGAGCTCGGCATCGTGATCCCTTACGGTACCATCAAGCCGCTGTTCGTCGCGCTGGGCATGGTGATCATGTTCAGTGGTCTGATCTGGACCAAAGCCCTCATTGCCGTCGGCGCAGCGGTGATGATCTTCTCTCTTTACAGCTGGCTGCTGAGCCCGCTCGAGCCGGAGCACCACTAAGAATGTCCGCAACCGTGGTTCACACCAGCGCGCCGGTCCACCACCACTACACCACCCTTGGCCTCGACAGCCGGAAGGTGGCGATCTGGGCGTTCATCGGCTCCGAATGCATGCTGTTCGTGTCGCTGATCTCGACGTACCTGATCTACAAGGGACGCAGCGTCGTCGGTCCGCTGCCGCATGAAGCCTGGACCGATCCGACGACGGGGCAGGTCTTCAAGCCGATCCTCAACATCCCGGTCACGTCGGCATCGACCTTCGTGCTGCTGATGTCGTCGCTCTTCATGGTGCTCGCTCTCGCGGCCGTCCAGAACAAGGAGCTTCCCAAGCGCACCCGCGGCGAGCGCATCCTCGGGAACTCCAAGCTCTGGCTGTGGATGACAGCGATCGCCGGAACGACCTTTCTTGGATTCCAGGCATTCGAGTTCACGTCGTTCGTGCACGAAGGCCTGACGATTCGCAAAAATCTCTTCGGCTCCACCTTTTTTACACTCACGGGCTTTCACGGTGCGCACGTCACCGCCGGCGTGTTGTGGCTCGTCACGCTGCTGGCCATCGATTACCGCCGCGGCCTGACCTCGAAGGACTCGCTGCTCGTCGACATTTCGGCGCTTTACTGGCACTTCGTCGACGTCGTGTGGATCGTGATTTTCACTCTCGTCTACCTCATCAAGTAACGGCGCAACGATGGATACCCACGCGAGCATGAGCAACCTTCCCGACTCCGCCGAGGCGCAGCTCCACGCCCCGCACGGCGAGGTCGAGCACGCGCATCCGACCTGGTCGACGTACTGGAAGGTCGCGCTCATTCTGACCTTGATCACGGTTGGTGAGGTCTGGGCCTATTACATACCGTCGTTCGTTGCATCGCGCGGATTCGTCCCGACGCTTCTCGCGCTCTCCGCGCTCAAGTTCGCCATCGTGGTGATGTTCTACATGCACCTCAAGTACGATCACCGGCTGTTCCGCGTCCTGTTCACCGGGCCGCTGTTCATCGCGGCCCTCACCCTGATCGCGCTGATGTTCCTCTTCGGACATCTCTTCATCAAAGTCATGTAGTCATGTTGTACCTGGCGCTGCTGCATCCCATCGCCAATCTCAGCTGGTGGCGATGGTCGATTCACCCGAGCACGGTCATCGGCATCGCGGCGCTGGGCGCACTCTACATCTGGGCGTGTTATCGGCTGGATCGGCGCCCGACCGTCGCGCAAAAAATCTTTTTCATCGGCGGCCTGCTGGTGATGTTCGCGTCGCTCAACGGCCCGCTCCACGATCTGAGCGACGATTACCTGTTCAGCGCACACATGGTGCAGCATCTCCTGCTCACCTTCGCGATCCCGCCGTTGCTGCTCGCGGGTACGCCGGGGTGGATGCTGCGCCCCGTTCTATCGAATCGCTTCGTCGCGCCGGCCGCGCGGTTCTTTACCCGCGCTCCGATCTGCTTCGTGGTGTTCAACGTTGCCATCGCCGGCTGGCACCTGCCGGTCTTCTACAACGCGGCGATGGCGCACCACGGCCTGCACATAGTAGAGCACCTGATGTTCATGGCGGCGGCGGTCTTGATGTGGTGGCCGCTGCTCAGTCAGCTGCCCGAGCTCCCGCGGCTCGCGTATCCGGGGCAGATTCTCTACAGTTTCTTGCTGAGCCTGCCAATGTCGATCGTGGCGATCTACATCGCGATGGCCGACCACATCCTCTACCCAGCCTACGCCGCGACTCCGCGGGTGCTGCCGATCACTCCGCTCGAGGATCAGCTGCTTGGCGCTCTCATCATGTGGATCCCCGGCGGATTGATCTTCGCCGTCATCATGAGCGTGGTGTTCTTCAAATGGAACGCCCGCGGCGAGGATTCGACCGCGGGCGCGCAAGTGGACTGGAAGCCGTCGGCCGCCTAGTCCGCGTCACGCCCCTCGAGGGCCTGACGCAGCTGGCCGCCCAGGCCGGGATGTCGTCGCCACAAATAACCGAGCATCACCGCCGCTGCCAGCAGATTGGCGATGAAGATCTGCACCCACGAGAGCTCGCCCAGCGCTGAGTGCGTGAACACCGCCGCGATCATGTAAAAGCCGAGCGTCATCATCACGAAAGCGACCAGGAGTCCGGCCAGAATTCCCGGCGTCCGCTGCGCCTGGTGGACGATCACCGTCAGGATGATACCGACGATGAAGAACGCGATGTAGTGGAAAACCGTGTACCCGAGCACATGCGTGAAGTCGGTGTCGCCCATCATGTTCTTGCCGAGGACGCTAACGACGCCCTTTCCCAGGAAGATCGGGGTGTAGAAAGGATGGCGGGCGATGGTATCGACGATGAGAAACCAGATCGCAATCGTCGTTGCTCCGATGAAACCAGTGATCACGCCTTCACGCAGAAAATTGTGCGGCTGTTGCGCCATCGGTGACCTCGGATGCGTTGGAGTGCAGGCCTCTTGCGACGGAAAATACGCAACACCGGAGTATATTCCAAGCGAACACAGCCGCGCGCATTCGCGTGGCCGCACGACGCGCTGTGGCACCCTTCTCGCCACAGGTTGACTGCCGCCCTCGTCCTGGAAGTGATGTCCCGAACGCTCAACGCCTGAAGATGTTCTATCGAAGAATCCGCATTGCCCTGCTCGTCGCGCTCGCCGTCTGCGGCACCGCTCCCACGATCGTCGAATCCCAGACCAGGAAAAAGACAACCACCTCTCGCCGCGCGCGGCGGCCGAGCAGGAACAGACCGCCCGCGGTTCCGGCGGTACGGTACAGCGCGCCACGCTCGTCCGGAGATCTGGCATCTTCGCTCGCGGGGCTGATCGGCCGCACCCGTGGCGGCAGCTGGGGCGCGATGGTCGTTTCCCTCACGCGCGGTGATACGCTCTACGCCCTGAATCCTGGCGATGGGATGCTTCCGGCGTCCACGATGAAGCTGCTCACCAGCGCTATCGCCTTCGAGCGCTTCGGGCCCGAGTATCAGTTCAGCACCGACGCGCTGCGCGACGCGGCGGTCGGCCCCGATGGAACGCTCAGTGGAAATCTGTATCTGCGCGGCGATGGCGATCCGGCGCTGTCGGGGAAATTTCTCCCCGGCGGGCCGTCGGCGCCGATGAACCGTCTGGCGGATCTCGTCGCGCAACAGGGCATCAAACACATCACCGGCTCCATCATCGGCGACGCATCGGGCTTCGACGACCAGAAGATTCCCCAGGGCTGGCTGTCGCGATATCTCCAGGCGTCGTACGCGGCGCGGGTGTCCGCGCTGTCGCTGAATGAGAACCTCGTCGCGGTGTCGGTAACCCCAACGTCGCCCGGCAAGCCGGCCACCGTAGTGCTGGAGCCATCGACGAGCGCCATTCCGCTCGTCGCAAACGTCCGCACCGTGTCGGGGGGCGGCGCGCGTCTCGGATTCCGCAAGCAGAGCGACGGAAC
>DASSNV010000173.1:0-4283 GCA_035701245.1 Gemmatimonadaceae bacterium | reverse complement strand
CAGAAAGCAGCAAATGTTGAGGTCGGGCTCCGGCAGTCGAACGATCCGGAACGGACTGAAATCCACCGTGCCGAGCAGAGTGTGAAGCCGATGCGCTGCAGACATCGTCGATGCGATGATCCTGCCGTGACCCTCGCTGTTCAGGGGCATGGTCCGATGACTCATCCAGACGGCTGCCGCCGATGCGCCGGGCTTGGAGCCCTCGAAAATGAAGCGTCCGATGACGGGTTGCTCTTCCTCACGCGATGCCGTGATTGCCAGGTACGGCGGATCGGTGGCGACGAGCTCGCGGCCGCGGCGATCCCTGAGCAGAAATGCCCCCGCCGGATAGGGCAAGTAGCCGAGCTTGTGCGGATCGATACTTACCGAGTCTGCTTCCTCCAGCGCGGACACCGATGCCAGCCAGGTGTCCGATGGCCACGTGATGCCGCCGCACGCATCCCGGATGGCCGCGCCAGTATAGCGCGATCCGTCCGCCTTGCGAGTCAATGATGCAGAGTAACCTCCGTAGCACGCATCGGAATGGATGTGGAATGTGACGCCGAGCTCCCACTCAGCGCGAGCGCGGACGTCGATGATGCGGTGGAGCTCGTCGACGGCGCCTTCCTCGGTGGTGCCGCAGGCGCTGACGCAAGCCATAATCGGCACCCTCTTCGCGGCGAGCAGCCTGATCTGCTCCCAAAGTGCGTCGGGATCCATGCGGCATCTCGCCGTAACGGGCACATACAGCAATTGATTTGAGCCGATGCCGAGCGCGGCGACGATTTTTGCCCACGAGTAGTGACTCGTTCCCGGAGCGAGCACGACTCCCGGGGCGAGCGAGTCACCGAATTCCGTTGCCAGCTGCCTGCTGTAGTCCTGATAGCCGAGGGTAGCAAGTGAACGAGCGCGAAGAGCGCGCTCAATGACGGGGCCGGGGGCGGCGAGCCAGAGCTTCTCCCACAGATCCATCGAAGCAGCGGGACGGATGTTAAGCAACTGCCAGAGGTCGAGATCACCCAGCGAGGCACGCGTATCGTCGGGCAGAGAGACCGAGATGTCGATGCCCAACTCCCGGGTCGCCAGTCGCGCCGCAACCGGATGGTAGAGAACGTTGCGCGCGATCCAGAGCGCCTCGAAGTTGGCGATGGTCCCGCCCGAAGTGAGATGTCCCCAACATTTCGCGGGGTCATAACCGATCATCTCCGCCAGCTGCTGGGCGACCTCGGCCTCGAGTCGCGTCGTTACAGGCGCGACTTCGCTGGAGATGTTGTTTGGATTGTAGAGCATCGTCGCGAAATACGCCGCCTGCGACGCGATGCTCTGCTCCGACAACATGTGACCGTTATACCGTCCGTGAAAGAACGGCACGCTGCCGTGGAGCTGTTGGAGTAAGCCGCCAAATTCGGCCTTGAGCTCTGCGCGCTGTCGAACCGCACCTGTTGCGTGCTTGGCCGTCGAGATCGGTGACGGATCGTCCGGATGGTAGCTGCGCCGCCACTGGAGATGCGATGCGAGCGCCGAATCGAGCAGCTCCCGGAGAACCTGTTCGTTTTCGCCCTTGGGACCAAGAAACCACGAATGAATCGGATCCGGCGTGCCGGCCAACGCGTGCCTCGGAGTTACGGATTCTCCAAGATGCTCTCGCTGAACCGTCCGGAGGATCGGAGATTCGCCGCGCTACGTGTCAGGAAAATCCCGATGAGCCTACGGATGGTGAAGGTACCCCGGTCCGCGCAGCGCCCGCCCCGGGAGGGCAGGCGTCACCTGACCGTTGTCAACGACGGGCACCCCGTTCACGAGCACGTAGGTGATTCCTGTCGCGATCTGCGACGGGTTCTCGTAGGTCGACCGGTCGATGATGGTGTTGGGGTCGAACACGGTGATGTCGGCGAACATCCCCGGCTTGAGCAATCCACGATCGTTGATGCCGACCCGCTGCGCAGCGAGTGAGGTCATCTTCCGAATCGCAAACTCCAGCGTGATCACCGAATCCTGACGCACGTAGCGGCCGAGGATGCGCGGAAAGGTTCCAAACCCGCGCGGATGGCCACGGTCGCGGAATTTGCCGGTGGAATCGGGGCTGACCGCGCCCGCGTCCTGACCGACCGACACCCACGGCTGCTTCATCGCCAGGCGAAGAGCATCTTCGTTGAACGAAAAGTAGATCGCGCTGGTGCGCGCGCTGTCCGCGATCAGGATGTCGAACGCAGCGTCGTACGCGTCCTGATTGCGCATCCTGCCGATGTCGGTGAGAAACTTTCCCTGGTATATCCTGAGGGAATCCGCGCCGACTTCGTTGACCATCGTTCGCGCAGCGGTTCTGATCCCGGCGGCGCTGTCCGCGGCCAGCTCCTGCTTGAGTCGCGCGCGAACCGCTGGATCGTGCAGCCGCTTGATCAGCGAATCGTCACCGCCTTCCTGCACCCACGTATTGAGCATCGCCTGCAACGACGTCCCGCTCGCGATGTACGGATACTGGTCAGCGGTGATGTCGATGCCCGCGCCGCGCGCCGAATCGATCAGCGCGACCGCCTGCTGCATCTGCTCCAGCGATCGCGACTTGAGGTGACGAATCTCGGCCCAGGTGCCGGCGCCGGCGGCAATCCGAATCGTTTCGCGAATGGCGTCGAGCAGGCCCGCCCCCTCGCTCCTGATGTGCGCGGCGTAGCCGCCCTTGTAGGGCGTCGCATACTTCGTCAGCGCGATCAGCTCGTCGGTCGAGAAGAAAGTGCTCGGCAGATAGATCAGTCCGGTGCCGACGCCGAACGCTCCGTCGCGCATAGCGGAGTCGATGAGCGCGCCCATCTGGCGCATTTCTCCGTCGGTCGGATGCCGTGTCGCATCGCCCATTACCGCTTCGCGCACCGAGCTTGTTCCGACGTAGGTGCCAAGATTGATGGCGGTGCCGCTCTTCTCCAGAAACGCGAAGTACTCGCCGAGCGATCGCCACGGGTAGCGCGGATTTGGTCGCCGGCCGAGTGCGACGTTTGGCCACGCCGACGAGACTTCGCCGGTGATCTCGCTGGTGATGCCCTGGGTGATCTTGGACACCGCGTGCGGTCCGCGCAGAATCGCGAACTCCGAGTGCCCGAGCATGTCGATGAATCCCGGCGCGACAACCTGCTCGTGCGCATCGATCACGCGCGCCGCAGTCAGTCCCGGAACCGCCGGCCCGACGTAAGCAATGCGATCGCCGCGCGTTGCCACCGCTCCGCGGTACCACGGATTGCCGGTGCCGTCGACGATGCGGGCGTTGGTTATGAGGACATCGTAACGGGCTTGAACTGGTGCGCGCTGGACCGTGGCGCACGACACCGTCAGTGCGATCGCGACCGCACTGGAAAGTATTCGGAGGGTCATTGGGGAGAAAATACGGCTTGGCCGGGGACTCGGCACGATCTGGCCACTGTAGTCAAAAAGGCGGCAGGTGGGAGAGGATGTACAGAGATGCTCTGGTAGCAGTTTTTCTACTCGCCTTCTCGCTGCGTCACGCCACTATGGAATGCGCCGGATAAACTGATACCCGTGCCTCTGACCAGTCTCCCACCTGCCACCTTTAGGACTACAGCGGCCAGTCGGTTCCGATCAGATCCCGGAATCCGGGATCTACGAGATCTTCTGCGTCTTCTTCCTCAGAAAGTCCATCAGGATGAACTGCCCAAGCGTCATGGTGTTCGTGAAGTACGCCTTGCCGCGGCTGATCTCCGACACCCGCTTCACGAACTCCACCAGCGCCCGGTCGCGCGCGAGCATGAAGGTGTTGATCAGGATTCCCGCCCGCCGGCAGTTGGCTACTTCGCGGAGCGTCGTCGCGATCACCGTGCTGTCGAGGCCCATCGAGTTCTTGTAGATCTGCCCGTTGGGCATCGTCATCGCGCTGGGCTTGCCGTCGGTGATCATCACGATCTGCCGCATGTCCTTCTTCTGCGCCATCAACAGCCGCCGCGCGAGCTTGAGGCCCTCGGCGGTGTTGGTGTGATACGGGCCTACCTGGGCCTGAGGCAGCGTGGACAGCGGGATCTCCTCGGCGGAATCGTGGAAGAGCACGACGTTGAGGGTGTCGCCGGGGAACTGCGTGCGGATCAGATGGGTGAGGGCGAGCGCGACTTTCTTGGCCGGCGTGAAGCGATCTTCACCGTAAAGAATCATCGAGTGCGACGTGTCGAGCATCAGCACCGTCGCGCACGACGAGCGGTACTCGGCCTGTCGCACCATCAGGTCCTGATAGTCGAGATCCATCGGGACGTCGAGCGAGCCGGTGCGTGCCAGAGAATTCTTCAGGGTCTCGTTGACATCCATGT
>DASSNV010000172.1:0-5494 GCA_035701245.1 Gemmatimonadaceae bacterium | reverse complement strand
GTCCGATGATTGCGCCAGCGGCGCCGCCCACCACAGCACCGATGATGGCGCCGCGCGCGGTCGAGCCCGTCTGATTTCCAATCACTCCGCCCACCGCGGCTCCCGCGGTCGCACCGATAACCGCTCCCCTCTGCTTCTGGCTCATCCCGGCGCATCCGCTCCATACGACGCTGCCGGAAATGAGAAGCGCACCCAGTACGCGCGCAGATCTGTTTGTTGTCATGTCAGCCTTCCTTTTGAAGTTTCCGCTCAAGGGTTTCCGGCATACCCCGTTACAAGTTGGGTGCCACGTCGACGAGGTCGAAGACTCGAGGAGACCATCGCCGCCACAACTTTGCGCCAGGCCGCGTCAAAATCCCTGGCCGATGCGCGCGGTAAACTTCCACGGGCCCTGATGATCGATTGGTCTGGTGACTCCGGCAGCGAGCGCTCCGTTGAAAAACGTCACCAGAAACTCCGCCGACGCGCGCACGCCATCCGTCGGTCGCGACAGGGGAACGAGTGATCCCGTCGTGGGATCTGTCGCCGCGCCAAGCTCGAGCAGCGCCTCGCGCGCGGCAGCACCGGACACTCCAGTCCAACCTGCATGGATGCCGGCGGCGAGGCCGGGCGCGATTCCAGGTACGATCAGATTGCTGGGTAGTCGAATCGGCGCTCTCAGGAACGGCAGTGTGTAGCCCAATACTGCGCGACACAGCATCGCCTGGTCGCCTCCGAATTCCTTGTAGCCGTATGCACTGAGCCCCTCTCCGCTGCCGATCTCGAACATTGCCTGCGGCGCGACACCGCCAAACAGCGCGCCCGCATCGCCGCGCGCGTAAAGCTGAAACGGTCCCAGCTCGCGGCGCACCGCCGTACGGAGCTCCGCGCGCTGCCAGTGCAGCCGCCCGTCAGCGCGCTCATAGTGGATCCGCACCCCCACGCCGCGGTCCACGAAGAGTCCGCTCACCCCTGGATTCAGCTCGAGCGAGGCGACGGTCCTGAAATAGCTGCCCTCGCGAATTCCGCGATTTGGTCGAAAGCCGCCGTTCTTCGCGACATAGATGCCCTGCGAGATGTTCTGCTGTACCGCCTCGTCGCGAGCGGGCCCGGCCTCCATATGAAATAGCGATCGACGATTGATGCCGAGCGAGCGCGTCAGCGACAGCGTGACGGTCTTCCGATCGAGGTAATCGAAGTCATCGTTGCTGCCGAGCAGCGCCGAGAGCGTCGCCCCCCACGAGAAGGGCAGCTGAAAATCATTGGTATTCGCCAGCGCTCGCTCGGCGGTGAGACCCATCATCGTGCGACCACGGGTTCGCTCGAGGCCGATCATCCCGCGCGCGGTCTGCTCGGCCCATGCCCAGCCTACCGCTCCGCGCACCGCGGCACCGGAAGAGGGCCCGCCGATGTCGGACTTGAGCGCGATGCCGGTAAACGCGCCCTCGATGCGATTGAATCGGAATACATCGCTGAGACCGCGCGGACTGAATCTCAGGCCGCGTGACGGCGCGTTGGTCTGCCACCCCGGCGGCGCCAGATCATCGAACTCGCTGTAGTACACATCGGTGCTCGCTGCGCCGAGTGGGGTGTGCCACTCGTCGAACCGGGACTGACTGCCGGCGGAAGCGAAGGTGAGGTTGTGCTGGACGCCTCGCGGCGCTTCGGGTCCCGTCCATGATGAGTCGTTGGGTTGATAGTCGTAGAATCGTGAAACGATGCGCAGCAGGCTTCGGAAATCGCCGAAGGTTGCGATACGCGCCTGGATTTCGGTGCGCTGGAACACTGGCAGCCAGTATTCGCCGTTGACCTCGGAGTTGACCAGCTCGACGAACGACGCGCCGCTCACGCCTGGGATTCTGCTTCCCGCACTGATCGTCGGCTTTCCGTTCTTGATCTCGACGAGACGCCCGCGCATGCGGGTGATCTGCTTCCAGTCGGCGTCGAGATACATGTCGCCGAAAAAAAGAATCGCATCGCCGGGAGGATTCGGGCGCGGCGTCACGCGGACGTGCACGATTGGAATCCGCCGATTGTTCGAGAAAAGCGTGACGGCGGTGTCGCCGCCGCTGAAGGTGTAGTAGGTGTCGCGGCTGATCGCGAGCGGATGGACGGTGAGGCTCTGACGCGTTGTAGTGACGGGCTTGTTGGGATCACCCGCGGGAGTGACTCCGAGCTGGAGCCGGTTTCCATAGAGCGTCGGAATGGTCCAGCCGCCGAAGAAACTCATCAGCGAGAACGTCGGTCCGATCGCCTGCTCGCGGTAACCGACGACGCGCTGGTCGTAGCGATCGGGTGCGCGCCACCTGACGTCGCTCGCCACCTGCTCGAGCTGCGCGGTGCGCTCGCGCCCGCCGGAGTCGAGTACGACCAGCGACATCTCGCTCTCGATGCGAGCGCGGTAGGCGCGGAGCCGGTCGGGCACCTGAGCGTTGACGCGCGCGGCCTCGGCAAGGAGCGCGGCGAGGCTCGCCGAAGGGGCGGCCACCGCCGGCGGCGCCGGCGCAGGCACGGGTACCTGCGCGTCTGACCCAATGGGGGCCGCGACGAGGCCAAATGCGAGGGCGCACCAGAGACGAGATGGATCTGATATCATCGTGCCGACCGATTTAAACGAATGCGTTCCGACATAGTCCGCGGCAGAGGGTTTCCCGACCTTTATGCAACTTGCCTTCCGCAAATCACCGTTGGACGCTCTGGAACGCGAAAATCCCCGCCACGGAATTTCCGAAGCGGGGATTCGTTGGCGCGGTGAAGCGAATCCGCGGCCGCTAACGATTGAGCCAGTACGACATCTTGATCAGGAAAGTATTGGCGGGATGCAGCCGGAAAAGATCCCGCATGTCGCCGCCGAAGGTCCGGTCGCCTTCCACGCCATTGAAGCCCTGACGCCCCTGATTCCAGACCACGAATAGCGTCGATCCGGGCTTGTATTCCCAACGCATGACGACGTTGGACTGGAGTGCCTTGAAGTTGAAACCGCCCGGATCGTCCGTCACCGAAGGATCGTTGTACGGCGCGTACCGGTCGTCGTAATTATCCGCGCGCGGTGTCGCAGAGACCTGACGAACACTGCTGTAGCTCCCTTTGGAAACGAACGGCGACAGGTAGGTCTGCAACGACAGGTCGGGCGAGAACGTGTAGTTGAGTCGCGCCGTCAGCGACGTCGTGGTCTGATCGAGGTGCGCGATCGTGTAATGCGGGAGGTTGTTGGCGTCGATGAAGTTGCCGTAGAACTGGTTGTCCTGGACGTTGTGCCCAAAGTTCATCGAGATTGCGGAGCTGAACCGCCCCATCATCTTGAAATCGATCTCGGGGCCGAAGTTGGTCGACCAGTTTCGCTTATTCGAGCTCTCGTAGTAGCTGGCGTTGAAGTACGGGACCCACGCTTTCCGGTCGTCGCCGTTGATCGACAGCCATGGAGCGTAGTACATGTCCTGGCGAACGGCCGGACCACCGCGCAGCTGGCGATCGTCGTAGGTCTTACCGAGCTGACCGATCGTCGCGCCCTGATGAAAGCCCCAGTAGTTCTTGAGCGTGATGTGGGTGTTGTAGTTGTAGGCGCGCTCGAGCGGCAGCCCGTCGGTCGTCCACCACTGCCACCAATTGTTATTGAGCTGGAAGCGGTGATAGAACAGGCGGTCCTGGCGATCGAAGAACCCCGCCCACGTACTCCACGACACCTGGTCGGCGCGACGCAAGTAGCCGAGGTCGTTGACCTCGAAGCCCGGCGACCGGCGCGAGTACGCTGAATTGAACATCAGATGCTGCCCGCCGATCTTGCCGATCGCGAGCTCCTCGGCGTCGCCGCCGAGGGATGTGCGGCTGCTATCGAGTGGCAGACTGGCGTCCGGACGCTGGAACTGATGCACGCCGTTGTTCTGCAGCGCGGCGATCACGACCTGCGATCCGCGCACCAGACTCTTATCGAAGGCGCCGGTTATCTCGTAATTGTTCTTGAAGAAGCGGTGACGAAAATCAACTGAGCCGACGTAGGCGCTCGAGGCGAGGTACGGCGAGGACCACTGATCGAGACCGCGATTGACGGCGGTGAGCATAGTGCCAATGCCGCTGCTGCCGCCGCGGAAGTCCTGGGACGCGCGCAGCACGGCGTAATTGGTGGCCGGCGAGTACGTCGTGTCACCCGGATTCGTCTCGCGCTGGGTGGCAGCCTCGAGCAGGCCGACCGTCGTCCCCGTTGGAAATCTTCCGATCAGTTTTCCGGCGCCGAGAATGGTGGTCGGCTGCTGCGGAACGGTATCTCCGTACGTGCCGGCCAGCTCGGGGGTGCGGCCGATGCGTCTACTGTAGTATAGAGTCTCGCCCCAGCAGTTCACGGCGCTACAGTTCACATCCGCGCGGAAAAGTCCGCGACCCGCAACGAAGAATGGGCGCCGCTCGTCGAAGAAGCTCTCGTATGCCGACAGATTCAATACCGACGGGTCAGACTCGACCTGACCGAAATCGGGATTGATCGTGGCGTCGAGTGTCAGATTCGAAGTGATGCGGTATTTGAGATCCCCGCCTGCGGCGATGTTCTGTTTCTGAGTGAAAGCATTGTTGGTGATCGTAGATGCGCTCTTTGTGACGGCATAAGGCATCACTTCCAGGCGCCGCGGATTCTCCAGATCATCCATCCCGTGTAGCGAGCCGAACTGCGACACGAATCCCGGCTTCGACTGCCGCAACAGCGGCCAGATGTACCGCTCGTTGTATCGGTAGACATCTCGATCGATCATGATGCCGAACGTATGCTCGCGATCGCGGCTGTAACGCATCTGTGAAAGCGGGATTCTGAACTCGGCGGTCCACCCCAGCGAGTCGACCCGGGTCGCTACGTCCCAAACTGCGTCCCAGGCACCGTCCTCGTTTCCATCATCATAGATCGCCTGATCCATCTTTACCCCGGCGGCGTTGACGCCGAATTCGTAGCCGGTGCGTTTGTCATGATAGGAATCCACGAAGATCCAAATCATGTCGGACGAAGTAAAAGAATCACGACGCTCGAGAATCTTCTTGATACTATCCGGGTGGGGGTCGAACGCCCGCACGAACACGTACAGGTTCGCCGCGTCATAGGCGATTTTGGCCTCGGTCCGGAACCGCGCCGCCTTTCCCTCGTTCGGACGCCACTCCTGAAAGCGGTCGATGACCGGGGCCTGTTGCCACGCCCGATCGGAGTCCCTGGCATCGATGACAGGCGGCGAATCGGAGCGCAGCGCCACCGCGCTGGTATCGGTAGGAGGGGCAACCTGCCTTGATGTCGTGGGTGTGGATACAGCGCGGCTGGGCGACGCCTGAGGGGCCTGCAGCGTCAGCGCGATTCCGAGAAACGCGGTTAGGGCGATCATGAGTTTGTCCAGTCTGTAAGGATGGCCATCGGACTGCTTACAGGGCTTTAGATACCCGTTCGCCACAAAGGGTTGGAAAGTTTCAGCACAAACCCCGACCGCGCCCTTGACCCAGGGCGGCGGTCTTCCGCCCGCAACCGACACGGCGACATCTTCAGCGCTCA
>DASSNV010000171.1:0-2096 GCA_035701245.1 Gemmatimonadaceae bacterium | reverse complement strand
GCGGCGTCGGACGAGCTGGTCGATCGGATGGCGGCGACAATCGGCGAGCCCGAAGTCGATCCGCACGGCGCGCCGATTCCGACCCGCGATGGATCGGTCGATGAGACCGAGTACACCGCGCTTGGCGAGCTGCCGGTCGGCGCCGCCGGCGTCGTGGTGCGCGTCGCCGACGAAGATCCGGAGATGTTGAGATATCTGGCGGAGCTGTTGATCGTGCCAGGCAAGCGTGTGACGATGAAATCGCGCGCTCCCTATGACGGGCCGATCCTGCTCGGCGTCGGACGGCAGGAGCTGTCGATCGGCCCGGCGCTGGCCATGCACATTCTCGTCGCGCCTCTGGCGGACAAGGCACGGCAGCGCGGGCAGGGCTAGCTTTCGCAGGTGCTACTCGCGCTCGTCCTCGCTGCCGCTCTCCTACAAGATTCAACCTCCCCACAACCCGCCGCTAACGCGGCTGCGGCGCCGCGAACGATCGCCATCGACGATGTTCTGGCGGCGCAGGCAGGGCTCAAAGTCGGCGACACCGTTTTTCTCGCGGCACAGCCTGGAACAAGCGGCGAAAAAGTCGTCGTCGCGGCGATCGTACGCCGCGGAGCTGATCCATCGGAAGTCGCGCGCGGCGACCTGCGAGTTCGACTCCACCTCGATCAGCTTCAGACCATCTCCGGGTATGGCGACCGCGTCGATCGGTTCGCGCTCGCAACCACGCCGGGCGCGGACGTGCCAGCGCTGATCGACCGGGTGAACGACGTCGCGTTCGGATTCAGGGCGTACCGCTCGAGCGACATCGCCGTCGAGACATCGCGGACGTTTCAGGTGGTGAGCCGTTTCCACCGCGCCATCGGCGTGATCACCATCGTCGCCAGCTCGGTGTTTCTGCTCTGCATCATGGTGCTCAAGGTGGAGGAACGGCGGCGCGACATCGCTGCGCTTCGGCTGATGGGCATCTCGCGCGCTACGGTCATACGGTCGATTGTCCTCGAGGCAGCGGTGATCGCCGTGCTCGGAAGTGCGCTGGGAATCGTGCTCGGCTGGGCGATTTCGCTGTTCGTCAACTGGCACTACCGAGGTGTGTATCAAACGCCGCTCGAGTTCTCGATCGTCACGCCGCCGATTATCGCGGTCGCCGTCGCGCTCTCGCTAGTGCTTGGAATCGGCGCCGGTGTGCTGGCGTCGCTGCGTCTCGCGCGCACGCCTCCGCTCCAGCTTTTCGGCCGCTGATGCGACGGGCACTGGCTCAGGCGTCTCTCATCCGCCACCGCGCGCGCACCGGCCTCGCCGTGCTCGGAGTCGCCATCGCCGCGGCGATGCTGCTCGACATGGTGATGCTGGCGACTGGAATGCGGGAATCCTTTCGGGAGCTGTTGTTGTCGCGCGGGTTCCAGCTGCGGCTCGCGCCAAAGGGAACGCTCCCGTTCGACACCGACGCGACGATCCCCGGCGTTGCCGCAATCATCGACACCCTCCGCACCAATCCGGCGGTCGGCGACATCAGTCCGGTACTTGGCGCGTCGATTCACATTCCGGTGTCGGGCCGCGACGTGAGTGGCTCGGCGATCGGAATCAACCCGGCGGTGCAGGGTGACTACGAGATCGTCTCGGGTCGCGACCTTGCCGATGTCGGCGACATCGTCGTGAACGACTTCATGTGGCGACAGCTCGGCGCGCGCATTGGCGATACCCTCACGGTTGCGCTTGGCTACGATCCGCAGACCCGCGCCTACTCGGGTCAGCGTCGGCTGGTGCTGGTCGGGAAAGTCCGATTCATCTACGGCGCGAACGATCAGCCGGGTGCGGCCGTCCGACGCGAGACGCTCGAAGGAATGGGAGGCAGCGAAGCGAGTGCGGGACGAGTACTCCGCGACCGCGCGTCACTCTTCATGGTGCGGGTGCGCAGCGGCGCCGACGCCGAGCAGGTGAGAAACTGGATCGAGGCGAAGATTCCGACAGTGAGCGCGATCTCGATCGCGACTGCGATCGCGCAGGTTGACGAGCGCCTCAGCTATTTCCGTCAGCTGGCGCTGATACTTGGCGCGGTCAGTCTCTTCGTCGGATTCCTGCTGGTGACGACGCTGGTGACGGTGTCGGTGAACGAG
>DASSNV010000170.1:0-20027 GCA_035701245.1 Gemmatimonadaceae bacterium | reverse complement strand
AGTACGCCGCCATCACCGTCGTATCGGTGTAGTGCTTCTTCTCGACGGGCCCGATCAGCATCACCAGCGCGATGAGGAGCGTTTCCAGACTGCCCGCGATCAGGTGCGCGAGGTGTACCGACAGGATCATCCAGGTGATCGATCCATAGGCATTGGAGTCGTACCTTGTATGGAGTCCCGCGAACTCGAAGCCGCGCAGGATGATCGCCCCGACGCCGCACGCGACCACGACCAGCAGCCATTTGCCGATCCGCGCCGGCGGCTCGTGCGCGAACGCCAGCTTCGCCGCGTACCACATTGGAAGCAGACTCACGAGCTGGAGCGCCACATTTGCCGACGAGACCCCGAGCTCCGGAAGCAGAGTTCGCGGCGGCGGCCAGGTGTCGAAGTTCCGGCGGATGTAGTAGTAGCTGGCGACGAGCAGCGCGAATGCCGCGCCCTCGATCAGGATCATCAGCAGGTTGCCCCACCAGATGGGGGCGTGGTGGCTGAACGAGTGGTCGTCGAGGACGGCGACGTCGATGACGGGGCGGCGTCTCACAATGGCTCCCGCGCCACCGGCGTGTCATGGTCCGGCGAGATCGTCGGCCAGAACCATCCGGCGAGAATGATGAACGACGTTATCGCGCCGACCGTCACCCCCCACGGGCTGAAAATGGCGATGACGATCGTCCCGCCCCCGAACACCGCGAGGAGAAATGGCAGGATCGTCTCTTTCTTGAACTCGTAGCGGCGCTCGGGAATCGCATCCATGATGCTCGTCACCAGCCCCTCGTGCCGGTCCGTACGAAGTCCGGTGACGACCGCCAGCTCGCCGGGCGCCGCATCCCAGATCGGATCGCGGCCCTCCACCACCGGGATGTAGAGGTGGTTGTAGCTGGGCGGCGGCGAGCTCGTCGCCCACTCCAGCGTCGGTGCGTTCCACGGATTGTCGCCTGCCGGAACGCCACGTCGCAAAGCGTACCAGACGTTGCCGATGAACACGCACACGCTCGCGACGATGAACACCGCACCGAAGCTTGCCAGCGAATTCAACGGCCCCCAACCCATCTCGGGCAGATACGTGTAGACGCGCCGGGGCATTCCCATCAACCCGAGAATGTGCATCGGGAAGAACGTGATGTTCATGCCGATGAAGAAGAGCCAGAAATTCCAGTTCCCCGCCCGCTCGCTCAACATTCGGCCACTGAGCTTCGGGAACCAGTAATAGAATCCCGCCCACAGCGGAAACAGCGCCCCACCGATCAGCACGTAGTGAAAGTGCGCGACGATGAAGAAGGTGTCGTGAACCTGCAGATCGTACGGAATCGACGCGATCATCACGCCGGTCATGCCGCCGATGATGAACAGAAAGAAAAACCCGATGATGAACTTGAATGCCGTCGAGAATCGCGGCCGCCCGCCCCAGATCGTCGCGATCCAGCAGAATATCTGGACGCCGGATGGAATCGAGATCGCTGAGCTCGCTGCGGTGAAAAAGCTTTGGCCGAGCTGCGGCAACGGCGTCGCGAACATGTGGTGCACCCAGAGACCGAAGCCGAGGAACGCCGTGCTCACCATCGACAGGATCATCGCGGGGTAGCCGAAAATCCGTCGCTGCGTGAAAGCCTCCACCACCGACGACACCATTCCCAGAGCGGGAATGAAGATGATGTAGACCTCGGGGTGACCGAAGAACCAGAACAGGTGCTGCCAGAGAATCGCGTCGCCGCCTTCCGCGGGATTGAAGAAGTGCGTATCGACGAGGCGGTCCGCCGCGAGCATGGTGCTCGACACGACGATCGCCGGCAGCGCGAAGATGATCATGAACGACATGATCAGCTCCGCCCAGACGAACAGCGGCATCCGATTGAGCGACATTCCCGGAGCACGCTGCTTGAAGATCGTCGTGACTATCTCCACCGCGCCGATCAGGGCGGCGACCTCGGTGAAGGTGATCATCTGCGCCCAGATGTCCACCCGCTTGCCGGGCGAATATTGGGGTCCGGCAAGCGGAACGTAGGCGAACCACCCGGCGTCGGGACCGGTGTTCATGAAGAACGCGACGTAGAGCAGCACCCCGCCGAACAAATACATCCAGTAGCCGAGCGCGTTCAGTCGCGGGAAGGCGACGTTCCGCGTGCCGATCATCAGGGGCACGAGGTACAGCCCGACCGCTTCCATCACCGGCACCGCGAACAGGAACATCATGGTGCTGCCGTGCATGGTGAAGATCTGGTTGTACAGATCCGGTCCGATGAAGCGATTCTCCGGTCGTGACAGCTGGAGCCGCATCATGCCGGCTTCCAGTCCACCGAGAATGAAGAAGATGATCGCGGTGACGAGGTACCGCTTCGCGATCGACTTGTGGTTGGTGGATGTCAGCCAGCCGTAGAAGCCGGACTTCTCCTTCCACGTCGCCGACAGCTTGGCGCGCATTTCCTCCTCGTCGCGCGGGCTGATCAGATCACGCCGGAAGTCGGGATCGGGGACTGCGGGCAGCGGAGCTGACGCCGTCATTTGAGGCTCTCCAGATACGCGAGCAGTGCGCGCAACGACTGGGGATCGAGCTCGCTGGGAGGCATCTTGACACCGGGCTTGATGCTCTGTGGATCGAGAATCCAGCCGGCGAGGTTACCGGTATTGTTCGGCAGAGTCCCCGCCGCGATGGTCCGGCGGCTGGCGAGGTGGGTGAGGTTCGGCCCCACCGTCGCGGCGGCGGGGGTGCCACTGATGGTGTGACACATCACGCACGGCCCACTCAGAAAGACTTGCTGGCCTGCCCGCGTCAGGGAGTCAGCCGGCTGCGGCGCTTCACCGCGCTGCTTCTGCAGCCAGCTCTCGAACTCGAGTCGCGGCTCGGCGACGATGAAGAACGCCATGTTGGCGTGCTGGTGGCCACAGAACTCGGCGCATTGCCCGCGGTACACCCCCGCCGAGTCGGCGCGGAACCAGGTGACTGTCTCGTGGCCTGGTATGAGATCCTTTTTTCCGCCGATGTTCGGCGCCCAGAAACTGTGGATGACGTCCGCCGCCGTCATTTTGATGAGCACCGGTCGTCCAACCGGGACGTGAATCTCGTTGGCGGTCTCGAAGTTGTTGTGCGGGTCGGCATCGGGGTACTTCACTTCCCACCACCACTGGTGACCCACGACGTCGATGCGGAGCGGCTTGTTGCCATCGACGCGGGCGACCGTGCTGCCGACCGAGACGCTCGTGAAAACGAAAGCGAGCATGACGACGACCGTCAGACCGACGGCGATGACGACGCCGCGCTTCATGGTGTCGGCCTGCTCCGGCGTCTCCTGGTGAACGTGCGCCTGGTCGGGTACAGTGCGATGATAGCCGCGCCACAGCGCGTAGATCAACGCGCTGATGACGATGACGTAGACGACGGTGGCGACGGTGACGAGGCTCCAGTGCAGCTTCGCCACCGCATCGGCGCGCGGGCCCTTGGGATCGAGCGCCGACTGCCAGCCTGAGCAACCGGCGGCGAGCGCGACGATGCACCCAGACAGCACCGAGGCATAGGGGGTTGGCACGCGCGGACGCGCCGGCATCATTGCTTGACGGACGTGGGCGGGACGAAGGTAGGAGAAGGATGGCCCTTGTCGCGCGCCTGTTCGGACTCCTTGTACATCATGTGGTCGTCGCGCGTCGTGCGCACGGCCTTGCCCTGAATTCCGCCAAGCGCCCGGACGTAACCGACCAGCTGCCAGATCTGATAGTTGGGCAGCTTGCCGCGGAACGCCGGCATGCCGTTGGGCCGTCCCTCGATGATCGTCGAAAAGATGTTCTGCGGCTCGCTGCCGTAGATCCATTCGTTGTCGGTGAGCGGAGGACCGATCCCACCCCCGCCGTGCGAGTGACAGCCAGAACAGTTCATTTGGTCGAACAGCCGCTTGCCCTCCGACACCGCGTAGGCGTTGTCTTCATACGGGTTGCGTAGCTCCGCTTCGATCACGGCCGGGCCGGGCTGCAGCTCGCTCATCGTCACCAGGTTTGCCGCAGTTGCCGACGGCGGTGTCTCGCGAAAACGCCGCTGCTCGCGCTTGCACGACACCATCACGGCCAATGCAATGACGGCGAGGGCTCCGCCGCGCACCGCGCTCGACCAAGCCGGCATAATTCGCGTCATGACTGGCTCCCCACCTGGCCGACGGCGAGCCGCGGCACGCCGTAGCTGTCGAGGATGGCATCGATCTCCGGCTTTCGCCGCGTGATGATCGCGTTGAGCTGGTCGCGCAACGAGTCCTTGCCGCGCCGCACCCCCATCGAGATGTCGAATACCATCGGCAGGAACGGGAGATCGATCTGCGGCGAGACCGGCGTGATGTCTATCGCTACGGGCTCGTGTTTGGCGAAGTAGCCGGCCAGCGGGCCCCACGCGATCGCGACGTCGATGTCTCCTTTCGCCACAGCGTCGATAATGCGCGCCGGCGGATTCGGCTCACGATAGTCGGCGTAAACACTGTAGCCCTTCACGTTCCGGACGATGTTGCGAGCCGTCAGTGCGTGGGCCGGCGGAGTGTTCGTGAAATCGTCGCCGATAAGCTGCACGCCAATAGTGAGTTTCCGAAGCGCTGGATCGTCGAACGAAGCCAGCTTGATGTTTCGATCCTGCCGCGTCGCGAAGACGTAGGTCGAGCGATAGTACGGGATGGTGGCGCTGAGTCGGTCGAGGCTCGTCGGAACACCGATGTAGACGTCGCACTTCCCGGCATTGATGGTGTTGCGCGTAAAGCCGCGCCGCTGCGCGTACCAGACGTAACTCAGCTTCGCGTCCATCTCGCGCGCGACGAGCTCGGCGATCCTGTTCTCGAAGCCCTGCTGCTGCTGATTCGAGAACGGCATGTTGTTGGGGTCGGCGCAGACACGCAGCTCGCGCATCGTGGTAGCGGCCCGAGCCGGTCCGCACGCGACGGCCGCGGCCGCGGCGAGCAGGCTAAGGAAGCGCGAAGACATAGAGCATTCCGCCCTTGTTGGTCGCGCCGGGTAGATCCGTCATCGCGTTCACGAATCCCAACGCTGCCGACGAATCGCGCGGATCGATTCCGCCGGCGACGATCGCCCCCGACCATCCCCCGACGCCCGAAAGCACGGCGATGTACTGCTTGCCGTCGGGCCCGCGATAGCTGATCGGCTGTCCGATGATTCCGGAGCCGGTCTTGAACTTCCACAGCTCCTGACCCGTGCGCGCATCGACGGCCTTGAACCAACCCTCCATCGTTCCGTAGAACACTACGTTCCCTGCCGTGGCTAGCGCGCCGCTCCACACTGGAAAGTGTTCGGGGATGCGCCACACGATTTTCCGAGCGACAGGATCCCAGGCATCGAAGAATCCGCGATTGCCACCCGGTCCCGCGAACATCTTCACGTTCATGCCGACGAACGGCGTTCCCGCGATGTAGCTGGCTTCCACCGCTTCGACATCCTGACAGAGATTCTGATGCGGGATGTAGATGAGGCCGGTGACGGGCGAGAACGACGACGGCTGCCAATCCTTTGCGCCCGGTGACGCCGGACAGGAATTACGCACGACCTGGCCGATCCTCGGCTCCTTTTCCTGCACATACTTGATGCGTCCGGTCTTGAGATCGACACCCGTCGACGTGTTGATGTAGCCGAACGGATCGGCGGACAACACCTCCCCCGTCTGCCGGTCGATCACGTACACGTAGCCGTTGCGGTCGGGGTGAACCAGGACTTTGCGGGTGGCGCCGTTGATGGGCAGATCGAGAAGCAGATTCTCGTTCACACCGTCGTAATCGTGCATGTCGTGCGGGCTCATTTGATATGCCCACACCGCTTCGCCGGTCTCGGGATCGCGAGCGAAGATCGTCGCCGTCCACTTGTTGTCGCCTGGTCGCTGCTCCGGATTCCACGGACCGGGATTCGAGGTGCCGTAATAGATCAGATTCAGCTGCGGATCATACGAGATCCAGCCCCACACTCCCCCGCCGCCAATCTTCCACGTGTCACCCGGCCAGGAGTTCACGCCGAGATTCGGCTTGCGGTCGTCCGCGTAGAACGGCTTGAACCTGCTGCCAATCAGAACGGCCGAATCAGGGCCCGTGTGGTAAGCGCGCCAGACGATCTTTCCGCTATTTAGATCGAGCGCCGTCAGCCAGCCGCGAATTCCAAACTCTCCACCGCTGTTTCCCACGAACACGTGGTTCTTCACGATCAGCGGCGCCATCGTCATGCTTTCGCCGAGGTTGATCTCCCCGACTTTGGTTTTCCAGAGCTCCTTCCCGGTGTTGGCGTCGACGGCGACGGTGCGATTGTCGAGGGTGTTGTACACGATCTTCCCGTCCGCGTACGACGCGCCGCGATTCACCACGTCGCAACAGGCGACGCCCTGCGAGGCCGCAATCGGGCCGGGCCTGTAAATCCATTTCATCGGCGCGCCCGGTTTGGTGAGATCGAGCGCGTAGAGGATGTTCGGGAACGGCGTCACGATGTACATCGTGTTGTTGACGACGAGCGGCGCCGCTTCATGCCCCCGCAGAATTCCCGTCCCGAAGGTCCAGGCGAGGTGCAGGTTCTTTACGTTGTCGGCGGTTATCTCGTTCAGTCCGCTGAACCGGGTGCTCGAGTAGGTTTTCGCCGGGCGAACCCACTGGCCATCCTCGGGCTCGATCGCACTCGCCCCGCCGTTGCTTCGTCCCGCGGCCGGCGTCGCGGCAATCGTTGGAGTTTGAGCGGTTTCGTCAGCCGGCTTTTGCCCCGAGCATCCAATCAGGCCGGCGGCAATCGACAGAAGAAGCGCGGACCGTCGCTGAGCAAAGCGTGGCACGCTGGTTTTCGGCATCGGACCCGTTGTTATCATCGAGGTGCGTTATGTGCACTCAGCATTTCGCTATCCATTCAGGAAGCGATTTCTCCACCGAGTCGCGGGTCAGCAATGCAGAAAGCATTCCCGCCACCACTCGACGCGGCAATTGGTTATCGTGCGCCCTACTCTCCGGCGAAACACAATCGCAATGGCTTCCCAAAGTTTTTCCTCTCTGTACGCTACGCGACGTAAGCCAATGCGATTCATAATCGGGCTTAGCCTCGCGTCACTGCTTGCTGCCGACGTATGGGCACAAACCCCCGCCGTCACGATCTTGCGGATCGGGATCGTGACACCGGTTTCGGCGCTGACGGATGCCCAGAGATCTACGCTCGAGGGAATCCGACTTGGCGCAACCGAGGCCGCGCAGACTGCCGGACTTTTCGGCGCTCACGTTGAGAAGTTCGAGGCCAGCGGTGATGGTGCGCATCGCGGTGCTGTGCGGGCCGCGCAGTTCCTGTCATCGGCGCGTAAGGTTCAGGTGCTCATCGCTGTCGCTCCCGGCGACGTCGATCGGGTCGCGAGATTCGCGGAAGATCATCACCTGATTTTTCTGGACGTCGCTGCACGCGATATGGGCGCGCGGAACGCGTGCCGGCGGCACTCCTTCCACATCGAGGCTAGCGAGCTGATGTACTCGAACGCGGCAAGACAATTTGCAGCGAATGGAAACGCGCATCCGAATGCGCGCGCGAAGAGTTCCGTGGCTCTCTGGGACTCACACCTGGAGCGGTTCGGTGCGAGTCAGCTCAACGACCGCTATGCCGCCGCCGCGAAGCGCGCCATGGATGGGCCAGCGTGGGCAGGATGGGCGGCGATAAAGATCGTGTCCGAGGCGGCGCTGCGGGCTGGTTCGGCGGATCCGACGCGCATCATCGCCTACCTCGAAGCGCCCACAACCCAGTTCGACGGGCATAAGGGCTGGCCGCTTTCGTTCCGACTCGCGGACCACCAGCTGCGACAGCCACTATATATAGTTGTGCCCGCCAGCGCTGCGTCCGCGGCGGGGTCGCCCCGCGTCATCGACGTTCCCGATCTGCGATCTGTTTCGACCAACGGCCCCGACGATCGCTCGACCGTCAATGCACTCGATCGACTCTCGGCTGGCGGCACTGTTCGGTGCGCCTGGAGCTCTCGATGAGAACGAATGCAGTTTGGTCCATCGCGATTGCCGGCGCGTGCGCCGTCGCTGGTCTCACCCCCGTTCGGGCCCGCGCTCAGGCCGGATCGCTGCTGGCGGTGAGCAATGAAGGCTCGCACACCATCACCCTCATCGATGCGCGCACCCTCAAGGTTGCGCGCACCATCCCGGTGCCGCAGCGCCCGCGCGGAATCGAGTTCGCGCCCGACGGGAAGAGCGTCTTCGTTGCCCTCAGCGATACCATGAAGCACGTCCACGGCAGCGGCGACGCGATCGTCTCGATCGATCTTGCGCGCGGCAGGATTGCCTCGGTTTTCCCTGCCGGCACCGATCCCGAGCGCTTTGTGATCACGCCCGACGGGAAGCGACTCTACGCCGCCAACGAAGACGGCAGCTGGGCATCGGCGACGGACATCGCGACGCGAAAGGTCATCGCGACCCTCGTGGTTGGGATCGAGCCCGAGGGTGTCGCGGTGTCGCCCGATGGTCGCTGGGTTTACGTCACGGCGGAAACGAGCAACAGCGTTTCGGTCATCGACACCAAAGCCAACAAGGTGGTGGCGAATTTTCTCGTCGACGTGCGACCCCGCTCGGTCGCATTCTCGCCCGATGGTCGCCGCGCCTACGTGACCGCCGAGATCGGCGGGACTCTCACCGTCATCGACACCAAGTCCAGATCGGTGCTCACCACGATCCCGCTCGAGCGACGCCAGGGCAAGCCGGTCGGCGTCGCAGTATCCCCCGACGGAAAGTGGGTCTACGTCGCAAACGGCAACGCCAACGCAGTGTCTATCGTCGATGCCGCGAAGAATGCGGTAGTCGGCCGTATCCCCGTTGGCCGGCGTCCGTGGGGCATCGCGATCTCCCCGGACGGCCGCACCCTCTACACCGCAGACGGGCTCTCCAACCAGGTGAGCGTCATCGACGTCGCCACCCGCCGCGTGAAGGCGACGGTCAAGACGGATAAGCAACCGTGGGGCGTTGCTGTTTCCCCGTAGAGCCTCACGTGGCCTGGCTGGCCACCATATGAAACTGAAGCGGGCAGCCGTTAGCCTGACAGCAGTTACGCCGACAGCTAAGCGTCCGGATAGAGCTGGATTTTCGCAAAGAAAAAAGGGAAGAGCGACAAACCTCGCCGCTCCTCCCTTGTTCATAATCCTCGATCAATCCGCGATCGTCGATGCCGTCAGTCCGCGTACTCGATCAGTCCGCGATCGGCGGTGCCGTTGGTCCGCGTACTCGATCAGTCCGCGATTATCGATGCCGTTAGTCCGAGTACGCAGTCACTCGCCAGCGACCCCCGTCTATTGCTTATGAAGCTCGATCGACCCATTCACGCTGCTCGCCCGCAGATCCCGCCCTCCATTGCCGATCGTTCCTGATGCGTGGCGCGGGCCGAAGCGGCCGGTAATGGTCAGTGGGAAATCGCTGTCGATCCCGCCGTGCACGGTGTCGAACCTGAAGTTCGCATCGAACCGCGCCGGGACGTAGATCGCCACCGATCCGTTCACGGTCTTAAACTCCATATCGTCGTCGCCCTGCAGAGTGCTCATTCGCGCGTCGACGTTGCCGTTCACCGTTGTCGCCGTCACCGGACCCGCCGCCGTCGCGACGTCAACGCCACCGTTCACCGTCGTCGCGCGCACCGGACCCGCGGCGTTCCTGACATCGACACCGCCGTTCACCGTGTTCGCGCGCACTTCGGCGCCCACGTCGCGCACCGACACCGCGCCGTTCACCGAATGCGCGCCGACCTTCACCGAGCGCGGCACCTTCACAGTGAACTTCACCGACGAATGGTTCTCGTTGTGATCGTTGTGGCGGATCTGATCCATCCCGCCGTCTTCGCAGCGGGCGTTGTCGTTCCAGATCGCGCAGATCGTCACGTTGCCGTTGGACTGCACCACCTCGAAGTGGATGTCGTCCATCTCGCGCCCGTTCGAGCGCTTCTCCGCCACCACGTGCACCATGTTGTCCGTGCTGGGCGAGAAATCGACGGAGCCATTGATGTTGACGACGTGCATCCACCGCCCCGCGTCGACGCGTCCATCCCAGCGCCAGGTATTGGTGTCGCGTCCGTATTGCTGCTGGGCGCCGAGCGCCGGCACCGCGAGCAGGAGAGCCAGCGCTCCCAGGATCTTCGTGCTATTCATCGTCTCTCCGGGTGGTTGAGTCTGCACCGCTGTTGATGATTACGCGACCGCTGAAGGTCTCGGCGGTGACCCTTGCCCGGCCGTCGCCGATCGTGAACTCCACGCGACCGTCGCCGCGCCCTCTGCGCGGCGGGATCGTAACGGGGAAGTCGGTGGAGAGATCCCCGCTGAAGGTCTCGACGCTGAACTGAGCGCCTGCCCCCCGCGGAATGTTGAGCCTGATCTCGCCTGAATGCGCTTCGAATCCGTAGCGGCCGGAAGGCTCGATCGAGCCCGTGTAGGTGATGTCACCGCTCACAGTCTCCGTCCGCACATCCCTGGATTGGATACCTACAAGGTGGATATTGCCGCTCACCGAGCTCGCCTCGACGTTGCCAGTCACGTTTTGAGCGCGCAGGTCGCCGCTGACGGTCTCGGTGCGGAGATTTCCATTCACGGCAGCGACTCTCACCGATCCCGAAACCGATTCGGCGTTGACCGACCGGACACCATCGCTGACCTCGACATCGCCGCTGACGCTGGTCGCGTCGATCTCGCCCTGCGACCCGCTGGCGGTAACGTCGCCCGACACAGCCTCCAGAATCAGCCTCGCACCCCTCGGCACCGAGACATCGTAGCGGGCGTCACCGACGTTGTGATTGCGATGTCTGCGATTGCCATCGTAGTCATCGCTGTCGTCGACACTTAGGCTCACTCGCGACGAGTTGGCGCTGAACTCGAGCCTGCCGCTCTCGATTGACGCGGAGATTTTCACGTCCTGACGGTCCCAGCCCGTGACCCGGATTCGTCCCGAGATCAGAGAGAGATCGACAGCGCCGCCGCGATCCAGCTTCACCGTCGTATCGATGCTCGTGATACCGCGGATCTGCACCCCGTCCTGCCCCCGCGCCGACAAGGGCGCGGCTGCAGCAATGACCGCGAATGCGATGATCCAGGAAACCTTGAGTTGGTTTTTCATTTTATATGCTCGCCGGCATCATTGCCGCCGTCCGTAGCAGCTCGACCTTCTTGTCGAGCGCATGAGTTAGCTGATCACTTAGTAACCGGCTCGCCGGATCAGCGGCGAGGGCTGCCCTGCTCTGCTCGATCGCAGCGTCGATGATCTTGAGATTTCTCTCGATGATCGCAACGGTCGTCGAGTCGAGCACCGTTTTGCGCTGGCTGACGATCTTCTGAAGCATCTCGATCTCTCTGCCGTAAACCGCATCCGCGTGAGCCTGGTCAGCCGTCACGAACTGCGCGGCAACGCCTTGTCGACTCGCGGGCTGTGCACTCGCGAGCCGCGGAGTGGGAGATGTGGCAACACGAGCCGGGCCTCCGCCCGTCTCGGGAACCGACGCCACGCTGCTCGAGGGTGCGAGCGAGTCGGGCGCGGACCCCGATCCATTCGCCGCGTTTGACTCATCTGGAACGTCCGCCGGTGTCGTGACCGCCACCGCGCTCGGTTGCGATGAACGGAGCGAGTTCGCGGTCAGCATGTAGGTGACGCCCGCGGTGCTGATCACCAGCGCTGCCGCAGCAATACCCATCCACGCCGGTGAGGTGCGACGTTCGCGCTTCGGGGCCGCGGCCAGCGGAATCACCGGTGCGGCGATGCGCGCCTCGATCCCCTCCCACAGATCGCGCGAAGGCGTCAGATCGGGAAGCGTCGCGGCGTCCTTTCGAATGTTGTCGATGTCTCTCAGCAGACTGGCGCAACGCACGCACTCGCTCAGGTGTCCCTCGACCGCTGCGCGCGCGCTCTCCTCCAGCGTTCCCTCGAGGTAGTCGGGGAGCGCGGAATCGAATGCGTCGCAGGTCATGTTGGAGCTCGTCATCGTTCCAGTGCCTCTCTCAAAAGAAGTCTCGCGCGATGCAGCTGCGCCTTACTTCCGCCCGAGGTGATGCCCATCATCTCCGCAATCTCCTCGTGCTTGTAGCCTTCCACATCGTGGAGCACGAAAACCCTTCGCGCTCCCGCCGGCAGTTTCGCAATCGCTTCCGCCAGGTCCATCCGTTCGATGTGCAGCGGAGCACGCGCTGTTTCGTCCCACCGCTCATCGTCTACTTCACCTTCATCAGTTCTCGAGGCCTGCTTGCCTTCGATCTTTCTCGCATTCAGTACCACGTTTACCGCCAATCGATGCAGCCATGTCGAGAACGCGCTCTCACCCCTGAACTGCGGCAGCTTTTCCCACGTTCTCACGAACACGTCCTGGGTCAGCTCCTCGCCCTTCACTCTGCTGCCGGTCATCCGCGCGCAGATCGAGTAGACCCTGTTCGCGTGTGTCCGATACAGTCGCTCGAAGGCCTGGCGATCCCCGGCCGCGGCCAGAGCCACGTCCGTCGAATCACCCATGGGCACTCGAACCACGTTTGAGAGCGCTCCAGCCATCTGATTGAGTTCCGGGACTTGTTGCGTGATTGGATAGCTCGAGAGGCTCAATGGTTTGAATGCGCCGCAATGGGTTCTTCCTGTGGCTGCGAATATGACAGCCACGTTCCGCCCTTGGTTTGAACCTGATTCGGGCCCGCTTCGGAGCCTCGTTTAAGCTCGATTACGGGGCCTTAACCAGGCTCGCCGGTCAGCCCCAATGCTGCTTTCAGCTCGCGCGAGCCTCGTTCGAGACCGCCCTCGGACTGGGCAACCAGAGTCGCGTGCCCAAGCTTTCGCTTCTCGATCGGCGCTTTGCCGTACAGGTGGAGATGCGCCCCCTCCACCGCCAATACGCATTCAGGCTGCGGGAGGTGTCCGATGACGTTGAACATCACCGACCGCCCCCGCGGCGTGGTCACACCAAGCGGCATCCCGAGGATCGCGCGCAGGTGGTTCTCGAACTGACTGGTCTCGGCGCCTTCGATGGTCCAGTGCCCCGAGTTGTGGACCCGCGGCGCCATCTCATTGGCAAGCAGCTGTCCGTCGCAGGAGAAAAGCTCGAGCGCGAGAACGCCGACGTACTCCAGGCGATCGAGTAGCCGCCGACAATACTCGATTCCGACGGCGGCGGTCTCCGGCGTCACACTGGGCGCGGGCGCGGTCGATTTTCGCAGGATTCCTTCCCGGTGAACATTCTGCACGGGGGGATAAAACACTTCGGCGCCAGTTGCTCCCCGCACTCCGATCACCGACAGCTCGTGCTGGAACGAGACGAACTTCTCGACGATCAAACCACCGTCGGCTTTGCCGAGGTCCTCCCACGCCGGCTCCAGCGACGACGACTCCCGAATCACCGCCTGACCCTTTCCGTCGTAGCCCATGCGCCGGGTCTTCACCACCACCGGCAGGCCGATCGACGAGACCGCCGAGCGCAGATCGTTGAGCGTGTCCACCGGCGCGAACAACGGCGTTGGAATTCCCAATGCCGTGAACATCTCCTTTTCCAGCAGCCGGTCCTGGGCTGTGCGCAGTGCCTCGACCGGCGGACTTACCTTCGCGCGTTCCGCGACGAATTGCACCGTCGACAACGGAATGCTCTCGAACTCGTAGGTCACGACGTCTACGTCTTCAAGAAACCGCTCCAGCGCTGCGTGATCGGTGTAATTGGCGGCGATCAGCTGACCGATCTGACCGACCGGGGCGCCGGAGTTGGGGTCGAAGAATCGGAACTCGAGGCCCAGCTGATACCCGGCAAGGGCGAGCATCCGTCCGAGCTGGCCACCGCCCAGCACTCCGACTCTCACGCGCTCGCGGCCGGGTCGGGGTGAGCGAGGACGGTGTTGGTCTGCTCGGCGCGGAACGCGCGCAGTTTCTCCTTGATCTCGGGTCTGCTTGCCGCAACGATCGACGCCGCCAGCAGGCCGGCGTTGATCGCCCCCGCTTTCCCGATTGCCAACGTCCCAACCGGGACGCCTGCCGGCATTTGCACGATCGACAGCAGCGAGTCGATTCCCTGCAGCGCCTTCGACTCCACCGGCACGCCGAGCACGGGGAGCGTCGTCTTCGCGGCAGCCATTCCCGGAAGATGCGCCGCGCCGCCGGCGCCGGCGATGATCACCTCGAGTCCCCGCTCTTCGGCAGATGATGCATACTCGAACAGCAGGTCGGGGGTGCGGTGAGCCGAAACCACCTTCGTCTCATGCGGTACACCGAGGGCATCGAGGATCTGGGCGGCGTGCTGCATCGTCTCCCAATCCGATTTGGATCCCATTATCAGTCCAACCAGCGGTGTTACTGCCACTCGTTCCTCGGCTTGCGGTTATGCGTGACGCGGCGGCGTTGCGCCGATCGGATCAGAGCCGTTGCTCCATCCCGGGATTCGGTCGGCTGGGATCGCGATCGCCATCGGCGATGATCTCGTCCTCGAGCTCGCTGTCGATCTCGGCATCCGCGATCATCCCATCTTCCAGCTCGTCCTCGTCCGGAATCCCGACGTCGTCGAGTGCCTGGCGCTCGAGGTCATCGAGCTCGGTCTGGTGCTGCAGCTCGAGCAGGAGATCGCTGATGCGACAGAAGCTCTTGCGATGGTGCGGCGTGATGCCGTGCAGCGTGAGGCCGGTGACGTGCTCGCGCGTGGTATAGCCGGCGTTGTGCTCCCAAATATAGTGCGGATAGCGTTTGGCGAGCCGCGTCATCAACAGGTCGCGGGTTACCTTGGCGAGAATTGACGCGCATGCGATGCTGAAGCAGCGCGAATCGCCACGCACCACCGCCGTATGCGGAATGGGCAGCGTCCGCATGCGGCGGCCATCGATCACCACGTGATCGGGCGGCACCTTGAGCCGCTCGAGCGCGCGCCGCATCGCCAGCACGCTCGCCTGATAGATGTTGATGGTGTCAATCTCTCGCACCGAAGCGGCGCCCAGCGCGTACGCGACTGCGCGCTCCCGAATTTTTCCAGCGAGTCGCACACGCTGGTCGTGGGTGAGGCGCTTCGAGTCGTCGACTCCCGCGATGGCGCGGATGTCGGCGGGCATGATGACGGCGCAGGCCAGAACGGGGCCGGCGATCGGACCTCTTCCTACTTCATCGACGCCGGCGAGAAGCGGTCCCTTGTCGCGCCTTAGATCTCGCTCGATTGTCGTCCAGCGCTTGCGACGCGGCACGAGACGGCGACGCGGCTTGGCGCCGGGAGCGTTTGGATTGGGACCGGTTGGACTAGGATCGGTTGGCTCAGGGGTCGACTGGCTGCTGCCCGATTCGACCTCTTCCTGCATCGAGTGCTACGCCTCGCGGAGCGAGGTGGGCGCTCTACGCCTCGACCCCGGCCTCGGCCGTGGTCTCTGCAACCGTCTCGGCGCCGGGGACGACGACTCCCTTCGCCTTACGCTCTCTGATGCGGGTTGCCTTGCCGGTGAGGTGGCGCAGGTAGTAGAGCTTGGCCCGACGTACGCGTCCACGACGCACCACCGAGATCTCCGAGATCATCGGGCTGTGGAGCGGGAAGATGCGCTCGACCCCGATTCCGTTGGAGATCTTCCGAACGGTGAAGGTCGCGCTGACTCCGCCCCCGCGCTTGGCGATGCAGACGCCCTCGAAGGCCTGGAGTCTTTCCTTGTCGCCCTCGCGGACGCGTACGTTGACGCGGAGGGTGTCACCGGCCCGGAACGGGGGAACGTTGTCGCGGAGCCACTCTTTCTGGGTGTCGATGAAGGGATGCATATGACGCTCGGGGCTGGGGTTAACAGCCTGGTAAAGACGTGTTTAGGGTGTTTGCGGGTAGCCATCAAAAGTAAACCTTTACCGAGAGTTATGCCAATCCCTAGCCATCGCGGGGGATCGAGTCGGCCCCTTGACCGACCACCACATGAAAGGAAGCTGGCAGCCTCAAGCCTACCAGCTCTACGCCGACAGCTCTCGGGAAGCTTCGCGTCTCGTCGTCCGGATCCGCAGTTGGAATGGCGAAATGACCCATACGTGACGCGCTCCCAGCAGCAAGCTGACTACGCTTAAAGCTCCCCGCTTTTGTTTTGTGGATGCAGGTAGAAGCGCCGCGTTCGATTCCCCGCGAAAAGCTGTCAGCGTAGCCGCTGTAAAGCTTGGAGCTGCCCGCTTATGTACGAGAGGTGGCCAGCCAGGCCACTCGACGCTCTACGCCGAGACAATCACTCCCTCTCTCGAGTTAACCGAGCCCCCTCCTCCTCCCTCCACTTCGCAATCCGGGCATGATCCCCCGACAACAGCACCTCCGGCACGGAGTGACCGCGAAATTCAGGCGGGCGCGTGTAGCTCGGCGCACTGATGCCCCGGCCAAAAAAAGAATCGGTGCGCGCACTCTCGATGTCGGACATCGCGCCGGGCAGCAGCCGCACCGTTGCATCGATCACCGCCAGAGCGGCCGCTTCCCCGCCGCTCAGCACAAAATCTCCCAGAGATATTTCTTCAGTCGCGAGATGATCCGCGACCCGCTGGTCGACATCCTTGTAGTGTCCACACAAAAGCGTGAGCTCCTGTCCAGCTGCAAATCGCTCGGCGTCCGCGTGCGAGAAAACGCGGCCCCGCGGCGACAGCAACACGATGGGAGGGGTGGTTTTTAGCGCCTCGACCGCCTCGAAAAACGGCTGCGGCTTCATCACCATTCCCGCGCCGCCGCCGTACGGGTAGTCGTCGACGGTGCGATGCTTGTCGTGCGTGAAATCACGCAGATCGACGATGTTGTAGCTCACGCTACCCGCCGCTGCGGCCCGCGAAGGAATGCTCAAGCCCAGCGGCCCGGCAAAAAATTCGGGAAAAATCGTGACGACGTTGATTCGGAGCGCCACTACTCTTCTCCGCCCGAGATGTCCATGAAGCCAAGGGTGTCGTTGACGATGATTGCGCGCTGATCGAGGTCCGCGCGGGCGATCACCTCCGGTCGGTACGGAACCAGGACGCTGCCGCGGCTTGTCTCGATGTCGAGCATCACGCCCTGGGGAAGCTCATACCACGTCGTCACCGTCCCGAGCGACTCGCCCTCCATGTTCCGCACCGCCATTCCCACCAGATCGTGAAGGTAGACTTCGTCGGCCTCGAGGGGCGGCAGCTCGCTGAACGGCGCGAGCAGATACCGCCCACGCCATAGCTCGGCGCTGTCCCGGTCCTGGAGCTCCTCGAACTGGACAATCAGGCCTTTCTTGAACGGCTTCGAGTGCGCAACGGTGAGGGTCGGCCGCTCGTCTTCACCTTTGACGTCGTGGACCACGGCGAGATCTCCGTGACGATCGCCCGCAAAAACACGACTGCCGGACGCGAAGACCACGTCCGGCTGTCCGGTGAAAGGCTCGACGACTACCTCTCCGCGAATCCCCTGTGCTTTGCGGATCAGCCCGACGATCGCGTATTCGGGCTCGGCCATGTGCGACTCGTGCGCTCTAGGCGCCGGCTTCTTCGCCCGACTTCTCGCTGACGGGAATCGCGGCTGACTTGCGCTCGATCCCGATGCGCTGCTCGTGACGGCGCTTGAGCACTCCGGCGCGCCGAAGGAGTGAGCGGACAGTGTCGGTCGGCTGTGCGCCGAGATCGAGCCAGTGATTGGCGCGCGCCTCGTCCACCTGGAGCGACTTCTCACTCTGCCGGGGAGCGTACTGTCCGATGATCTCGATGAATTTCCCATCGCGCGGACTCTGCGAGTCGGCAACGAGGATGCGATAGAACGGCGCGTTTTTCCGTCCAACGCGACGGAGGCGAATCTTTACCATTGTACGGCTCCCTGGAGGGTGTAAAAAAGGCGCTCTCGCGCCTGAACCGGGCTCCTCGCGACGTCGGACTATCCGACACGCACCCGGTGGTACTGGCATTCGAATTTAATAGGACCGAGGGCTTAGGACCAACGGCATTGATGAATTCGGACTGATTGAGGAGCGATGACGAAGATTCGGATTCCTGGTCCTCAATGGTTCACTGGCCACTGTAGTCAAAAAGGTGGCAGGTGGGAGACATGGTCAGAGAAGCACAGGTAAGAGTTTATCCGGCGCGTTCAAAAGGGGCGTGACGCAGCGAGAAGGCGAGTATAACAACTGCCAACTCTGCATCTCTGCGCAGTCTCTCCCACCTGCCCCCTTTGGGACTAGGGGTGCAGGTGGACCATCGAGGACCAGGAATGCGAATCCCCGTCCTCGCTCCTCACTCAGTCAGCAATCAGCAATGCCGTTGGTCCTGGTCCTCGATCAACAATGCTCGGTTCCCGCTGGCTGTGGTGGCCCGCTTCTCCCTGCGTTGTCGGAAAAGCGACCCATATCGCTCAGCAATGTCGATGCTGACTTTTTATATCAATCGGGCCGGTAACGATCTGCCCGCAAGCCGCAAGAAGGTCCTCAACCGGGCGAAAGACGAGCTACGCTCCCTCTACGGAAAAGAAAAGCCCCGCGCGGAACGATCCCCAACCGCCAAGCGCAAAGGCTGAAACCCTCCCGTCTGTCCACGTCTCCCACCTGCCACCTTTTTGGACCAGGGGTCTTACCGAAGCGCCGCGATCCCGAACCAGAAGCCGTTTATCGGCCGAACATTCCGGGCATGGACGGCATCCCCATCCGCCCCCCGCCCGCCATCTTCTTCATCATCTTCTGCATCTCGCGGAACTGATCGAGCAGGCGGTTGACGTCGCTGATCGGACGACCGGAACCTTTCGCGATGCGCGCCCGGCGGGAGCCGTTGATGATGCCGGGATTCTTTCGCTCCTCGGGCGTCATCGACAGCACGATCGCCTCGACGTGCTTGATGCGCTTCGGGTCGGCGTTCTTCATCTGCTTCAGCGCTTTGGTGTTCACCCCGGGAAGCATTTTCAGAATCCCTTCCAGCGGCCCCATTTTCTGGATCTGGCGCATGCTGTTGAGGAAATCGGTCAGGTCCATTCCTTCCTTGCGAACTTTCTTCTCCAGCCGCTTGGCCTCCGCTTCGTCGAAGGTCGCCTGCGCCTTCTCGACCAGCGTGATGACATCGCCCATCTGGAGAATTCGTCCGGCCATCCGCTCGGGATGGAATTCCTCGAGCGCGTCGGGCTTTTCGCCGACGCCGATGTACTTGATCGGCTTCTTGGTTACGCCATAGATCGAGAGCGCCGCGCCGCCCCGTGCATCGCCGTCCATCTTGGTGAGAACTACACCGGTGATGTGCAGCGCCTGGTCGAAGCCCTGCGCGATCTTCACCGCGTCCTGTCCCGTCATGCCGTCGGCGACGAGCAGTATCTCGGAGGGTCGCAATGCTTCCTTGAGCTTCGACAGCTCCTGCATCATCGCCTCGTCGATCTGTAGCCGCCCCGCTGTATCGACGATGACGACCCGGTCGCGCTCGCGCAGCGCCTCGGCGACACCCGCCCGCGCGATCTTCACCACATCGTTGGTGCTGCGGTCTGCGTAAACGGGAATCGAAAGATCCCGCCCGAGCGTCTCGAGCTGATCGATTGCCGCGGGGCGATACACGTCCGCGGCGATGAGTCGAGTGGAACGACCTTCAGCCTTGAGCTTCCGCGCCAGCTTGGCCGCTGTCGTCGTCTTCCCCGAGCCCTGGAGCCCGACCATCATCACCACTGACGGCGGGACTGTACCGAGCTTGAGTCCCTCACGCTGCTCGCCGAGCATCGCGGCGAGCTCCTCGTGGACGATTTTGACCAGCTGTTGCCCTGGCGAAACGGTGCTCAGCGCGTTGACGCCAGTGGCCTTTTTCTCGACACGTTCCAGGAACTCGCGCGTCAATTGGAAGTTGACGTCGGCCTCGAGCAGAACCCGCCGGACCTCGCGCAGCCCTTCCTTGATGTCGGCTTCGGTCAGGACGCCGCGGCCACGCAGGCGGGCGAACGTGGCTTCGAGCTTCTCGCTCAGATCTTCGAACATAGCCTTTAAACTTAGGCGCCGTTAACTTCTGAAACAACTGAAGCACCATGACGTTACAGAGGAACTGAATGCCCGCCGCCCAGCGCAAAGACGACATCCTGCAGGCTGACCTTCCATCGACGCTGCCGTTGATGGCGCTTCGATCCACCATCGTCTACCCACTTGGCACCATCGCGGTGCAGATGGGGGCGCC
>DASSNV010000169.1:0-60629 GCA_035701245.1 Gemmatimonadaceae bacterium | reverse complement strand
GACTTCGTGGATCAGGGGCCGCGAGCGAAGCAGCTGGCATTGCTCGGGCTCGACGCCCCCGGCATCGCCCGACGCGCGAGCGAGGCGTTCAGTCTGGAGAGCTCGCGGGGCGCCCATCTCCGCGCCGTTTGATGCGTCTTGGCGTCATCGGCCACCAGGGATATGAGGAGCTTTCAGACATCCTCCGCACCCTGTTCAGCGTTGCACCGGCACTCAATATCGAGCCACTGCTCGAGCAAGGGCTGCACGAAGTGGCCGGCAAGGGCGCGCGCCTCGAGGATCCAGGCCAGTTAGACGCGCTCGTAACGCTTGGCGGGGATGGAACGCTGCTGCGCGGTGCGCGGCTGATCGACGGCCGGAACATCCCGATACTGGGTGTCAATCTCGGGCGACTCGGTTTTCTGACCAGCTGTCAGAGCGAGGACTTCGAGCCGGCGCTCAAGAACCTCGCAAGCGGCGATTACGTTGCGCAACCGCGCATGGCGCTCAGTGCGCGCGCGATCGACTCCGAAGGCGCGACCCGCAAACAATGGCGCGCGCTCAACGACTTCGTGCTCCACAAGGGCGGATTCGCGAGAGTCGTCAGGCTGAACGTCTTTGTGGACGGCGAGAGCATTGGCACCTACGCCGCGGACGGGGTGGTCATCTCCACGCCGACGGGATCGACTGCCTACAGTCTCTCTGCTGGCGGACCGGTTGTTGTCCCCACGGTCGAATCGATCATCATGACGCCGATCTCGCCGCACACCCTCGCGATCAGATCGCTGGTGATACCGGCCGACGCCGAGGTGACGGTGGAAGCAAACGAGACTCCCACCGAACTTCTGGTTACGGTCGACGGGCAAGTCGGTACGAGTTTCGTGAAGGGCGAGAAGCTCAAGGTGAGCAAGGCAGACAATCCGGTGCGCATCGTCCGCTTCCCCGGTGCGACGTTCTTCGAGCGCATGCGAGTGAAGCTTGGCTGGGGCGGCCTCCCCGACGACGACTAGCGGTCAGTGATGCTTACAGAGCTGCGGATCCGAAACTTCGCGATCATCGAGCAGGTCAACCTTCCGCTTGCCGAAGGGTTCAACGTGCTTTCGGGCGAGACGGGCGCCGGCAAGTCGATAATTGTCGGCGCGCTCGGCCTGCTGCTCGGCGAGCGGGCGAGCGCTGATCTGATTCGCACCGGTGCCGAGAAGGCGACTGTCGAAGGAGTCTTCGATGTGTCGCGCGTGAAAGGGATCGCGGCGCTCGCCGACGAGCGCGGCATCGAAGTCGAGGATGACACTCTCGTGCTGAAGCGCGAGATCTCGACCAACGGCCGCGGACGCGCGTGGATCAACGGCGCGACCGTAACCGCGACGGTGCTCGCCGAAATCGGACGGCAGCTCGTCAACCTCCACGGCCAGCATGACGCGCAGACGCTCCTCGATCCGGAGTCGCAGCGGCGGATTCTCGACGCATTCGGAGGCGCGGAGGCTCAGGCGGCGCTGGTGCGCTCGACTCACACCGAGCTGACGGGCATCCGACGTGAGATTGCAACGCTCAACCAGCGGCGCGCCGACGCCGAGAAGCGCGCCGACTATCTCCGCCACGTCGCCAAAGAGATCGAGGATGCGCGTCTCACGGCGGGCGAAGATGCACGGCTCGAGGATGAAGCGCGGGTTCTCGAGAACGCCGACGAGCTCCGCACGCTGGCGACCACTCTCGGCGAGCTGCTGTCGGGAGAGGAAGGCAGCGTGCTGTCCCAGCTGGGGGCAGCGCAGCGTCCGCTGACGTCGATCGAGAGAATCGATTCATCCGCGGCGAGGATGCAGGAGCTGTTCGACACGGCCTTCTACGCACTGCAGGAGCTCGCCCGAAGCGTCGAGGATTACGCGGGCTCGGTGGATCTGGATCCCGCCCGCCTGGAGGAGGTCCGTCAGCGTCGCGACCGGCTGTTCGGTCTGCTCAAGAAGTACGGGCCGACGCTGGATGCCGTGATCGAGACCGGAAAGTCGTCGCGTGCGGAGCTGGATCTCGTCGACACCGCCGGGTTGGATATCGCCAATCTCACCGCGCGCGAGGCCGAGGCGCGCCGGCGTCTCGGCGGTGAGGCCGAGAGGCTGACCGAGTTGCGGCTCTCCGCGGCGAAGAAGCTGGCGAAAGCTGTTGACGCTCTGCTGCCGTCGCTGGGAATGCCCGACGGCCGATTCACCGTTTCACTCACCTCGCGGGATGAGCCGACCTCCGACGGCGCCGAAGATGTCGAATTTCGAGTGGCGCTCAACGTGGGTCACGAAGACCGCCCGCTGGCACGGGTGGCGTCGGGTGGAGAGCTGTCCCGAGTCATGTTGGCCCTCAAGACCATTTTGGCGCGCGTCGATCGGGTGCCGACCCTGATCTTCGACGAAGTGGATGCCGGAATCGGGGGACGGGTCGGGCTACAGGTTGGCGACACCCTGCGCCGCGTCGCGAAGGAGCATCAGGTATTCGCGATCTCACACCTCCCGCAGATCGCCGCTCGCGCGCACCATCACATCGTCGTGGCAAAAGGTGCCAAGGGCGGCGTGACCACCGCCGACATCACCGTCCTCGATGGTGTGACTCGGGTCAACGAAATCGCGCGGATGCTGGGCGGGGATCCGGAGAGCAAGGTCAGCCGCGCGCACGCCAAGGAACTGCTCGAGAGCGCGACTGCTTAACCCGGATTCTGGGACCTGACCGCTGTCGACTGGCACCCCTAGTCAAAAAGGCGGCAGGTGGGAGAGATGCGCAGAGATGCTCGGGCAAAAGTTGTCATGCTCGCCTTCTAGCTGCGTCACGCAGGGTTAGACGCGCAGGATAAACTGATACCTGTGCCTCTGGCCACGTCTCCCACCTGCCGCCTTTTTGACTAGGGGTGTCCGCCGAAGCCGCGCGATCCGTCCGCCGAGTTACTTCCCCCCGAATATCCGAGCGTAAAGTCGAAGCTGGATCTGGTCGGTGAAGAACTTCGGCTGATTGCCGCCGGCGCCCTTGGTGGTCTGCCAATGCAGGTAGGTCACCTCGAACGGGATCTTCGCCTTGCCCTGCTCGAACGAGTACAGGTTCGAGAACGAGATGCCGCCGCCGAAGCGGTGCTCTGTCTGCGCCGTCTCCTGATCGAGGGTGGAGGCGTCGAGGGTGAGGTCGGCAAAACCGGTGGTCGCCGCCGGAATCGTGAAGGTGCCGGTGTAGTGGTCTTCCTGCTTGTTGCGGTACATGTACCACCCGGACACCGCGAAGAAATCGTTCACCACAATGCGCGGCGCAGTCTCGAACTCGAATGCGCTGCCGAGCTTGCGGTCGACAGTCTGGCGACGATAGAGCGGCGCCAGCTCCTCGTTCGGCAGATCGGTGATGCGCATCGTCTGCTGGTCCGCGAACGGCTTGTTGTAGCGCAGCACGAACGATTCCCAGAACCGGCTGCCGAGCAGGATGTCTGTGAACCATCTGCCTTCGATCGCCTTGGCGCCGCGACCGGTGCCAATGTCGATGAAATTGTCCGCTGATTCGATCTCGCCGCTCGGGATGCGGAAGACCCCGCCGATGGCGGTGCGAAGATTGAAGCCGTGCGGTGACATCCGCGCTTCGGTGTTGCCGCCGAAGGTGTCGAACAGAGAGAACTTGCCGCCGACATCGATGTCGCCAACGTGCGACCGTCCGACAGACTCGAGCGGCGCGGCGGCAATGCCGAACAACGGGTCACTCAGGATCCGCTGCGCATCGCGAAGGCTCAGCCGCGTCTGCGCGGCGAAGGGGCCGGTGGTGGTCGGGTCGATGCTCGTGATGCCGAACTGATTGTAAAGCGCGCGGAATGCGGCGACCCGGGCTTCGATTGCCAGCTGCGCGTCGGTGCCGGCGATCGGTACGAACGGCGAGGTCGAGTAGATCTGGTTGACGCCGCCCGCAAATGCGCGGGAGTTCGCGATCAAGGATTGGGCACTCGCCTGATTGGCGAGGAGAGCGGGACACGATGGCGATGCCGCGGGATTCGCCTGGCACGCCGCCAGCGACCCCTCGAGGGTGTTGGCTGCGGTCGTGAACTGCGCGAGCAGCGCAGCATTCTGCGCCGCCGCCCCCTGCACCGCGAGCGCGGGATTGAATCCAAGGTTGCCGTTGGTACCGGCAGTGTTGACGCTGAAAAAGGCAGACGATTGAGTCTTGACGTAGGGGATCTGCACGCCGACGGAGAACTTCTTGGTCAGTCCTGCCTCGAGCACAATCGGAATGGCGGTTACGTGATCGCGGAGATTCACCACGGTGTTGCCGAGCGTCGCGTACCAGGTCGGATTGCCGGTTAGGCTCTGGAGGCCAGCCTGGAGGCTGGCGAGGTTCGGGAACTGCTTCACGCCGATCGTATCGAGGGTGAAATCGATTCCCAACGGCTCGAGCGCGCCGTCGGGCCGGCCGGGCGTGTCCATTCCGTAGCGTTCGTTGAACCAGGTCCACTGACCGACGATGCGCATGCGAAAGACTCCGCGCGGGAGCACCAGGGCGTCGTCGGCGACACCGAGCACGCGCTGAGCGTTGCCGGGTGTGGCAAAAGTCGCGATGAAAGCCAGTGCTACGGTGGAAACGCGGACCAAAAGACGGCGCATAGATTCTCCGCACGATGTTGAAAGCTGGAAGGCGATCGTCTGAGTTACGACGGTCGCTGGCGGGGGAGACGTTATCATTCCGTCAAAGGTTTTGTCAACTGAAATTCGTCGCCGCGCGAGGGGCCCCAACGCGCTTGTTGGAGCCGTTTTACGCCCGTAGCTTTGTCATGCGCCGCGCCATGGCTCAGTCGGTCCTTTCTTCTCCGCTCGGGTGGCGAAACCGGTAGACGCGAGGGACTTAAAATCCCTTGGGATAAGATCCCATGCGGGTTCGATCCCCGCCCCGAGCATCTCACATCTAGGGAGCGCTTCGCCAGCCGGCGTAGCGCATCTCACATCCAGGGAGCGCTTCGCCAACCCCCGTACCGCGCGTACAGGGCCCGCAACGGAACGGGTGCGAGTCTTCAGTGGCACAGCTGAAAGCTTGCAGTTCACTGCCGCGCCGACTTTCACGTGAGGCCGGCGCCCGCGGTCGATTTCATCACCTGCGCAATTCCTTAAGCAGTGGACACATTCGCGGCGTGCCTTGATTGTCCCCCGGGCCGCGACGGTGACGTCCCGACGTTGTGAACTGGCGACTCGCCACTATGCTTCTCTCACACCTCGCACCCGTTCAGTTGCAGTTCCTTCGAATCCGGCCCCGCGCATCAAATCAACGAATGCCTGACCAGGCACCCCCCGTCCGGCCGAACGCCATCACCCGGGTGATGCTGGTCGTGAATCCGACATCGCGGCGCGGCGCACGCATCCGGCAAAAGGCGATCGATGCCTTCTCGAACGCGGGAGTAGCTTGCGACGTCATGCTTACCGCGGCGCCCGGGCACGCCGCGACCCTCACCGCCGAGCACGCTCAGAAGTACGATGCTGTGTTCACGCTCGGCGGTGACGGAACCGTGATGGAGGTGCTCGGTGAGCTCGCGCATCGCGGCCCGCCAGTCGGCGTGCTGGCCGGTGGCACGGGCAATGTCGTCGCCCGGACCCTCGGCATTCCGCTCAATCCGCGGCGCGCCGTGCCGCTGCTGCTCGATGGGGATCAGGCAACTCTCGACCTTGGGCGGCTGGGCGATGGGCGCCGCTTCGCGATCGGCGTCGGAGTGGGCCTGGATGCTACGATGATCGCCGAGGCACCGGCGCGCCTCAAGAAACGGTTCGGCTTCATGGCGTACGTCATCGGTGGCTATAAAGCGGTGATACGGAACAAGAAGTTCTCTCTGCGTCTCACCGTGGACGGCGCCCTCTACGAGCGCACAGCCTCGGCCGTGCTGGTTGCGAACTTCGGCGCCGTTCTCAACGATCTGGTCTCCTTCGGCCACGGAATCGTCCACGACGATGGTCTGCTCAACGCCTGCGTCTTCTCTCCCAACACATTCTGGGATTCGGTGAGGATCCTCTGGCGAATGGTGCGGAAGGATTTCAGAGCCGATCCCTGCCTGTTCTACAAATCCGGCCGCGATTTCCTGATCGAGACTTCTCCGGCGATGCCCGCTCAGGCGGATGGCGAGCTGCTCCCGTCGTCCCGGATCTCAGTGGCGGTAGATCCGCTCGCCGCCCGGCTTCTCATTCCAAAAAAGCAATCGGGGAAGTGAAGGGGCGCACCGAAAAAAAGGCGGGCATTTCTGCCCGCCTTCGAAAGCTTGCGGTTGGCAACGTCAGTATTAGAAGGGTAGCTCCTCTTCGGTTGTGCCTACCAGCGCCGAGCTCGATGCCAGCCTATGTTCGTCCTTGGCGTCCGGGTTCGCCGCGCTGGCGGCGGCTTTGGCCGGCCAGATCACGCCGTCGCACGAGCGGTTCTGGCACTTGTAGTCCGGTGCGCGCGGATTCCGCTTGGTAAGACGGTTATCCCACATCCGGCCGCCGCACTTGGGGCAGCTCACCATTTCGGTGTCGGTCAGCATCGACGCCGGCACCGGGGCCGCGACCCCATTCGCCGTCGCCGGCGGGGCCACCAGACCCGGCTTGCCGTATCGCCGGGTGTAGGCCGCCTGCGGGTCCTCGACCGGTTTGGCGTATTTGCCGTCGCCGTCCATCTCGACCCAGTTCTGCTCGTAGGCGTAGAGCTCGTTGGCGATTCCAAATCGCACCGCGGCTCTCTTGAACGCGTCGGTCGAAGCCTGCTTGTAGTCCTTGCCGGTACCGACGTCCTCGCGGATCACGCCGAGGATCTGCAACCGCGCCTTGAACGAATACTGCGACCCGTCTCCGTCTTCGCCGGAGATGACGGGCAATAGCTCCAGCGTGAGGTCCCACTCGCCAGGGACGAGGTTGTCCAGTCTCTCACGCACCGTGTTCGCTTCGATGTAGGCGACGAACCTCGCGAAATATTTTCCGTCGCGCGCCGTCACTTTGCCGTCTTGTCGCCAGGAGATCACACCAGCGGGAAGGGGGGCGGAAAGCTTTGCCCAGACGTCAGTCTTCTCAATGTAGGCATCCTGTCTTGCGATCATGCTCTCATCCATCCGTTGTTAGTCGCTAAAGTTTGTTTCTGGTGAATTTCTGCACGTCTCCAACCGCACTGCACTGTTTGCCGTGCTCGCAATACCAGCCGTGCTTGTCGAAAAAAACGAGGTGGTGGATCCGGCCGTGGTCGAGGGTTTCCTCAACATGGTAGAGCTGAGTAACCGACGTGTCTTTGCCGCACAATCGAGTCGGTTCCATCGGCTGGATACGGACCTTCCGCTTCACCTCTTTTTCCCCCTTTCTCCTACTGTTGAGGCTCCTCCTTATGGGTGGCAATGTAAACTCCTCTCGTACCGCCACTTACGCTCCGACGCTTCGGCTCGTATTCGGGTCACTAAAAGTACCCGTTTACTACGCCTGACGCAAGCTTTTTCGGGCACAAGTTTCGCTTCTGTGCGAAGGGGGACGCGCGCGTCGAGATACGGCGTTCTTCCCGAGGCATAGTGTCTGTTTCACCAGCAATCGGAGACCAGCATGGATCACGGCAGCGCTTTCCTAAGAACTCAGGTCCACAACGCCGTCGTGCAGCACGGAACGTTTCTTCGCTCTCTCATCGACCACGAAGCCCAGGCAGACGATCCGCGCCTGAGCGACCTCTGCTCGCGCCACATTCCGCACATGCAGGAGCACCAGCGGATGCTGGAGGAATTCCAGTCGCAGCTGCTCGGAGCTGGCGGCCTCGGGAACCGCGTGGTGGGTGCCGCAGTCGGAGTCGCCCGGGATCTCGCCGATGCCGCGCGGGACAGCGACTACGAGCGTCTCATCGGCGATCTGGTGATGGCTCGCCAGTCGGAGGACAGCTTCAAGACCTTCCGCGAAGCCGGCAAAATGATGGGCAATCGCACGCTCCAGGAGATCGGCGACATCGGTGAGCGCCACCACGATGCGTACGTGAGGGAAGCGAACCGCCTTCTGCAGCACATGTTCGTCGAGCGCGTTCAGGGCGTCGACGGTGTCGCCCGTCAATCGGCGTTCACGCGGGTCAGCGCGACAACCTGACGATTGCATCCTTTCGACGGTCGTCCGGACTCACTGACACCGTCGCGCACGTGACGCTAACTTCTGCGCATGACTGATGTCGTCTCGCTGGCCGCTGAATTACTGGCGATTCAATCGACGACGGGTTCAGAAGGAAGCGTCGTGGATTTCGTATCGCGCTGGCTCGTCGCGCGCGGATGGAACGTCACGCTTCAGGAGGTGACCCGCGGTCGATCCAACGTCTGGGCATCGCGCTCCGGCGGAGGCGGTGGTGTGGCGTTTTCGACCCACCTCGATACCGTTCCTCCCTTCGTCCCGCCGCGACTCGAGGGCCGCAGACTGTTGGGGCGCGGTGCCGCGGACGCCAAGGGCATCGCCGCTGCGATGCTCGTCGCGGCCAACCGGCTGGTGGGCGACGGTGAGAAGCGCGTCGACCTGCTTTTTGTCGTCGGCGAGGAGAAAGGCTCCGATGGCGCGCGCGCCGCAAACAACCTTCGCAGTACCAGCCGCTTTCTCATCAACGGCGAGCCGACTGAGAGCAAGCTGGCAAGCGGAGCGAAGGGATCGCTGCGGGCTACGATTCGCACTCGCGGTCGCGAAGCCCACTCGGCATACCCGCAGCTGGGCCGCTCCGCCATCGAGCCAATGCTCGATCTGCTTCCGACGCTCCGAAAACTGCCACTCCCCTCCGACGACGTGCTCGGCGACACCACGGTCAACATCGGGACGATCAAAGGCGGCACCGAGGCCAACATCATTCCTGCGCACGCCGAGGCCGAGATAATGTTTCGACTGGTCGGTGACGTCGAGCCGATAAAGAAGATGGTGCTCGAGTGGGCTCGTGGTCACGCCGACGTCGAGTTCGGCTCGCACATTCCCGCGCAGCGATTTGCGACGGTGCCCGGATTCGAGACCGTCCCCGTCGCCTACACATCCGACATCCCACTGCTTTCGAGCTGGGGAGAGCCTTTGCTGTTTGGTCCAGGATCGATCCACGTCGCCCACACGCCGGACGAGTACATCGACGTCGAGGAGCTGAGAGCCAGCGTCGATACCTACGAGAAGCTCGCCAAAACCCTGCTCGCACGATGACGCCATTGCAAATTCCCGGAAAACGCAAGACGAAATGGCCGGTCGCGGTACTCGGCGCGACGGGCGCTGTCGGGCAGATGTTCGTGCGCCTGCTCTCCGACCACCCGTGGTTCGAGATCGCCGAGCTCGCTGCTTCCGAACGCTCGGCCGGTCACAAGTACGGCGAGATCACGCGATGGCTCGAGGGCAACCCGCCACCGCCGCGGGTGCAATCGATGCGGGTCATCGCGTGCGATCCGGGCGTCGTGAAAGCACCGATCGTCTTCTCGGCGCTCGATGCTACCGCCGCGGGCGAGGTGGAAATGGCGTTCGCGAAGGCGGGAAGATTCGTGCTGAGCAACGCCAAGAACTACCGCATGGAGCCGGACGTTCCGCTCGTCATTCCCGAGGTTAACGGCGATCATCTCGGCCTCATTGACTGTCAGCGGCAACGGCGCGGGTGGGACGGTGCAATCGTCACCAACGCCAACTGCTCGGCGACGGTCGCCGCGGTCGCGCTCGCGCCGCTGCACCAGAAGTTTGGCATCAAGCAGCTCTTTCTATCGACGATGCAGGCGGTCTCGGGCGCCGGGTATCCGGGTGTGCCTTCGCTCGACATTCTCGGCAACGTCATCCCGTACATCGCCGACGAAGAGCCCAAGCTCGAGCGCGAGATGCTCAAGCTCCTCGGGCGGTACGAGGATGGTGAAATCGCGAGCGCCGGCTTCAAAGTCAGCGCACACACCAATCGGGTCCCCGTCGAACACGGCCACACCATCTGCATGACCATCGGCTTTGACGATGTTCCCACGCCGGAAGCCGCGATCGAGACGATGCGCGGGTGGCAAGGCTACAGCGCCACCAAGGGCCTGCCGACCCGACCACCGCAGCCGATCGTCGTTACCGACGCACCCGATCGGCCCCAGGCCAAGCGCGATGTGAACGCCGGGAATGGAATGACCGTGACCGTCGGTCGAGTCCGTCGTGATGCAATTCTCGATCTGCGCATGGTAGCGCTCGGCCACAACACCGTGCGCGGCGCCGCGGGCGGGTCGGTGCTGAACGCCGAGCTGCTCGCGAGCACCGGCGCTTTCGACTCCGTGTGATCGTCGTCAAGTTCGGCGGCACCTCTGTCGGAGACGCCGAGGCGATCGAGCGCGCGGCCGCGATCGTCAAAGGGCGTCTGGACAGACAGCCGGCTGTGGTCGTCTCGGCGCTTGGCGGAGCAACCAACTCGCTCCTCGCCATCGGGGAGCAGTCGGCGAAGGGACACCTGATCGGCGCGTTGCGCGGCGTCGAGTCACTGCGCGACCGTCACTTTCAGCAGTGTGAGAAGCTGCTCGGCACTTCGGCGGAGGCGGCGGAGGTCGCGGGAGAGATGAGCGCGACCTTCGACGAGCTCGCGAGCCTGGCCGAGGCGTTGTCGGTGCTCGGTCACGCGACGCCGCGCAGCTTCGACGCAATCGCGGCATTCGGAGAGCAGCTCTCGTCTCACCTCGTTGCCGCGTTCTTTGCGCTGCGCGGGATTCCGGCGGAGCACATCGATGCGCGCGATGTCTTCGTCACCGATGACACATTCATGAGCGCCGAGCCGCAGGTCGACGCCATCGCCGAGCGGGCGCGCGAAATCGTGCAGCCGCTGCTTGGTGAAGGTAAAGTCCCCGTTATGGGCGGATTCATCGGCCGAACGGCGCGCGGGATAACGACCACCCTCGGGCGCGGCGGCTCGGATTACAGCGCTTCGCTGCTGGGCGCGGCGCTCCACGCCGACGCGATCGAGATCTGGACCGATGTCGATGGAATGCTGACCGCCGATCCCCGCGTCGTCAAAGGCTCGAGGCTCATCTCGCAGATCCGATTCGACGAAGCGTCGGAGCTGGCGTCGTTCGGCGCGAAGGTGCTTCACCCGAACACCATTGCACCGGCGGTGCGCCTCGGAATTCCGGTCTTCATCTACAATTCGCGGAATCCGAACGGCACAGGGACCCGCATTACCTTCGACGCGCCGCGTCGCGCAGTCAGTGCGATCGCGGGGAAATCGGGAATTACGCTCGTCAAGGTCGCAGCGGCAAAAATGCTGTTCGCGCGGGGATTCCTGCGCCGCGTTTTCGAGATCTTCGAGAGAAACGGCATCTCGGTCGATGTCGTCGCGACGTCGGAAATCTCGGTTTCGGTGACTGTGGATGATCCGTCCGGGCTCGAGTCGCTCGTCGTCGAGCTCTCGCAGCTCGGCGATGTATCGGTTGAGCGCGACCGTGCAATCGTTGCCGTCGTCGGCGCGGCGATCAGTGACGACAGCGCTGCGATGGGGAAGGCAATTGGAGCGCTCGACGGGATCAAGATTCACATGATGTCTCTCAGCGCGACCGGCATAAATCTGACGGTGATCGTCGATGGCGATCAGCTGAACGTGGCGATGGAGCGACTTCACCAGGCCTTCTTCAGTGGAGGCGGACGATGACCGCGCGGCGCCTGGCAATCATCGGCGATGGCAAAATGGGTCAGGCGATCCGGTCGCTGGCTATCGAGAAAGGCTGGAAGGTCACCGCGCTCATCGGCGAGCGAGAGAGCGCGCGGGGATCGGGAATCACCGCCGCTGCGCTGGGGAATCCCGAGGTCGCGGTCGAGTTCAGTCAACCCGATGCCGCGGTCGCCAACATCACCAGCACGCTGCGCGCCGGCATCCCGGTAGTGGTCGGCACGACGGGCTGGTACGAGTCGCTTGCCGATGTGACGCGCGTTGCATCGCAATCGGGCTCGGCGATGCTCTGGTCTCCGAACTTCTCGCTCGGAGTCAACGTGATGATCGAGCTGGCGAGGTATGCGGGCACGTTGATGCGAACCCTCGACGACTTCGACGCGCACATCGTCGAGACGCACCACACTCAGAAGAAGGACGCGCCGTCGGGAACAGCACTCGCGATCGGCAAGGCCGCGAGCGATGCACTGGACCGGCCGATTCCGATCACGAGCGTGCGGGCGGGCGCGGTGCCGGGCACCCACGAGCTGCTCTTCGACGGCCTTTTCGAGCAGATATCGCTGACCCACCTCGCGCGCGACCGCCGGGTGTTCGCCGAGGGCGCGCTGAAGGCCGCCGACTGGCTGGTGGGGCGGAAGGGCGTTTTCACAATGCGCGACGTGCTCGAGCTTCCGCAGCGCAAATAGCTTCGCCCTCTCCGCCGGCGCCGCATACATTTACAGAATGAACAGAGAGCGTCTCGCCGGATGCGGAACCGCGCTGGTTACACCGTTTACGCCGCAGGGCGAGATCGACGAGCGCTCGCTGCGCGCGTTCGTGGATTGGCAGATCGCAAGTGGAGTGCACTTCGTCGTGCCGTGCGGATCGACGGGCGAAGCAGCGACGATGAGCATCGCCGAGCACTGTCGGGTCGTCGAGATCACCGTGGAGCAGACAGCCGGCCGCGTTCCGGTCGTCGCCGGCGCCGCTTCCAACGATACGAAGAAAGCGATCGCGCTTTCGCGGGAGGTCGAGGCGATGGGTGCGACGCACCTCCTGCACGCCTCGCCGATGTACAACAAGCCGCCCCAGCGCGGGATCGTCGCCCATTTCCGCGCCATCGCCGACGCAGTCAGGATACCAATCGTCGTTTACAACGTGCCGGGGCGTACGGCGAGCAACATCGAGGCGGCGACGACCCTGGAGCTCGCGGAGCATCCGAACATCGTGGCGGTCAAAGAAGCTTCGGGAAACCTGGCGCAGATCGGGGAGATCATCCGGCATCGACCGGCCAGCTTCTCGGTTTTGTCTGGCGACGATCCAATGACTCTCCACATAATGGCGGATGGAGGCGATGGAGTCGTGTCGGTCACATCCAACGTCGCGCCCGCTGTCGTCGCCCAGCTCACCGAGCTGTGCGCAAAGGGAGATTTTGCCGGCGCGCGCGAGGTGAACCACAGGTTGGGGGAGCTAACCATCGCTGCTTTCGTCGAGTCCAATCCGATTCCGGTCAAGGCGGCGTTGGCAATGATGGGTCGCATGGCGAACTCGCTGCGCCTGCCGCTCGTTCCTCTGGCGCAGAAGTTCGAGCCGACGGTGCGCGCTGCGCTGGTGTCGGTCGGAGCGCTGGCTGCGTGAGCGCAACCGGCATCGCCGAAATCAAGCGAAGCATCGAAAGTCTTTCTGCCACGACGCCAGCCGGCGCGTTGCCCGAGGAAGTGCGGGGAATCGTGCGACGTCTGCTTGACGCGCTCGAGGCCGGAGAGGTTCGCGCCGCCGCAAAGGATCCGGTGTCGGGAGAATGGAACGCGGTGGCGTGGGTGAAGCGTGGGATCCTGCTCGGCTTCCGCGTCGGCGAGATCGTTGACATGTCGATGGAATCGGGGAGGGGGGACCGCGTCACGCTCTCGTTCTTCGACAAGGACACGTATCCGCCACGGCAGTTGACTCTCGCCGACGGCGTGCGGGTCGTGCCGGGTGGATCGAGCATCCGTCGCGGCGCCTACGTCGCGCGCGGTGTGGTTTGCATGCCGCCGATGTACATCAACGTCGGCGCGCGTGTTGAGACCGGTTCGATGATAGATTCGCACGCGCTGGTCGGATCGTGCGCGCAGGTCGGCGAGCGCGTGCATCTGAGCGCTGCCGCGCAGCTGGGCGGAGTGCTGGAGCCAGTGAACGCGTCGCCGGTGGTGGTCGAGGACGACGTTGTGGTCGGTGGCAACTGCGGGATTTACGAAGGCACCGTGGTGCGCAAAGGCGCCGTCATCGGCGCCGGGGTCGTGCTGACACGCGGCACCCCGGTCTTCGATCTGCCCCGCGAGACCGTGCACCGCGCCACCGAGGACAAGCCACTCGTGATCCCCGAAGGCGCGGTGGTAGTCCCGGGCGCACGAGCGGTAAAAGCCGACTGGGCGCAGAGCCAGGGCATCTCGCTGCAGACCCCGGTGATCGTGAAATACCGCGACGAAAAAACCGACGCCGCCACGGCGCTCGAGTCGTGGCTGCGCTGAAGGTGACGGGCACCGTCAGAGTGCCCGGCGACAAATCGATCTCCCACCGCGCCCTCATCCTCGGCGCTCTGGCGAGCGGCCGGTCGCAAGTCCGTGGCATTCTGGACTCCGAGGATGTTCGCTCGACGGCCGGAGTGCTTCGCGCTCTTGGTGCTCCGATCGGAGACATCGCCAGCGATATGCGCGTCGAAGGCGTTGGACTGCGCGGCCTCAGGCAGTCGCAACAGCCGCTGGATTGCGGCAATAGCGGGACGACCACTCGCCTGATGTCGGGAGTTGCAGCCGCGCATCCGTTCACGTCCCGTTTCGAGGGAGACGCGAGTCTAAGCCGCCGCCCCATGAAGCGCATCGCCGAGCCACTCAGCTCGATGGGCGCGCGATTCGAGTTCGCAGGGGGCGAGGGCCTCCCGATGACGATCCACGGCACCGATCTGAGAGGCATCGACTGGAATACCCGCGCCGCGAGCGCGCAGGTGAAGAGTGCAATAGTTCTCGCCGGACTCGTCGCGGGGGTAGAAGTCCGCGTAACCGAAAAATCTCCCTCGCGCGACCACACCGAGCGGATGCTGCGAGCGATGGGGGTGGACATCGAGAACGACGGAAATCAGGTCTGTCTGCGGCCGGCGAAATACCTTGCAGCGATCGAGATAACCGTGCCCGGTGACCCGTCGTCGGCGGCGTTCTTCGTCGCGATGGCAGCCCTGGCTTCTGGCGGCAGTCTTCTCCTGACCGATGTCCTCCTCAACCCCACGCGGACGGGCTTCATCGAGGTGATGAAAAGGATGGGCGCGCGAATTGACCAGCTGGATGCGAGCGAGACGGGTGGTGAAGCAATCGGAAATCTGCGCGTGGCGCCATCGCAGCTGGAGAGCGTGAGCGTCGGCGCCGACGAAGTGCCTTCGCTCATCGACGAGCTTCCAATGCTCGCCTGCACCGCCGCTGCCGCGGGCATCGATCTCGAGATTACGGGCGCCGAGGAGCTTCGTGTAAAGGAAAGCGACCGGATCGCGACGGTGGTCCACAACCTCCGCGCTGTCGGAGCGGAAGTGGAGGAGCTGCCGGATGGACTCAGGGTCATCGGCCGCAGGCGAAAGCTCGAGGGCGTGATCGATCCCCGCGGAGATCATCGTATCGCGATGGCGTTCGGGGTTCTCTCCGCCGTGTCAGGGAACCGAATCAAGGTCGGTAATCCCGGGTGCGTTGCGGTCTCCTACCCCGGGTTCTGGAACGACTTACAGCGAGTCACGGCGTGAGTCCGCGCACTCGTGTCATTGCCATCGATGGACCCGCGGCGTCGGGCAAATCATCCACCGCGCAGATGGTCGCCGAGAGGCTCGGATTTCTGCACGTCGATTCGGGGTCGCTTTACCGCGCGGCGACTGCGGCGATGCTTCGGGCCGAGGGCGACGCCGCGAAATGGACCGAAGAGTCGGTCCTACATGCCGCGCGCCAGGTAGAGCTGCGCGCTGCACGCACGTCGTTCTATCCGGTACTCGAGGGCAGGGCGATCGAAGATGAGATCCGCGGAGCGGACGTGACGCGCAACGTCTCCCGGGTCGCGCAAATGCAGCGCGTCAGGCAGTGGGTCAACGAGAAAGTCCGGGGTGCCGCGCTCTCCCACGACGTCGTGGTCGATGGGCGCGACATGGGGACCGTGGTATTCCCGGATGCCGACCTGAAAATTTTTCTGGTCGCCGATTCCCGCGAGCGCGCTGCGCGACGGCTGCGACAGCGCGGGACACCGACGTCGGAGCGGTTGCTCGATGACGAGACAATCCGAATCAGGGAGCGGGATGCCCTCGATGCCAGACAAACCGTCCCCGCAGCCGATGCGATCGTGATAGACACGACCGGGCTGACCCAGCAGGAGCAAGTGGAACAGATTGTGACTCTATCCGAGCAGCGCTCTGGCTGACACCGGGCGTTGCCTGGTACGCGCCCCTCAGGGCGCACTCGGAGGTAGTGGCTAATGCGTCGCTTTACAGATCGGGCCGGCCTGGACTGGAGCGCTTTCGAATCGTCTCGTCCCGACGGGCAACCGGACAGAAGGGTCAAACCGGCGAGTGTGACCGTCGCCTTCCGCTGCGACGACGGCAGCGAGGTCGCGATGGATCTCCCTGTGGGAGCGCTCGAGGGCCTGTCCGACGAAGAGCTGATCCTGCTTCTCGCCAAGGGACTCAAGTAGTCCGCGGCTCTCGAGCCGTCCTCTACGCTCGACGTTGACCGACGGGGGTGCTCGGTCTACATTTAAAGGCTTGATTCGAACGTATTCAACCCTTTAACCAGCAACATGATAGACTCGCCCAACCAAACAACCCAAACCGGCACGACGCTGACCGCGCGAGAGAAGCGCGACCTGCAGAAGGCGCAGCTGCGTCCGCTTGCCAACCTGAGACCCGAGCTCTACGACGAGGACGATTACTCGCAGGACGAGCTCGAGACGATGATGGAGATGTACAACGGGACGATGGCCTCGATCGAAGAGGGCGAAATCGTCAAGTCCCGTGTGCTCGATATCCGTGACAACATGGTCGTCCTCGACATCGGATTCAAATCCGAAGGGACGATCCCTCTCGAAGAGTTCAAGGATCTTCCCGATCTCAAGCCGGGCGACGAAGTCGAAGTTCTGCTCGAGCACCTCGAGGACCAGGAAGGTTCCGTCGTGCTGTCGAAGAAGAAGGCCGACTTCATGCGCGTGTGGGAGCGCATCCGCGTCGCCTACGAGAACGACGAGCCCGTGCGCGGTACCCTGATCAAGAAAATCAAGGGCGGCGTCGTGGTCGATCTGATGGGAGTCGATGCTTTCCTCCCCGGATCGCAGATCGCGCTGCGTCGCGTCCCGAACGTCGACGAGCTCCTCGGCCAGACTTTCGACTTCAAGATCATCAAGCTCAATAAGCGCCGCCGCAATATCGTCGTCTCGCGCCGAGTGATCCTCGAGCAGGAGCGGGCGGGCAAGCGCGAGAAGCTGATGAAGGAGCTGCAGAAGGATCAGGTGCGCAAGGGAGTCGTCAAGAACATCACCGACTTCGGCGCGTTCATCGACCTCGGCGGCGTTGACGGGCTGCTCCACATCACCGACATGTCGTACGGGCGCATTCAGCATCCGTCCGAGATGGTTCACATCGGTCAGGAGCTGGAAGTCAAAGTCCTCGACATCGATTGGGACCGCGAGAGAATCTCGCTCGGCCTCAAGCAGCTCCAGAGCTATCCGTGGAAGGATGTCGCGGAGAAGTATCCGGTCGGCACTAGAGTGTCGGGCAAGGTTGTCAGCATCACCAACTACGGCGCGTTCATCGAGCTGGAGCCGGGCATCGAAGGCCTGGTGCACATCAGCGAGATGAGCTGGACGCGCAACGTCCGTCACCCGTCGAAGCTCGTTTCGATTGGCGAGGCGATCGAAGCGGTGGTGCTCAAGGTCGATCCGAACGAGGAGAAGATCTCACTCGGCATGAAGCAGACGGAGCAGGATCCGTGGATGATGCTGCCGGAGAAGTATCCGGTCGGCACTCGTCTCAACGGCAAGGTGCGCAACCTCACGAGCTTCGGTGCTTTCGTGGAGATCGAGCCGGGCATCGATGGTTTGATTCACATCTCCGACATGTCCTGGACGAAGCGCGTCCAGCATCCGTCGGAAGTCGTGAAGAAGGGTGACTCGGTCGATGTCGTGATTCTCAACGTCGATGCAGAGAACAAGAGAATTTCTCTCGGACTCAAGCAGGCGACCGAGGATCCGTGGCTGAGAATCGGCGAGACTTACCCGGTCGGAACCGAGCTGCGCGGCAAGGTCGTCAGACTGATGGACAAGGGCGTGGTCGTCGATATCGGCAACGACATCGAAGGCTTCGTTCCGGTGAGCCAGCTGAATTTCGGCCAGCCGGTCAACAGTCCCGCGGACATCGTCTACGAGACGATGAACCTCGATCTCAGAGTTTTAGAGGTCGATCCGATCCACCGTCGCATCGTCCTGGCAGTAACGGCGATTCCCGAGGAGCAGCCGCCGCGTCCGGAGACGCCATCCAAGGTCATCCCCATGGAGTCCGACGATTACAACATGTCGGATCCGATCCCGACGCCGCCCGACAGCTACATCGAAGAGCCGGCGTAATCGCGCTCCGAGACTAGAGGCCGCCAGTGATGGCGGCCTTTTTTTGTGCTGCCACTGGACAGCCACGGCGAAAAGAGCGCAAGCGCGACGCCGATACGCCTCCGGCACAAAGTCGTCCTAATAGGACGGCACCTCTAATGATGTGGAATGAATAGCCCCTCTACTTCCGGCGAAGCGCTGCTCGTGCTCGATCCCGAGCTGAACGTGCGCGCCGCCAACAAAGCCTTCTACGCAATGTTCCGCCTCGCGCCAAGCGAGTGCGTCGGTCACAAGGTCTACGAGCTTGGCGGCCGGGCGTGGGACGAAAAGCTGAGACCGATGCTCGAGCGCGTGCTCGACGGCGAGCCACAGTCCGATCACTTCGAGCTCATTCACGACGAAAAGGAAGGCGGTCGTGGCGTACTATGGCTCAGCGCGCGTCTGGTTCCCTCGGCGGAAAAATCGGATACGACGATCCTTCTCGCCATTGAAGACCTGAGTGCGGGTCGCCCGCTCGAGGAGACTCTCGCTGTGAAGACGCAGGAGCTCCAGACATTCGCCGACCTCGCCGGACGCGGTGCCCACGAGCTGAACAACCTGCTGACGGTGATCCGCATGAACTCGGATCTGATCGAGGGCATGCTCGCTGACAGCCGTCTCTCCACCCAGGAAGCCGCCGACATCCGCGCCTCGGTCGAGCGGGCGGTCGCAATCACTCAAAATCTTCTCCTCACCAGCCGGCGTGTGCTTCCACAGCCCACCGGCCTCGATCGTGGTACGGGGAACGTCCCATTGCCTGGATCGCCGCTCAAGGAGTCTCCGGAGGAGCGCGCCGCGCGGGAAGCCGAGGAGGCCGAAGCATCTCAGATCAGGCGCCTCAAGCACGGCGAGCATACCGGACGCGAGACGATCCTTCTCGTCGACGACGAGAAGGCGCTGCGAAAGCTGGGAAAGCGGATCCTGTCCGAGGCCGGCTATCGGGTGCTCGAAGCGTCCGATGGCGCAATGGCGCTGCGCGTCGCCGCCGAAGAAGTCGGCGAGATCGATCTTGTTCTCACCGATGTCGAAATGCCGACACTCGGCGGCCGCGGGATGGTCGATGAGCTCCACGAGCTGAGTCCCGGACTGCGGGTGCTGTTCATGTCCGGATACACCGACAACGAGATCCTCCGGCGCGGCATTCAGGCGTCGGAGACGGACTTTCTGCAGAAGCCGTTCACTGCCGAGAGTCTGCGCAACGCTGTACGCGCCGTCCTGAGCAAGCCATCTACCGCGGCCTGAGAAATCAGTGATCAACAGTCAACGCCGCGACAAGTCCGGACGGATTCTCATCGTCGACGATCACGAGCAGAACATTCGGTTGCTGACGCGCATCCTCGCGAAGGCGGGCTACGACGATGTCGCTTCGACCACCAATTCCGACGAAGCCCTCGGCCTCTTCATTCAGTTCAAGCCGGACCTGGTTCTCCTCGATCTGCACATGAATGGCAAGGACGGCTTCCAGGTGCTCGAGGAGATCATGCTGCAGAGCGGCGACGGATATCTGCCGGTGCTGATGATCACCGCCGACGACAGCGCAGAGGTCAAGCGCCATGCGCTCGCGCTTGGCGCCAAGGATTTCGTCGGCAAGCCGTTCGACTCGGCGGAAGTTCTGCTGCGCATCAACAACCTTCTCGAGACCCACTTCCTGTACCGTCGACTCCGCGGACAAAACGTGGAGCTCGAGCGGAAGGTGGCGGAGCGGACGCGCGAGCTGGAGCAATCGCAGCTGGAAGTGCTGGAGAGACTCGCGGCGGCAGTCGAGTTTCGCGACGACGATACGGGAAACCATACCCGCCGGGTTGGGCACGTCTCCGCGCTCCTTGCCGCGGAAGTCGGACTCGATCCGATCTCGAGCGAGCTGATTCGCCGCGCCGCGCCGCTTCATGACATCGGCAAGGTGGGAATACCGGACAGCATTCTTCTCAAGGCCGGTCCGCTCACGGCAGAGGAATTCGAGATCATGAAGACCCACACTGTCATCGGTTCCCGGATGCTGTCGAAGGGGCGTTCCGAGCTGGTCCGGGTGTCGCAGCGGATCGCGCGCAGTCATCACGAGTGGTGGGATGGGTCGGGGTATCCGGACCGGGTGTCGGGGCAGAGCATTCCCATGGAGGCGCGGATCGTCGCCGTCGCCGACTTCCTCGATGCACTGACCCACGAGCGGCCGTACCGGCCGGCGCGTGGCATCGACGAGACTCTGGCCGAGATCAAACGCAGGGCAGGCAGTCACTTCGACCCGACGATCGCCAAAGCTCTGCTGGGGATCGATTGGCGGGGGAACGCCGTACTGGTCGCCTGATTCGGGCGGGGTTTTTGCCTTAGTCGCCTCCGGAGTTAGAACAACTTCCGGAGGAAGCCAATGCGATGGACACCAGGCGGACGTAGTCCCAACCTCGAGGATCGCCGTTCCATGGGCGGCCTGGGGGGCGGCATGGGCCGCGGATTGGGAATTGGCGGTACCGTGGTAGTACTCGCCCTCAGTCTGCTTTTCGGGCGCAATCTCTTTAGCGACCTGGGCGTCGAGCCCGGCATGGCGGCATCGAACGCTCCGCTCTCCGCCGCTGATTCGGCGGCGCAGGAGGAGCAGGTGCAGTTCGTCTCATTCGTGCTGGACGATGTTCAGAACACCTGGGCGAAGACCCTGCCCAATTACGGAGCGCAATTCCACCCGGCGCGCCTGGTTCTCTTTCGCAACTCGACGAGCTCTGGCTGCGGAGGCGCGGAGTCGGCGATGGGACCGTTCTACTGCCCCGAAGACGAGCGCGTCTATCTCGATCTCGGCTTCTTCGACGAGCTCCAGCAGAGATTCGGCGCCTCCGGGGATTTTGCCCGCGCCTACGTGATCGCCCACGAGCTCGGGCACCACGTCCAGCACCTCCTGGGCACCGACGCACGGATCCGTCAGGCGCAGGAAGCCAATCCGGCCGACGCCAACGAGCTTTCGGTGCGTCTCGAGCTACAGGCCGACTGCTACGCCGGGATCTGGGCTCACTCGACCGATCAGCGGCAGATGCTGCAAGCCGGCGACGTCGATGAGGCGTTGAATGCCGCCGCCTCGGTCGGCGACGACCGCATCCAGCAGGAGACGACGGGACGGATCAACGTCGATTCCTTTACGCACGGCTCCGCGGCGCAAAGATCAGCGTCGTTCAAGCGCGGATTTCAGTCAGGCGATCCCCGGAGCTGCACACTCTGACGCGCTTAACTGTAACGGAACGGGTGCGAGATGCGATTAGCATAGTGGCCAGTTTGAGGGTTCAGGGACGTCGGGACGTTACCGGCGCATCCACGGTACCGGCAACGCTCTTGCCCTACGCCACTTGGAAACGTCCCGACGTAGTGAACCAATCACTTGCATCGACGCTACTGACGTCTCGCACCCGTTCCGTTGCAGTTGTTCGCGGCGGGTTCGATGATTCCACGGAAAACCGAGGTGGGGCGGAGTTTTACAGGTAGCGCGCCGAGAGAATCGCCCGGTGGTGCAGCTCGTGTCCGGCGATGATGTAGGCGAGCGCTCGCACTGACACTTCGGCGTTGTTGGCAATGCCACGCCGCATCCATGCGGCGTCGTCCATGTGCCTGAACAGAAACACCGTCGACTGTCGAACCGCCTCGAGCTCCGACGCGAGATCCGCCAACGGATAAGCGTCGAAGTTGGCGTTGCGGACGTAGTCATCCTGCTCAAAGCCGGGAACAGGTGCCGCGTCGTTGCGCGCGAATCGGAGGGCTCGGAAAGCAAACTGTCGCTCGCTGTCGATCAGATGGCCGACGACCTCGTTGACGCTCCACTTGTCGGGCGCGTAGCGGTAGGTCGCAACGGACGCGGGTAGACTTCGCAACAGCTCCTGGGTCTCGTTCATCTGGGTAACGAGGTTTGCGACTACGTCTCCTTCCGGTACGAGGTCGATGTATCGCTCGTAGTAGGGAAGGAACTCCGATTTCTCCGGCCTCGTCGCGCCCGCTGTCGTCAAAGTTGCGCTGCTCACGTTCGCCTCCTGGAGACGCCTGACCCACCGCAGTCTAATAAAATGGAGCGCGCGATGGCGCGCTACGGGTACTGATTGCCGCCGTCGACCGTGCTGGGTATCATCCGGCTTCCCGTTTCCGTCTGAGGAATGGCCGAGCGACACGACCCGTACATATCGCTGCGCATCGCGAGTTTTCGGTGGTACCTTGCCAGCCTGGTAGTGTTGACGCTCGGAACCCAGATCCAGGCCACGGTCGTGGCGTGGCAGGTTTATGCACTGACCAAGGACCCTCTCTCGCTCGGCCTCGTTGGACTCGCGGAGGCGTTACCGTTCATCACCGCCGCACTTTACGCCGGTCACATTGCCGACCGCCACGACCGAAAACTGCTGTCGCTGGTCGCGATCGGAGTGCAGCTCCTTTGCGGCGCCGCGTTGCTCGTGCTCGCTATGTATCCGCGGCGATTTCTGACGGGCACCGTCATGCCGATCTACGCGGTCGTCTTTGTCAGCGGCCTCGCGCGCAGCTTCCTGTCACCGGCGCGCACGGCACTGGGCGCCGAAATCGTCCCACGAAAGGTTTACACCAACGCGATTACGTGGCGTTCTTCCCTGTGGGAGTTCGCGGCGGTCGTTGGACCGGCAACCGGCGGAATGCTGTACGCTTTCTCGGGGGCTCGTCTCGCCTACACCGTCGAAGCAGTCTTTTGCGCGCTGGCGCTGGGGCTATTCGCGCAGGTCGCCTACGTTCGACAACCTCCCGTCATCAGCGACGCGACGATCGCCCAGAACCTGACGGTTGGAATTCGGTTCCTTATCACTCAGCCGGAGCTGCTCGGCGCGCAGGTGCTGGACCTGTTCTCGGTGCTGTTCGGCGGTGCACCGGCGCTGCTGCCGATCTTCACTTCGGACATCCTGCATACTGGTCCCGAGGCGCTTGGCGTCCTCCGCGCGGCTCCAGCGGCGGGCGCTGTTCTGATTTCCCTGTTGCTCGTTCACCGGAGGCTCCGGAATGCCGGTCTGACCCTATTTGCCTGCGTCGGGGCGTTCGGGTTGTGCTGGATCTTCTTCGCGCTCTCCCGATGGTTCTGGCTGTCGCTGACGCTACTGGTGATCAGCGGGATGGTCGACAACGTCAGCGTCGTGATTCGATCCACCCTCATGACCTTGCGCACACCACCTCACTTGCTGGGCAGGGTCTCCGCCGCCAATCAGATCTTCATCGGCTCGTCGAATGAGATTGGCTCGTTCGAGTCGGGTGTCGCGGCGCGGCTCCTCGGGACAGTGAGGTCAGTCGTGCTCGGCGGCTTCGTCACGCTTGGCGTAGTCGGACTCACCGCGGCCACCATCCCGAGTCTGCGGGCGCTCGACGAATTGAATTAGGGGAGCCGGACCCAAATTCCTTCTGTCCGTCTCCCGCGCCGGATGCGAAATTAGGGCGGCCAGCGCGCATCGGCGCGCGACCCGTCCACAGGCTCACTCGTACGATGGAGCTGTCATGGCGCGCCTAACCACTTCAGGCGATACGACAATGCTCACGCCAACCGACCCTGTGCCGGGCTGGACGGCTGAATACGCGGTGCCGCTCGGCGGCCCGGGCCACCTTCTCCTTGCGACCTTCGAGCAGGCCGCGATCGGCATCGCCCACCTCACTCTCGACGAAGAGTGGATCTCGGTCAATCAGCGCTACTGCGACATCACCGGATACTCGCGCGAGGAGATCCTCCAGTTCAAGGTCGAGCAGCTCACCCATCCGGAAGATGTGCCTGCGAGTCTCGAGTTCATTCGCCGCATTCGCGATGGCGAGCTGCCTGAGTACCGCATGGAGAAGCGCTACATCCGAAAGGACGGCCGCGTCATCTGGGTGAATCTCACCGTCTCAATAGTTCGGTCCGTCGAGGGGCAGCCATTGTACCTGGTTGGGTTCATCGAGGACATCACCCTGCGCCGCGAGGCGGAGGCCGAGGCGAGCCGGTCCCTTTCGTTGTTGCGCGCGACACTGGAATCCACGGCTGATGGAATCCTCGTCGTCGATTTGAACGGCAAGATTCTGAGCTTCAATCAGAAGATGGCGGACATGTGGGAGATTCCGGCGGAGATCTTCGCCTGCGGTGACGATCAGCGCGCGATCGACGCGGCGCTCGACAAGCTCGTCCACCCCGAGGAGTTCATGTCGAAGGTGATCGAGCTCTATCGGCATCCGGACGAAGCCAGCTACGACGTGCTCGAGCTCAAGGACGGTCGCACCTTCGAGCGATATTCCCAGCCGCAGCGCATCGACGACCTGCCGGTCGGACGGGTCTGGAGCTTCCGGGATGTCACGGCGCGCCGTCGCGCCGAGGAGCACGCGCGGGCGCTGGCGCGCGAGCAGGCGGCCCGCGCCGAAGCGGAGCATTCCCAGAAACGCGCCGCGCTGCTCGCGGAAGCGAGCAGAGTGCTGAGCGCTTCGTTCGACTATCAGACGACCCTCGCAGCGCTGGTGCGACTCGCCGTTCCGGCGCTCGCCGACTATTGCGCGCTGGACATTGTCGAAGCCGAGGACAGGTTCGAGCGCATCGGTGAAGCGCACGTCGACCCTGCAAAGTCCCAGCTGTTGCGGGAGGTCGCGACATTCCCGAAAAGCGCGCTCACCGACCGTCATCCGCTCATTCGCGTGATGAACACGGGCGCGCCGGTGCTTGAGGCGGACATCACATCTGCCTTCATTCGCGCTTCGTTTGCCGAGCCGGGCCAGCGAAAGATCGTCGAAGCGCTTGGGCCTCGGTCCCTGATCTGCGTGCCACTCGTGACGTCCGGACGGCCGATTGGAGCGCTGACCCTCGTTACGTCCGGCTCCGGCCGGCGCTTCGAGGTCGCCGACCTGTCGCTGGCGGCGGACCTCGCCCGGCGCGCGGCGGTGGTGGTCGAGCACGCCCGACTTTTCCACGAAGCGCAGCAGGCGACGCGCGCGCGCGATGACGTGTTGGCCGTCGTCGCGCATGATCTGCGCAATCCGTTGAACACGGTCACCATGGCGGTCAGCCTCATGCTCGAGACCACGCCGCCGGAGCGCGTCCAGGAGCGCCGTCAGGCGGAAATTGTGCGCAGAGCGGCCGACCGCATGAACCGGATGATCCAGGATTTGCTGGATGTGAAGCGCATGGAATCCGGCCGTCTCACCATCGATCCGCGGCCTGAGCACCCGGGTGCGCTCATCAACGACACGGTCGATATGCTCCGGCCCCTCGCGGGGGGGAGCACCATTCGGATGGAGACCAACGTCGAGGACAATCTGCCGCTCGTCATCGCGGACGCCGCCAGAGTTCAGCAGGTGCTGTCGAATCTCGTCGGAAACGCGGTCAAGTTCACGCCGCGCGCGGGCACGATCACCGTCTGTGCCGAGCGCATCGACGGGGAGGTGCGATTCTCGGTGATCGACACCGGACCCGGCATTCCAGCCGAGCAGCTGCCACACATCTTCGGTCGATTCTGGCAGGCAAAGACGTCCGATCGCCGCGGTATCGGGCTTGGTCTCGCCATCGCCAAGGGCATCGTCGAAGCCCACAACGGCCGCATCTGGGTGGAGAGCAGCGTCGGGCTTGGGAGCACTTTTTACGTCACGCTTCCCACCGCGAACGGCGCGACCAGCTAGGGCAGAGAGGCCAGGTTGGTGACCGTGATGGTGTAGCCGGTATCGGGCACGTTCGAGCCGGACGTGATGCTTTCCGGGAAGCCCAGGGCGGCGTTGTACTGAACGCGGATGCCGTTGGACGGATGCGCGATGAGCGATGACACGCGCGCAAAGAGCGAATCGACAGTCGGATTTCCCGCGTTCATCAAGATCTCTCCGGTGACGCGGTCGGTGACGCGGTTCACCGTGTCGGCCCGGACCTCGATGTGGAGCGGCTGCGTCTGAATCATTGCCGCGAAATCGTAGTCAAATGAGTAATCATGGATGCCCTTGCTCTGCCATCGCTCGCGATTCGTGCCGAGCTGCAGCAGCGCGGTGTTGGTCGCGCTGTCGTTGATGCTGGAGCAGGCACCAGCAACGAGCAGCGACAGAAGTGCGCTGACGAAAAGAGTCTTCATATCGTTTTCCTCCGGCAATGCGCCGCGATCGCGGTGCGACAAATCGGGTCGCCTCACCGAAAACTAGGAAAAGGACCTGGCTGACGGCACCGAGGAGGGCGCGACAGCAAACGGTCATGATGCCGGGCGCGCTTCGGGGTTTTCGCCGTGTGGGCTCGCAATAGGAGTGTTCGGGGCCCTTTAAGGCAGCCCGACGTTGCCGCCGGCCGTGCCTCTCGTCCATATCGCGACGCCCCGCCTCAGCCGTAGCGGCCAGGCGTGTCCACAGTGCGCGCAGTCGGGAGGATTTCTGGGACAATCAGTCTCACGTGAATACATCGGGTCCGCGGTCGCCGCGGGACTCAGATACGTTACCGACGCGATGCCGGGAATCCGCCGGCACCGCCACGGTCGCGGCTTCACGTACGTCGGACCCGACGGAACCGTCATCAGATCCACCGAATCCCTGAAGCGTTTTCGGTCTCTCGTGATACCGCCCGCGTGGACGGAGGTCTGGATTTGTCCGCACGAGGATGGCCACCTCCAGGTCACCGCGCGCGACGCGCGCGGGCGAAAGCAGTACCGCTACCATCCGCAGTTCAGACAGCACCGCGACGGAACCAAGTTCGAGCGCATGTTCGAGCTGAGCGATGTGCTCTGGAAGATCCGCGAACGAGTCGAATCGGACATCGCGCTGCCCGGTCTCGCCCGCGACAAGATCATGGCGACCGTGGTTTGGCTGCTTGAGACGACGCTGATCCGCATTGGCTCGGACGAGTATCGCAAAGCCAACAAGTCGTTCGGCCTCACGACCCTGCGGCGCCGGCACGTCGCGGTGGTCGGCTCAGAGCTTCGCTTCGAGTTCCGCGGGAAGAGCGGAATTCAGCACGCCGTCTCGGTTACTGACAAGCGCATCGCGAGGATCGTCCAGCGCTGCCAGGAGCTGCGCGGCGAGGAGCTGTTCAAGTACCTCGATGACGAAGGCAAGCGTCAGGAAGTAGACGCCGAAGACGTCAATGCGTACCTGCAGGAGATCACCGGGCGCGACATTACCGCCAAGGATTTCCGTACCTGGGCGGGAACGATGCTCGCCGCCGAAGCGTTGCGCGCCATGGGCCCCGCAAAGACCAAGCGCGAGGCGGAGCGAAACATTGTCGCCGCTGTCGACATGACGGCGAAGAGACTCGGCAACACCCGCAGCGTCTGCCGCAAGTACTACATCCATCCCGCGCTGATCGAGGCCTACCTCGATGGTTCGGTGCTGCCGCCGATGCCCGAACGCCGGTGGAACAAGCGCAAATCGAAGGGACCGACGCTGCGTCAGCATGAGATGGATGTGCTCGCGTTCATCAAAGCGCGTCTCAAGGGCAAGTCCCGACGCGCCGCTAATCCGCGCCCGATTAAGCTCGTCGAATCGGAAGCGGCGACGGAACCATCGCAGCCAGCCACGGAGCCGGCTCAGGCGGCTGCGGCAGACGGCGAAACCGACAGCTAGTCGAGGTAGGGGTAGTCGGGGTCCGCGAGCCGCGCGGCGCGCGCGGCAGCCTCGGGCCCGGCAATCTCTTTCGCGAGATCGAGGAGCATCGGGCTCAGGTGCCCTCCGTACCGCAGCAGGCTCGCCGCGCGTGCGCGCCGCGCCAGCAGAAACGCCAGGAACGGCTGGTCCGCCTTGAGCGCGTTGCATGCTGGACACGCCAGCACGAGGTTGTCGCGGCGGTCGTACGCTGTCTTTCCCTTGCGGGGAGTAACGTGATCCATGGTGATCGCCTTCGCGCTCACCCGGCGCTCACAGTAGGCGCAGACAGGCCCGTGCCGATCGAGCAGCCACTGGCGCGTTTCCATGTACGCGTTGCGACTCGTCGGAAGCGAGGTGTGCTGATGGGTTGGCCGGCGTCGGGCGGTTTTTTTCGCCTTAGCGGGCCTTCTTCTTCTTCGTGATGGACTCAAAGTGGACGGGTTTACTCAATGCTATCCCTGAAACCGTTGGGGCAGCAATGTGTCTTCATAACTTAGTTTGACCGGAGCATCAGCGACACCAAGCCGCTAGATGCGGATTCCGCTGGCGGTTAGCTTTTCGCATCCATGACGATGCGAGAGAAGCTCGAGCTGCTCGAGCGGCGGCGGGCCGAATCGGAGCTTGGCGGCGGTGAAGCCCGGCTCCAGGCGCAGCACGAAAAAGGAAAGCTGTCGGCGCGCGAACGACTCGAGCTGCTGCTCGACGAAGGTTCGTTCGTCGAGCTCGATCGATTCGTAGTACACCGCTCCACCGATTTCGGTCTCGAAACGCAGAAGTTCTATGGCGACGGGGTCATAACCGGATACGGCAAGATCGATGGCCGGCTCGTTTACGTCTTTTCTCAGGACTTTACCGTATTCGGCGGCTCGCTCTCCGAGGCGTTCGCAGAGAAGATCGTAAAGATCATGGACCTGGCGATGCGGAACGGCGCGCCAGTCATCGGACTCAACGACTCAGGCGGTGCGCGCATCCAGGAGGGCGTCGTCTCGCTCGGCGGATACGCGGAGATCTTCCTCCGCAATACACTCGCGTCTGGTGTGGTGCCGCAGATCTCGGCGATCATGGGCCCGTGCGCGGGCGGCGCGGTCTATTCGCCGGCGATCACCGATTTCACTTACATGGTGCGCGGCTCTTCCTACATGTTCGTCACCGGGCCGAACGTCGTTAAGACCGTGACCCACGAAGACGTGACGATGGAGGAGCTGGGTGGCGCCGACACCCACGCCGGGAAGTCGGGCGTCGCGCACTTCGCGGCGGATTCCGAGCCTGAATGCCTGCAGCAGATCAGGGATCTGTTCCGTTTCATTCCGTCAAACAACCTCGGCGACCCGCCGCGCGGTCCTGGCACCGACTCCCGCGACCGCCGCGACGAGTCCTTACTCGAGATCGTCCCCGACAACGCCAACAAGCCGTACGACATGCGCGAGGTAATCAGGCGCGTCATCGACGATGGCGAGTTCTACGAGGTGCAGAGCGACTACGCGATGAACATTCTCTGTGGGTTCGCGCACCTCGGAGGTTACAGCGTCGGGATCGTGGCAAACCAGCCGGCAGTGCTGGCCGGAGTACTGGACATCAACGCCTCGCTCAAGGCGGCGCGATTCATTCGCTTCTGCGACGCGTTCAACATCCCGCTGGTGACTTTCGAGGATGTGCCGGGATTCCTGCCCGGCGTCGCCCAGGAGCACGGCGGTATCATCAAGCATGGTGCGAAGCTCCTGTTCGCCTACTGCGAGGCGACGGTGCCGAAGCTGACCGTGATAACGCGCAAGGCGTATGGCGGCGCGTACGACGTCATGAGCTCCAAGCACATTCGGGGCGACTTCAACGTCGCGTGGCCGACGGCCGAAATCGCGGTGATGGGCCCGAAGGGTGCGGTCGAGATCCTGTTCCGGAAAGAAATCTCGGAGAGCAGCGACCAGGCGGCAGCGACTGATGCAAAGATCGAGGAGTACCGGGACAAGTTCGCGCACCCCTACATCGCCGCCGGCCGCGGATACGTCGATGACATCATCGATCCACGCGATACCAGGCCGTCGTTGATCAGCGCGCTCGAGACGTTGCAGACCAAGCGCGACAAGAATCCGCCCAAGAAACACGGTAACATCCCGCTCTAGCCGGCAGTGTTCAGGAAAGTTCTGATTGCAAACCGCGGCGAGATCGCCCTGCGCGTCATCCGCGCCTGCAACGAGCTTGGCGTAAAGACGGTTGCCGTGTACAGCGAGGCCGACGCGCGCGCGCCGCACGTACGTGAGGCAGACGAAGCCGTGTTGATCGGGCCGCCGCCGTCGACGGAGAGCTACTTGCGCGGCGACCGGATCATCGAGGCCGCGCGGACCACGGGCGCAGATGCCATTCATCCCGGCTATGGATTCCTGTCCGAGCGCGAGTGGTTCGCGCGCGCCGTTCGTGACGCCGGCGTTGTATGGATCGGCCCACCCGCCGAGGCGATCGCGGCGATGGGGAGCAAGACCGCCGCGCGGACGCTGGCGGTTGCGAACAACGTTCCCGTCGTGCCGGGCACGACCGAGCCGCTCGCCGATGCCGCGGTCGCGGCGAAGGTCGCCACGAGCTTCGGCTATCCGATCCTGCTCAAGGCCGCGGCTGGGGGAGGTGGGAAGGGCATGCGAGTGGTGTCTGATCCCAAGGATCTCGCCAGTGCTTTTGGCGCAGCGCAGCGGGAGGCGAAGGCCGCCTTCGGCGACGATGCGATTTACCTCGAGAAATTCATCTCGCGGCCGCGTCACGTCGAGATTCAGGTGCTCGCCGATGCGTATGGCAACGTACTCTCACTCGGCGAGCGCGAATGCTCGGTCCAGCGCCGGCACCAGAAAATGATCGAAGAGTCGCCCAGCGTCGCGGTGAATCCCGAATTGCGCAGGAAGATGGGCGAGACAGCGGTGCGCGCGGCGCGCGCGGCCGGTTACGTGAACGCCGGCACCTGCGAGTTTCTGCTCGACCAGAGCGGCGACTTCTATTTCCTCGAGATGAACACCCGACTTCAGGTCGAGCACCCCGTGACCGAGCTTGTGACGGGCATCGACCTCGTGCAGTGGCAGCTGCGGATCGCGTCGGGAGAGAGGCTTCCGTTCAGTCAGGCGGAGATAGTTCCCCGCGGATGGGCGATGGAGTGCCGGATTACCAGTGAGGACGCGTCCAACAATTTTCTGCCCTCCACCGGACGCGTGGAACACCTGCATTTGCCGAGTGGTCCGGGGGTTCGCTGGGACGGCGGCATCGAGCAGGGAAGCGAGGTCAGCCTCTACTATGATCCGATGCTGGCGAAGCTGATCGTCTGGGGGGCGGATCGCGAGCAGGCCGTCACCCGCATGCGGCGTTCGCTGGTCGACCTGATCATCCAGGGCGTGGAAACATCGCGCGATTTTCACATTCGCCTGATGGACGACGAAGAATTTCGTCGCGGTGACATCGACATCCAGTGGCTCGAGCGGCGTCTTGCGTCGATCCTGGAGCGAAAGCCGCCGGCTGACACGGTGCGGGTCGCAGCCATCGCCGCGGCGATGCTGGCGGATCGCGACCGGCGAGCTCGCTCGGTGTCGACGGGCGGGTTGCCATCGCCGGGTACGGGAGGATCAACTGGTCCCGCGACGAGCGCCGTAGATGGGTGGAAGCAGGCGGCCCGGATCGAGGGGCTCAACAACTGATGGCGGTCGTCAGCTTATCCATCGACTCGATCGCTGTTGGCGGCGACGGTGTCGGCCGCAGCGCGGGCCTGGTGGTTTTCGTTCCGCGCACCGCTCCAGGCGATGTCGTCACGGCGCAGATCGCGAGCAAGGGTCAATTCGCGCGCGGCAAGCTCGCCGACGTCGTCAGTCCCGCCGCGGTGCGCATCGAGCCGCCGTGCCCGCACTACACCCGCGACCAATGTGGCGGCTGCCAGCTGCAGCACATGACCTACGATTCACAGCTTATCGCCAAGCAGCTGATCATCCGCGATTCCATCCAGCGAATCGGAAAGCGAATCGTGGACGCCCCACTCGTCGAGCGGAGCCCGAAGGACTGGCGCTATCGGACCAAGCTGACCCTGGCGATGCGCCGGCGCGGAGCGCGCTGGATAGCGGGGCTGCATCCCTACGACGATCCCGCGCGCGTTTTTGCTCTCGCCGACTGTCCGATCACCGATCGTCGCGTCGTCGCGGCGTGGCGCGAGATCATGGACGCCGATGCATTTTTCCCGGACGCCAGGGAGCTTCGTGGCAGCGTCCGGATCACGAGCGGGGGTCCGACCTTCGTGATGATCGGCGGCGCGAAGTGGAGCGCGAGCAAAGAATTTGTTGCTGCCGTGCCATCGATATCGGCACTCTGGTGGCAGCCAGCGGGTGAAATGCCGCGCCGGTTGCTCTTCGACAGGCGTGACGATCGCTCGCCAAGTGCCTCGTTCGCGCAGGTGAACGCGGAGATGGCGGAGGTGATGCGCCGATATCTCCTGGAGCGCGTGACGTCGTATGAGCCGCGAACGGTTGTCGATGCCTATGCAGGCGCCGGGCACACCGCGATCGCGCTGAGCGAGCAGGGAATCCGCGTCACTGCGATCGAGCTCGATTCGGATGCGTCGGCGTGGTCCGCTGCGCGGATCGGCGTCGAGTCTCGCGCGATTGCCGCGCGCGTCGAAGATGCGCTCCCCGGCGTCCTGCCCGCCGATGTAGTGCTGCTCAATCCGCCGCGCGCCGGCGTCGACAAGCGCGTTACTGAAACGCTCGAGGCGGAGGCTGCACACCTGCGCGCGATCGTCTATGTGAGCTGCAACCCCGCCACTCTGGCGAGAGATCTGGCGCGACTCCCGAGCTACAGGATCGAATCACTCCGCGGGTTCGACATGTTCCCGCAGACGGCGCACGTCGAGACCGTCTGCGAGCTGCGGCCCGACATCGCCGCCGCATGAAGTACATCGTCGAGCTCGATGCCGAGCGGCACTCGGTGGCAATGGATGGCGCGGCTGTCCAGTTCGAGGCTGACGCGGCCGTGCATGCCGAGCTGGCTGAGGTCGAGGGTAGCCCGGTACGGACGGTCAAGCTCGGAAGTCACGTTTATCGGGTGGTTGTCCGCAAGCAGCCGGGCAAGGGCCGATACACCTTGTGGGTAGACGGGCATCGCTTCGAGGCGGAGGCGCTGGACGAGCGGACCCGCGCGATTCGAGACATCTCCGCCGCCAACGCAGCGCCGGCGGGGCCGGCCCCGATTCTGGCGCCGATGCCCGGCCTCATCATCAGGATCAACGTCAGTCCCGGCGATCGTGTCGAGGCCGGCGACGGCGTGGTGGTGATGGAAGCGATGAAAATGGAGAATGAGCTGCGGGCGACGAGCTCAGGCACGGTCAAAGCCGTCAAAGTGTCCCCGGGAACCGCGGTCGAGCGAGGTGCTTTGCTCGTGGAAATGGAGTAGGCTGCGCCGGAGCGCCCGCGGTTGACATGACTGCTCGTGCCGGATACCTTAAAAGGCTGTCGCAAAACCACTTAGTCGCAATTAACCGCTTGGACCCTACTCGAACGAAAGGGGGCCGGCACTTTCATACGTTCTGCTTCACATGAAGACATACTCCGCGACCCCGCGGGATATCGAGCACCAATGGTATATCGTCGACGCTGAGGGCATGGTCCTCGGCCGTCTGGCGACCGAGGTCGCCAGGATCATCCGTGGCAAGCACAAGCCGATGTACACGCCCCACATGGACACGGGCGACAACGTCATCGTGATCAATGCAGCGAAGGTTCGCGTCACGGGCCGAAAAGCAGAGCAGAAGCGGTACTTCAGACACACCGGCTACATGGGTCACGAGCGCTTCATGCCGTTCGAGACCATGCTGGAGAAGCACCCCGAGCGCGTGATCGAGAAGGCCGTCTACGGCATGCTGCCCAAGACCGCCCTCGGCCGTCAGAAGCTCCGCAACAAGCTCCGCGTCTTTGCCGACGCAAAGCACACCCATGCCGCGCAGCAGCCGAAAGTGCTCGACCTCAACAAGAAGAGTGAGAAGTAATGGCGTCTGACAACACCCATACGATCGGCCGGCGCAAGGAAGCCGTCTGCCGTCTCTACATCAAGCCGGGCTCGGGCAAGTGGTCGGTCAACGGCCGCACCCTCGGAGATTATTTCCCGCGTCCCGCGCACGTCTCGGCGATCCAGCAGCCGTTCACCATCACGGACACGCTTGGCCGCTATGATGTAAAAGCGAAGGTCGAAGGCGGTGGGCTCACCGGACAGGCAGGCGCGCTGCGTCTTGCCGTTGCCCGCGCCCTCGTCAAGATCGATGAAGCGCACCGTCGGAAGCTGCGCGATCTGCAGCTCCTGACCCGCGATGCACGCGCTGTCGAGCGCAAGAAGCCCGGCCGTCCGAAGGCAAGAAAGAAATTCCAGTTCTCGAAGCGTTAACCGAAGGAATCACTACTTAATGGCTCAGCCAAACCTGGAGCAGCTACTCGAAGCCGGTGTCCACTTCGGACACCAGACCCGCCGCTGGAACCCGAAGATGCGTCGTTTCATCTTCGCCGAGCGCAACGGCATTCACATCATCGACCTGCAGAAGACGCTGCGTCAGCTGGAGCTGGCTCAGAAGCTCGCCCGCGAAGTCATCCTTCGTGGCGACAACGTCCTCTTCGTCTGCACCAAGCGCCAGCTCGTCAATATCGTGAAGAGCGAGGCCGAGCGTTGCGGAGCGATGTACGTGACCGAGAGATGGCTGGGTGGACTGCTGACCAACTTCCAGACGGTGAAGAAGCAGGTTCGCCGCCTGAAGGAGCTGGAAGCTGGGTCCGAGGCCGGCGGTGATTTCGAGAACTACACCAAGAAAGAGCAGCTGATGATGTCACGTCAGCGCGACAAGCTTTCAAAGAACCTTGCTGGTATCAAGAACCTTACGAGACTGCCCGGACTCATGTTCGTGATCGACTCCAAGAAGGAGCGCATCGCGGTCAACGAGGCCAACAAGCTGAACATTCCGATCATCGCGCTGGTCGACACCAACGCCGATCCCGATCTGATCACCGTTCCGATCGCCGGCAACGATGACGCGATCCGCTCCGTCGAGCTGATGACCAAGGCGATTGCCGATGCGATCGTCGAGGCTCGGAGAGAGGCACCGGTACGCGAGGAAGTCGAGGAGGCCGAATCGTACACCTACAGCTCCGATCGCGGCGCGGAGCCCGAGGGCGAGGGCGACAAGAAGAGAAAGAGACGGCCACGCAGGCGACGGGCGAAGCCCGAAGCGATTGCCGCGCGGCTCAAGACAGGCGGCGACGAAGGTGGCGGAGCAGAGGAAGCCACCGAGACCGAGCAGGAAGGTTAACTTTCACGCCGCCGGAGAACTCCGGCGGCGTTTTAACGAGATACGATATATGACAATGACCAAAGAGAAGTTCACCGCGAAGGATGTCCAGTCACTGCGCCAGAAGACCGGCGCGGGGATGATGGAATGCAAGAAGGCGCTCGAGGAAACCAATGGCGACATGGACAAGGCCGTCGAGTACCTTCGCGCCAAGGGAATCGCCAAGGCGGAGAAGCGCGTCGGCAAGCAGACCAGCGAGGGCGTGATCGGCAGCTACATCCACCACAACGCGAAGGTCGGCGTGATGGTGGAAGTGAACTGCGAGACGGACTTCGTCGCGCGCACCGACGACTTCAAGCAGCTGGTGAAGTACATCGCCGAGCACATCGCGGCCGCGGCTCCGGTTGCGGTCGACAAGGATCAGGTTCCGGCCGACAAGGTCGAGAAGGAGAAGCGCATCTTCGTCGAGCAGGTCAGGGAGAGCGGCAAGCCCGATCACCTGATCGAGAAGATCGTCGCCGGCAAGATCGAGGCGTACTACAAGGATGTCGCGCTGGTCCACCAGGCCTGGATCCGGGAGCCGAAGAAGACGATCGGCGATCTGATCAAGGAAGCGTCGGCGAAGGTTGGAGAGAACATCCAGGTGAGAAGGTTCGTCAGGTTCCAGATGGGGGAAGAGTAGAACCAGGCAACTCGAGCCACTCCGGCTTGCCAACTGCAAACGAACGGGTGCCAGACGTCAGAGAGCGCAGATGTCAGTTATCCGTTCACGACGTCGGGACGTCACCAGAACGATTGACGCTACAAGCAGCTGCATGTGCCGTAAGTCGAGTAGTGACATCCCGACGTCGTTAACTAACAGCGCGCAACTACGCTACTGACGTCTGGCACCCGTTCAGTTGCAGTTTATTTCCTAGACCGTTCACCCAACTCCGACTTGCCCGACCTCAAGTACAACCGCGTCCTCCTCAAAATTTCCGGCGAAGCCCTCGCCGGGAAAAAGGCCACCGGTTTCGACTTCGAGATTCTGAAACGGCTCGCCACCGAGATCAGTGACATCGCCAAGATGGGCGCGAGCGTGGGGCTGGTGATCGGGGGCGGCAACATCGTCCGCGGGGTGCAGCTGTCGAAGATGGGAATGGAACGCGCCGGCGCCGACTACATGGGGATGCTCGGCACCGTCATCAACGCGCTCGCGCTGCAGGATGTGCTCGAGAAGGCGGAGCTCGAAACGCGCGTCATGACTGCGATCGCGATGGAATCGATCGCCGAGCCGTTCATCAGACGCCGCGCGATGCGGCACTTCGAAAAAGGACGCGTCGTCATCTTCGCCGCCGGGACCGGCAACCCCTATTTTTCCACCGATACAGCGGCCGCGCTGCGAGCGATCCAGATCCACGCCGACGTCATCATCAAGGCGACGAGCGTCGACGGCGTTTACAGCGCCGACCCCAAGCGCGATCCGGATGCGACGCGCTTTACCGAGATCAGCTACCGCGATGTCATGGTCAACGAGCTAGGTGTGATGGACCAGACGGCCATCACTCTCTGCAAGGAGAACAAGCTCCCGATCATCGTACTCAACATTCACCGTCACGGAGAGGTTGCGAAGGCGCTGCTGGGCGAGCGCGTCGGAACGATCGTACAATGACGACAATTCCTCAGATCACCAAGGACTGCCGGACCGCGATGGAGAAATCACTCGAGTCGTCCAAGCGCGAGCTGGCGTCGATTCGAACTGGCAAGGCGACGGTCAATCTTCTCGACACCATCCGCGTCGATGCCTACGGACAGCAAATGCCGATCAACCAGGTCGCCAGCGTCTCGGCGCCGGAGCCGCGGCTGCTTACCGTGACGCCGTGGGACAAGGGGCTGACCCATGCAATCGAAAAGGCACTGCGCGAATCCGACCTCGGCCTCAATCCCCAGACCCAGTCGGGGGTGATAAGAGTTCCATTGCCCGCGTTGAACGAGCAGCGGCGCAAGGAGCTGGTGAAAGTGGTACACAAGCTGGCCGAGGAAGCCCGCATCGGAATCAGGCACGCCAGGACCGGGGCACGAGACCAGCTCAAGCATCTCGAGAAGACTTCAGAGGACGAGCAGAAGCGCGCGGAGAAAGAGCTTCAGAAACTCCACGACGACTACATCGGCAAGATCGATGAGCTGCTGAAGGCGAAAGAAGCAGAAATCATGGAAGTCTGAGCCGTGTCCGAGCTGACACGGCGCGTTTTATTCGCGGTTATTGCCGCGCCGATCGCGATCGCAATCGTGTATTTCGGTGACTGGGCGCTCGCAATTCTGCTCTCCGTTCTGGCCGCGCTCGCGGCCTGGGAGCTGTATCGCATGGGACGTGAGTCCGGGGTGATGGCGCTCGAGCCGGCGGGAATCGCCCTCGCTGCGCTGTTGCCGATCGCGGTGCATGCGCAGCGGCTGGGAGTGTATACGCTTTCGCTGACGGTGATTGTGGCGATGGCACTTCTGCTCTTTGCGAGCACCATCTGGCTGAGGGGACCGGCGGGGAAGCCGCTCGCATCGGTTGCGATCACCATCTTCGGCGTCATGTACGCGGGACTGTTCTCGTACATCTACGCGCTTCGCTACCACAACTACGCCGTCGGCGCTGCCGCGGGAACGGCACTGGTGCTTCTTCCCGTGCTGCTGACCTGGGCGACCGACATCGGCGCCTACATGTTCGGGCGCACCTTCGGGCACAAGAAGCTCATTCCATCGATCAGCCCCGGTAAGACCGTAGAAGGTGCGGTGGGAGGTCTCGGTCTCGCGATAGTGATCTGTCTGCTCTACGTCCGATTCATTCTGATGCCGTACGCCCAGCTCGGACTCACGATCCAGGGCGCAGTCTTGTTCGCGATCGTGGTCAGCGTCGCCGCACAGACGGGCGATCTCGCCGAGTCGCTGCTCAAGCGCGAAGCGGGCATCAAGGACAGCTCGCGCATCATTCCCGGTCACGGCGGGATTCTCGATCGGTTCGACAGTCTGCTGTTCGTGATGCCGATCGCATTCCTGTTGCTGGGGCGGCTGCTGCTGCCGGTCCCGCGATGACGCCGGCCGCCGCGCACCAGAAAGGTGTGGCGGTGCTCGGGTCGACGGGCTCCATCGGAACGACAGCGCTCCGGGTTCTCGACCGACAGCGCCAGCGCTTCAGCGTTCGTGCGCTCACCGCGAACAGCAATGGGGCGCTGCTGCGCGAGCAGGCTCGGCAATTTTCACCGGCGTTTGTCGGAATGGTCGAGTCCCAGCCCGACGCCGATGATGCGTGGCAGAGTGGCACCGAAGCGCTGATCACCGCCGCGACCCGCGACGACGTCGACATCGTGCTGAACGCGATCGTCGGCGCGGCGGGACTGGACGCCACGCTCGCCGCCCTGGAGGGCGGGAAGCGCGTGGCGCTGGCGAACAAGGAGACGCTGGTCATCGCCGGCGACCTCGTGCGCAAGGCATGCGGCACGGGGAGCGGGGAAGTGGTGCCCGTCGACAGCGAGCACAGCGCGATCCTGCAATGCATCACCGGTCACCCGACGGCGCAGGTGCGACGCGTCGTGCTCACCGCATCCGGTGGACCTTTCCGCGACTGGAGCGACGAGCGACTGGCTTCGGCGACCGTGGAAGACGCGCTGCGTCATCCGACGTGGCGGATGGGAAAGAAGATCACCATCGACAGCGCGACGCTCGCCAACAAGGCGCTCGAGGTAATCGAGGCGCATTTTCTGTTCGGTCTGCCGTACGAGAACATCGAAGTCGTAGTCCACCCGCAGAGCGTAGTTCACTCTTTCGTCGAGTTCATCGACGGCAGCGTCGTGGCGCAGATGAGCGTCCCGACGATGGAGCTGCCGGTGCTTTACGCACTCACCCATCCGGAGCGAGTACCGGACAACGGGGTACCAGCCTTCGACCCCGTCAAGCTTTCACCGATGACCTACGAGCCCGTGAATCACGAGCGTTTTCCGGCGCTGCGGCTGGGAGTTGCGGCTGGAATCGCGGGCGGAGCCGCGCCGGCGGTATTCAACGCCGCCAACGAGTGCGCCGTTGCTGCCTTCCTCGGCGGCAGGATCCGCTTCGCCGACATCCCGCGCGCGATTTCGTCGGCGCTCGACAGGCTCGGCGCTTTGCCCGGTGGCTCGCGCGAGGAGCTGCTCGCCGCCGATGCTTCCGCGCGGCGTCATGTGAAGGAGATGTTCGGGTGCTGAGCTGGCTCGCTCCGATCATCGTCTTCGGGCTCGTCGTATTCGTGCACGAGCTCGGACACTTCATTGCGGCAAAGCTCACCGGCGTCTACGCGCCGAGGTTTTCGATCGGATTCGGGCCGGCGCTGCTCAAGAAGCGCTGGGGGGAGACAGAGTACGTGCTCGCGGCGCTGCCGCTCGGCGGATACGTGCGCATGGCTTCGCGCGAGGACGAAGCGACGGCGTTCCTCGAGGGCGGAAGCGAGAATTCCGCAACGGTGGCCACCCAGAAAGACGATTTCGATCCGAACGCGATGATTCCATTCGGGCCGAAGCCCATTCCTGAATCGCGCTGGTTCGAGTCCAAGCCGCTGGTGCTGCGTCTCGTAATCATGCTTGCGGGTGTCACCATGAACGCCTTGCTCGCATACGTGATCTACGCCGGCCTGCTGCTCCACTCGGGGATGCCGACGCTGGTGCCGGTCGCTGCTGCCGTCACACCCGGCAAGCCCGCCGCTGCGGCGGGAATCCAGGTCGGTGACAGCATCGTCTCGTTGAACGGGCACCCGCTACAGGGCTGGGAGACGCTCCTCGACAGCATCGGTGCGGCAGCCGGACGGCCGATCGATCTCGGAGTGATGCGCAAAGGCCAACCCGTCCACATCACGGTCACCCCCGCCCCCGAAGCGGTGGTCGATCCGGCGACGGGGAGGAAGGAAAAGGTGGGGAGAATTGGTGTGATGGCCACCGAGGCATTCACGCCGATCTCCGCCGGCGCAGCGCTCGGCGCGGCGTGGGGCCTCACGATCGACAACGGCAGCAAGATTTTTTCCGCCCTCGGAGCGCTCGTCCACGGCGTGGGAGTCAAGGATCTCGGCGGACCAATCGCGATCGCCCAGGTCTCGGTGCAGGCGGCTCGCAACGGCATCGAGACACTGCTGCTGCTGGTCGCGCTGATAAGCATCAACGTCGCGGTATTCAACCTTCTGCCAATTCCGATTCTTGACGGCGGTCAGATTCTTCTCAACGTTGCGGAGACCATCAAGGGGAGCGCGTTCAGCACCCAGACGCGCGAACGGATTCTCAAGGGTGGATTGCTGATCATCGGCCTGCTCTTCGTGACGGTGATGTTCAACGACATCAGCAGAAACATGCAGAACATCGTGAAACTGCTGGGTCGACTGTTCGGACGCTCTGGCTGAACACATTCCTGCAGCTGCGGCGTAGTGTAAGGGACTTTCATTCCCCGGGCCGGCATGAGCGAATACAACCCGGAAGACTATCGCTTGACGGGTCGGGCGTCTGATCCCGCGTCGGCGTATTCGGCGGGCGGGCTGACTCAGCCGCGCTCGGCAGCGGGCGTTGTGTCTTTTCTCAGCAGCAACGAAAGGAAGGGACGCTGGGAAATGCCGCGTCAGTTTCGCGCGCTGGCGGTGCTCGGCAACGTCGAGCTCGATCTCAGAGACGCGGAGATTGGCTACGGCCTCTCGGTGGTCGAGGCCGTCGCGGTGATGGGCGGCATCGATCTCATCATTCCCCCGCATGTCACGGTCGAGTGCGATGGCGATTCACTGCTCGGCAGTTTCACCCTCAAGTACGAGGGAAAGGCGAGCCCGTCGGTGGCAAGCCGGGAGCGGGTGATTCGGGTTACGGGGACGGCGTATCTCGGCGCGGTGAACGTGAAGGTGAAAGGTCCTGACGAGCGGATACTCGACCGGTTGGCGCGAACGTTTGGCATGGACCGTCAACCGTAGCTCCAAGTCGTTGGCGCATCGTGAGATGAATTGAACGCGGGCGCCCGAGCCGCTAAATTCCACAGCTATGGCTTTTCCCGGCCTGGCGGAGCGCGTCGCCGAAGTCAGAAGCAGAATCGACGCGGCCGTGGCGCGGGGCGGGCATCGTCAGCAGGTGCGGATCGTTGCTGTGACGAAGACCCACGGACCTGATGCTGTTTCCGCCGCCTACAGCGTCGGGCTGCACGACGTCGGCGAGAACAAGGTTCAGGAAGCGTTGAAGAAGATGGCCGGTGTCGAAGTGCCGGTGCGCTGGCATTTGATCGGGCATCTTCAGCGCAACAAGGTGAAAGCGCTCGAGCAGTTCGTGCTGCTGCATTCACTCGACAGTTCGCGGCTCGCCGACGCCGTCTGTGCATTCGGCATAGCGCGCGGGCGGGCGGTCGACGCACTTCTCGAGCTCAACCTTTCGGGCGAAGAGTCGAAGGGCGGCTACAGTCTCTCCGAGCTATTGCCGGAAGCGGAACGGCTCGTATCGCTTTCGGGCATCCGGATTCGGGGAGTCATGACAATGGCTAGCTTTACTGCGACTGAGTCACAGCTCCGGCGGACTTTTGCGGATGCGCGGGAAGCGCGCGCGGCGCTGGTTGGCGTTGGCCATCCGGCCGAGGAGCTTTCGATGGGAATGTCGAACGATTACGAGATCGCTGTAGAAGAAGGCGCGACAATGGTACGAATTGGAACCACCCTCTTCGGAGCGAGGGAGAAATGATCGACGAAGCCTTTCATCTCACACCACTGGACGTGCGGCGCTACGACTTCGGTCGCGCGCTGCGCGGCTACAATCCGGCGCGCGTCGATCAGTTCAGGGATCAGGTCGCGGAAGAGATGGAGCGACTTACCCGCATCAACCAGGATCTCGACGCCAAGGCGCGGAGCTTTCACGAGCAGCTGCGTGCGTTTCGCGAGCGCGACAAGGCGCTCAATGACGCGCTCATCGCGGCGCAGCAGCTGCGGGGCGAGGTGCGTGAGCAAGCCGAGCGCGAGGCGCAGCTGATTCTGCGCGAGGCGCAGGCCGAGGGCGAGCGCATCGTCGAGTCGGCGCGCGCGGACGTGCGGCGGATGGAAGAGGAGCTGGACAATCTCGATCGTTCACGCCGCACGTACCTGGCGCAGATGCGCACCCTCATCGCCCGCCAGCTGTCGGAGGTCGAGGCGTCCGACTCGCAGGTGGTGGCGAGCACGCTCCGGGGCGCGGGCTCGAACTCCTCGGGATCGTCCCAGGAATGACCGCAGTTCGCCCCGCGCGACCCGCGGCGGGGGCAAGCGGAGAAGGCAAGGCAGGTGACAGATCCGGTCACTTTCGCCTGCTTCCAACCGATCGCTCGCCCGACGACCTCGAGCAGGAGATGCTGGCTCTCTGGAAGGAGGAGAAGCTCTTCGAGCAGACGCTTTCAGCCAGCGAAGGCAAGCCGGAGTTCGTCTTCTTCGAGGGTCCGCCGACGGCCAACGGCAAGCCCGGAATCCACCACGTCTTCGCGCGCACCGTAAAGGACTTGTTCTGCCGCTATCGCGCGATGCGCGGGAATCACGTCGCGCGCAAGGCCGGTTGGGATACCCAAGGCCTCCCGGTGGAGATCGAAGTCGAGAAACGGATCGAAAGCGATTTCGGGATCCGCACCGCCAAACAGCAGATCGAGAAGATCGGCGTCGCGCGCTTCAACGAGATGTGCCGCGAGAGCGTGTGGACGTACCGCGCCGACTGGGAGGAGCTCAGCGAGCGCATCGGGTACTGGCTCGACTACAGCGATCCGTACGTCACCTACTCCAACGATTACATCGAGAGCGTTTGGTGGGCGCTGGCGACGATGTTCCGGCGCGGCAGGCTTTACCGCGGCTACAAGGTGCTGCCCTACTGCGCCCGCTGCGGGACGACTCTCTCCAGCCACGAAGTCGCGCAGGGCTACAAGGACGTCAAGGATCCGAGCGCGTACGTCGCGCTCGATCTGGTGGAGGAAAAGTCGGCCGCGACGCGGCGTCGGATCCTGGTGTGGACCACCACTCCGTGGACGCTGGTTTCCAACGTTGCGCTCGCGATCAACCCGGACCTCGAGTACGTCGAGCTCCGCAAGCGCAAGGGCGCAGACGACGAGACGATCATTCTCGCGATCAGCCGCGCCGCTGGTGTGCTGGGCGACGACTTCGCCGACCGCTGGGAAGTCGTGCGCTCGTTCCGTGGCTCGCAACTGGTCGGAAAGCGCTACAAGCGTCCGCTCGATTGGGTCGAGTACCCGAAGGGCAACCACGAGATCATCGTCGGCGAGTCGTTCGTTTCCGCCGCGGAAGGGACGGGCGTCGTGCACATGGCGCCTGCGTTTGGCGCCGATGATTACGCGGCCGGCCAGAGGCACGGCCTTGCATTCCTGCAGCCCGTAGATCTTCGCGGTGAGTTTCCGGCCGACACGCCGCTCGTCGGCGGGATGTTCGTGAAGGACGCGGACCCGGTCATCCTCGAGGAGCTCAAGCGGCGCGGAATCCTCTGGAAATCGTCGCTCCACGAACATTCCTATCCCCACTGCTGGCGCTGCGAGACGCCGCTGCTTTACTACGCGCGGACGTCGTGGTTCATTCGCACCACCGAGTTCAAGGATGCGATGCTCGTCCGCAACTCGCGCGTCGACTGGCATCCGGTGGAAACCGGTGCGGGTCGTTTCGCCGGTTGGCTGACTGACAACATTGATTGGGCGGTGTCGCGCGACCGGTACTGGGGCACGCCACTCCCGATCTGGCTCTGCGACCGTGACGCCTCGCACGCGGAGGCGGTCGGCGGCTACGCCGAGCTCGCGGAGCGGACTGGTAAATCGCTGCCCGCTGATTTCGACCCACACAAGCCCTTCATCGACGACTACACCTGGAAATGCAGCTGTGGCGGCACCATGTCGCGCACGCCCGAGGTGATCGACGCCTGGTTCGATTCGGGATCGATGCCGTTTGCGCAGTGGCACTTTCCGTTCGAGAATCGCGACAAGTTCGAGCGCTACTATCCGGCCGACTTCATCGCCGAAGGCATCGACCAGACGCGAGGCTGGTTCTATTCGCTGCTCGCGATCGCGACGGGTCTGGGCGAGGCGTTGCCCAACAACGTTCTGACGCACGAATCACATTCTGAAAACGCGGTCGACACCGCACCTTATCGCGCAGTCGTCGTCAACGACCTCGTCCTGGACGCTGAAGGTCGGAAGATGTCGAAGCGGCTCGGCAACATCATCGACCCCAAGTCGGTGATTCCGCGCTATGGTGCAGACGCAATCCGCCTATTCCTCACGACGTCGAGCCAGATCTGGACATCGCGCCGCTTCGACGAGGCGGGAATTCGCGATACCGCCGGCAGATTCCTGCTGACGTTCAAGAACGTCTACACCGGCATCTTCGCCGAGTACGCCAATTTCGGGTGGGCGCCATCGAAGGACGATCCCGCACCGAGCGAGCGGCCGGCTCTGGACCGCTGGATCCTTTCTCGCCTGGCGACGATCGAGGCGGAGGCGGATCAGCAGCTCGAGAGATACGAGGCGACCAACGCCGCCAAGGCGGTCATGACCTTCTTCGACGACGACGTCTCGAAATGGTACGTCAGGCAGAGTCGGCACCGCTTCTACGACGTGGACCGGCCGGACAACCGCGCCGCGTTCGCGACCCTGCACGAGGTCATTTCAGTCACCTGCCGGCTGTTGGCGCCCTTTGCGCCCTTCGTCACCGACTGGGTGCACCGCGAGCTGACCGGGACTTCGGTTCACCTTGCGCCCTTCAAGCGCGAGCATCCGGGACAGATCGATGTCGATCTCGAGCGCGCGATGTCGCACATTCGGACCATTGCCACTCTCGGGAGGGCCGCGCGGGAAGAGGCCGGGGTGAAGGTGCGTCAGCCGCTGTCCCGAATGGTGTGCGTCGTGCCCGTCCCGGGAGTGCTTTACCGGGGCGCCGCCGAACGCGCCGAAGCCCTTTTCGAGGAGCTGAGCCCTCTCCTGGCCGCCGAGCTGAACATTAAGAAAATCGAGTTCATCTCAAGCGCCGCCAACCTAGTAACTTTAAAGGCTAAGCCGAATTTCCGTTCGCTGGGTAAGAAGTTCGGCAAGGACACGCCGTTGGCAGCGGAGGCGGTGCAGGCTCTGGGCAGCGACGCACTCCGTGATTTCGAGGCTGGCAAACCGCTGTATGTCTCGGTTGGAAATGAATCGCGCGAGCTGAGTCCGGAAGATCTGACGATCGTGCGGAGTGCGTCCGGCGATTTGGTGGTGAAGGAGGAGGCCGGCTATTTTGCCGCGCTCGATCCAACGGTGTCACGCGAGCTGAGACTGGAAGGTCTGGCGCGGGAGCTGGTGAGCCGCGTTCAGCGGCTGAGGAAAGAATTGGGTTTCGCGGTGAGCGATCGAATTACGCTCTCCGTCGCAGGCGGTCAGGAAATTCAGGACGCGGTGAACGCGTTCGAGAAGTGGATAGCGGCAGAAGTGCTGGCGGTGAAGATCACCGTCGGCGAAAAAATCGACGAAACACACGCGACGCACTCGTTCGACCTTGATGGTCAGAACGTTGAAGTCGCCCTGGAGAGGGTTGGTTAGAACATGGCAACAGCAGCTAAGGGCAAAAAGCCGAAGGCTATGCCGAAGAAGAACCTGCAGCACTTCGAGAAACGCCTACTCGAGGAGAGGAAGCGTGTTCTGAAGGAGCTCGGGCATTACGACGAGACTTTCGGATCGACTCCGCAGGGTGCGGACGGCGATCTCAGCGCGTACTCGTTCCACATGGCGGATCAGGGCACCGACGCAATGGAGCGCGAGAAGGCGTTCCTGTTCGCGAGTCAGGAAGGTCGCTTCCTCTGGCACATCGACGAAGCCCTGCGCCGGTTGTACCGGAACCCCGAGCAGTTCGGCAAGTGCCACAACTGTGGAAAGGATATCAGCTTCGAGCGACTCGACGCGCTCCCCCACGCCAGATACTGCATCGAGTGTAAGCAGCGCGAAGAAGATGGAAAGCGCCAAGCCTAACCCGCCTCTTTTCTGGGGCACCCTCGTCACAGTGGTGGCGCTCGATCTGGTTACCAAACTGATCGCCGCCGCCACCCTGGCGCCGCAGCACATTCCTCACGAGATAATCGGCAATCACCTCCGGCTGACGCTCGTTTACAATCCGGGCGCGGCGTTCGGGCTCAACCTTGGCGTTTACTCGCGCTGGATCTTCATGGCCCTCACTGCAGGTGCCCTCATCATCCTCGGCAGGCTCTACAAGGCGACGAGGCAGGGCGATCTTCTTCGCGTGCTTGCGCTCGGTCTGGTGTGCGGGGGAGCGGTTGGGAATCTGATCGACCGAGTGCGATCGGCAGCAGGGGTGGTGGATTTCATCGACGTAGGCATCGGCGACCTGCGTTGGCCGACCTTCAATGTCGCGGACATGGCCGTCAGCGTTGGAGCCTTCCTGCTGGCGTGGGTGCTCTGGGGCGAAGAAAGGTCGTCTGCGGCCGTAGTTGCCACTCCCGTCTCGGATACGCCGGCGGAGAGCTAGCCCCTGAGCGACAGCAAAGAGTTTCCCGTCGAGGCGGACAGCAATGTCCGCCTCGATCTCTTTGTTGCCCAGCGGGCCGACCTGTCGCGGACCCAGGCGGCGACCCTGATCGCGCTCGGGAACGTGCTGGTGGATGGACGGCGGGAGAAGGCGAGCTACCGGCCCGAGCCGGGTGAGGTCGTACGGGTCGAGATACCCAAGGTCGAAAAGCGGACCATCACCGGCGAGGACATCCCGGTCAGCGTCATCTACGAGGACGAGGCGCTGATGGTGGTCGACAAGCCCGCTGGAATGGTGGTGCACCCGGCGCCGGGGAACTGGTCCGGAACTCTGGTGAACGCGCTACTGGGACGGGGGGGACAGCTGTCCGGCGAGGGAGAGCCGGAGCGCGCCGGGGTCGTCCACCGGCTCGACAAGGAGACATCGGGGCTCCTGATCGTCGCCAAGACGGACCGCGCCCATCGGCTCTTGAGCGCCGCGATCGCGGCGAGGCGGGTCACGCGGCGCTATGCGGTGATGATCTGGGGACACCTGTCACAGGACAAGATCACCATCGACAAGCCGTTAGCCCGCGATCCGCGAGACCGGAAGCGCATGGCAATCGTCAATAATGGTCGGCCGGCCAGGACCGACCTCATACGCCTTGCTCGGTTCGATGCGGGGGACCTTCTTCGTGCCCATCTCCATTCCGGACGGACTCACCAGATCCGCGTTCATCTCGCGTCTATCGGCCATCCTGTCATGGGCGATGACACGTATGGCGGAGGCGGAGGACGTCGTGTGGCCGGACTTCCTCCCAAGCGGCATTTCCTGCACGCGGCCTGGCTCGCATTCAATCATCCCGTGACCGGCAAGCCGCTCGATTTTCGTTCGCCGCTTCCCCCCGATCTGCGCAACGCGTTGGCGGTCGTGGCCGGCGAACACGCCCAGCCCCCGGAGATCGACGCACTCACCGCGCTCGGATTCTATGAGTGATGCGGTAGAGGCGCCGCCGCCCCCAGATCAGGACCTGGTCAACGAGGAGCCGAATGTCCCTACACGGCGGCTGCTGCTCTTCAACGTTGCGCGTGGCTCCTTTGCCTGCGACATGGACGCCTTCCGCGAGATCGTCCCTCCGCCGCAGATGACCCGTCTGCCCGGCGCGTCGGACGCCGTTTGCGGGCTCATCAATCTCCGCGGAACTATCGTGACGGTAATTGACGGCGGGAGAGCTCTGGACCTGCAGCCCTTCGTCCGCGACGAGGGGCTCATACTGATTGTCGATTACTTCGATCGGTGGATTGGCATCGGCGTCGACGACGTGCGGGACATTCAGGACGTTCCGATCGATCAATTCGTGAGCACCGACGGCTCGGAGCTCCCGGTTCCGGGCGTGGTCACTGCCGTGGTCGAACTCGAAGGCAAGCGGGTGATAGTGTTGGACATCAAGACGGTAATTCAGCAAGTCATCGGACAAGGGAGGTAGGGTGAGCAGCACTGTGCTGGTTTGCGACGACGCCGTATTCATGCGGACGATGGTGAGTGACATCCTCTCCCAGGCCGGGTTTACGGTGGTAGGTGAGGCGGAGAACGGAAAACAGGCCGTTGAGAAGTACCAGCAACTCAAGCCCGATCTGGTGACGATGGATATCATCATGCCGGAGATGGGTGGCATCGAGGCGGTGAAGAAGATCACCTCGATGGATCCCGCGGCGCGGATCCTCATGTGCAGCGCAATGGGACAGCAGGCGCTGGTGCAGGAAGCGTTGCAGGCGGGCGCGCGCGACTTCGTGGTCAAGCCGTTTCAGCCGAGCAGAGTGCTCGAGGCAGTCCAGCGGGTACTCGCCTAAGTGGATACCGGCCGCTACGCCAAGCTGTTTCTCTCGGAGAGCCGCGAGCACCTCTCCGAGATAAACAACGCGCTCCTCGATCTGGAGCGTGGCGGCAGCGACGCGGCCGTCGCAAGGTTATTCCGCTCGGTGCACACGATGAAAGGCATGGGCGCGGCGATGGGGTACACGTCGGTCTCCGAGCTTTCCCACGAGCTCGAGACGTTGCTCGACAAGGTTCGGAATGGCGCGCTGGTGGTAACCCGTCCGATCATCGACACCTTGTTCGCAAGCGTCGACACACTCGAGAAAGCGGTGGATCTGGCAACCGCCGCCAATTCCGAGCAGCTGGATGTGAGGGCGGCGATAGCGCGCATCCAGCAGGCCGCAGCCGAGGCCGCGCCGGCGGGCGGGGCGACGGAGCTTTCCCCGGCGGCACCGCCCGCAGCTTCTCCGAGCGCCTCCCGCACTGAAGCCGCGCCGGCGGTCCCGCAAAAGTCCGCCCGTCAGATCCGCATCGACGCCAAGCGGCTCGACACGCTTATGAACGCCGTCGGCGAGCTCGTCATCGCGCGCGACCGCATCGCGAAGATCGCCGACCAGATCGGCGATCCGTCGCTCATCGAAGCGACGCTGCGCGCTTCGCAGATTCTGGCCAATCTGCAGAACGAGATCATGACCAGCCGGATGGTTCCGGTGTGGCAGGTCTTCGAGCGCTTTCCCCGCGTCGTGCGCGACACCGCGCGGTCGCTGGGCAAGGAAGTCGAGTTCAAGATCGAGGGGCGCGAGATCGAGCTGGACCGGTCGATGCTCGACGAGATGGGCGAACCGGTTCTGCATCTTCTCCGGAACGCACTCGATCACGGCATCGAGACACCCGATGAGCGCGAGAAGGCTGGGAAACCGCGCGCGGCGACGCTGATTCTCACCGCGGAGCGGGATCGCGCTACGGTGTTGATCCGGGTGACCGACGACGGACGAGGCATCGACCAGAACAGGGTGCTGCCGCGCGCCAAGAAGCTTGGTCTCGTCGACAAGGAGACGCAGCACCTCTCCGAGCAGGAGCTGGTCGCTCTCATTTCCCGCCCCGGATTCTCGACCGCCGAAAAGGTGACTGAGATCTCGGGCCGCGGTGTCGGGTTCGACATCGTCGCCACGCGGGTGCGTTCGCTCGGCGGCTCGCTCGAGGTGCACACCGATGCGGGACTGGGCACCAGCGTCAGCATGCGCCTTCCACTTACTCTGGCAATCTCGCGCGCGCTGTTGGCGAAAGTGGAAAATGAGATCTACGCCATCCCGCTGACCCACGTCCTCGAGACCTTCAGCCTGTCGCAGCCGATGCTGCTCGAGACGAAGGGTAAACAGGTCGTGGCGATTCGCGACGATCTTTTTCCGGCGATCTGGCTGCGCGAGCGCGTCGGCTTGACTCCTCCGGAGAAAGCCGCCAGCGGGCAAGTCGTGCTCATCGAGCTCGCCGAACGGAAGGCCGCTCTGATCGTCGACGAGTTCATCGGCCAGCAGGAAATCGTGGTGAAGCAGTTCGACGGAGTCAACGGCAGCAAAACTCTCTTCAGCGGCGCGACCATCCTTGGCGATGGGTCGCCCGCACTAATTGTGGACGCCTCCAGCCTTCTCTGAAATGACCAATCCTCGCAACACACCATCCGGCGAGAGCGGCACCACCCTCCTCAGTACTGCGCGTCTCGATGCGCTGCGCGAAGTCGCCAACATCGGCGCCGGTCACGCGGCTACCGCGCTTTCCACTCTCACGGGCACCCGGATCATGATCAGCGTGCCGATGGTGAACATCGTGCCGCCCGGTGATTTCGTTCCGGAGATTGCACCGGGGGTGGAGATCGTCGCGGTGCAGATGGCAATGAGCGGGGACATCAGCGGTCAGACGGTGTTTCTGCTCGCCGTCGACGCCGGCCTCCGACTCGCCGAGCGGATGCTGCGTCGCAAGCGCGGGACGTCGCCAAATCTCGGCAAGCTGGAGCAGTCCGCCCTCAACGAAGCGGGCAACATCCTCGCGGGCGCCTACCTGACCGCGCTGAGTGATTTCCTCGACATGCGTCTGATGCTTTCACCGCCCGCGCTCAATACCGGCCGCACCGGCGAAGCGTTGCGCACGCTCGGTGATCACGCCCCGCGCGTCGAATCCCCGATCCTTTGCGTGGAAACGGAATTCTTTCTCGAGGAGCCGGCCGAGAGCCTGCACGGTTTCTTTCTGCTGGTTCCCGATCCCAGGTCGTTCGACGCCATCTTCCGCGCGGTGCGCGTAGAGTAGCCCAATGAGCCCAGCGGCAACTGCCCGCGCACCGGCAGCCGCGAATGGCGGTGAGATCGAGATCCTGCGCTCGTTCGCCCGCCGGATCGATCCCTCCGATGCTGGCGCCTACAACAACCTCGGCGTCCTCTATTTCCGAAAGGGGCTGACCGAGGAAGCGATCGTCGCCTTCTCGCGCGCGCTCGCGCTCGACGAGCGCATGGGCGTTGCGCGCCGCAATCTCGAGATCGCGTACGGCGAGAGCGGAACTCTGGAGCGGCGGCTCGAGGAGCTCGAGGAGCGTCTTCGCGCCAATCCCGACGATCTCGAGGCGCTCGTCCAGAGCGGAATCGCGGAAAAGACGGCGGGGCGGCTCGACCGGGCCCACACCTTGTTCCAGCGCGCCATCGAGCTCGACCCGGACAGCTCGGTGCTCCACTTCCTCCTCGCCGAGACGCTTTACAATCGCGGCCTGCACGAGGAAGCCATGCGCTCGGTGCGACGATCCATCGAGCTCCATCCGGAGAATCCCGACGCGCTGTATCTGATCGGATTCATCCTCGGCGACCTGGGCCGCGGCGAAGAAGCAGCGGAGGCAAACCGCCGCGCGGTGAACCTGAATCCGACTTTGGTGCGGGCGCAGGCAAACCTGTCGCTCGAGACCTACCGTCACGAGATGACGCCCAGCCAGCAGCAGAAAACGCCGGCCGGAGCGCACATCACCCTTGGTCGCGCACTCCGGCAGAAGGGGTACTTCCAGGAAGCCCTGCGCGAGTACGAGAAAGCAATCGAAAGCGGCGAAGCCAACGCCGAAGTTCTGCAGGCGATGCTGGAGCTGTACCTCCTGCAGCGGGATACGGGCGCGGCGATCGCAACCGCGGATCGTTTCGCGCGCGAGTTCTCACCGACCGCGAAAACGTGGAACAACCGCGGCGTCGCGCTGCAGCTGGAGGGACGTCACGCGGAGGCCGAGGACAGCTACACCAGGGCTCTGTCGGTCGACTCGAGCTATCCGTTCGCGCACAACAATTTGGGTGTCCTGCTCTGGCACAAGAACGACACCAAGGGCGCGATCAATTCGTTCCGCCGCGCGCTACAGGCCCCGGGTCCGCCGGTTGAAGCCCGGCTCAACCTGGCGCTCGGACTTTTTCGGCGAAAACATACCGAGCTGGCGCTCGAGGCGTACCGGCAGGTGCTCGCGTCCGCGCCCGAGCATCCAGTAGCGTGGAACGGCATCGGCCTGATTCTGGTCGATCTGGAAAAGTACGCCGACGCGCGCAACGCCTTCGCGCGCGCGATCCAGGCGAATCCGGATTTCGCGGAAGCTCACTACAACATGAGCTTCACGCTGTCGAATCTCGGTGATTTCGCCGCGGCGCTGCGCGAGACGAAGCGCGCACTCGCGCTCGATCCGATGTACACGCCGCAGAAGCTCGAGCTGGCAATCGAGCTTCCGCACGAAGAGATTCGTCTCACGGTCGCACCGCCAATCACCGAGAAGGACGAGAAGCTCGAGCACGTCGAAGACTTCCACTTCGATCCCGCGATCATCGAGGAGCTGTTCGCCGAGAAGCCGGTGCGACGGCTCACTCCGATCGCCAACGATGCGATGGCGGGCTTCGCGTTGGCGCGCGATCTCATCACCAAGGGGCTCTACGATCGCGCCCAGGCAGAGATCGCCCGGGTTCTCGCGCGCGGCGGTGACAAGGTTCTGGGCCTGGTACTGGCCGGCGACGGCTTCGCCGCGCAGGGGCTGCACGGTGAAGCGCTGGAGCGCTATCGTCGCGCTCTCGAGATGGACGAGCACAACTCCTTCGCGAGGCAGGGCACAGCGCGCTCGTTCCTCGCGCTCGGCAGGCCCGATGAAGCGCGGCCGCACGCGGAAGCTCTGGTCGCGGCGGGGAGCACCGACGTCAACCTGCTGCTGCTCGCCGCCGAGGCGCGGGTCGCGTCGTTCGACAGGAAGGGCGCGCGCGACATCCTGATCGCGCTGCAGCGCAGCGAAAGCCGCAACGCGAACGTCATGAAGCGGGTCGGCGATCTGTACGCTTCGCTCGGCGACTCCACGGATGCGATCGCCTCGTATCGCGCCAGCCTCGCCGCCGATGAGAGACAGATCGACACCCGCATTTCACTCGGCAGACTGCTCGCCAGCGCCGGCGACGATACCGGCGCCATTCGCGAGCTGGAAAGCGTGCTCGTCACCGCGCCCAACCACGACCTGGCCGTCGTGGAGCTCGTCGGCCCTTACCGGCGCACCGGGAGATCGAGGAGTGCGCTGCCGCGCATCGTCGCGCTGGTGAGGCGCGATGTCTATCACTTCACCGCGTTGATCGCGCTCGGCGAGATCCTCATCGACCTGGCGCGGGAGAGCGACGCGCTCAAGGCGTTCGAGCGCGTGCTGCGCTTCGATCCCAACCACTCTGAGGCGCTGCGCTATCACCGGCTGCTGCTGAGAGGGCGAATCTGATGGCGATCGAAGGACCACTGCGCGAGCTCGGCATCCACGACGTCTTCCAGCTGCTCGATCTCAGCCGGAAGACCGGAACGCTGCGCGTGCATTCACCGGAGCGAAACAACGAGGGAAGCGTGTACTTCGACGCCGGGACGATCGTCGCGGCGACGATGAAGAGCAACCCGCACCTGCTGGGCACGATCCTCGAGCGCTCGGGCAAGGCGACGGCGGCCGATCTGGCGCGAGCGACGGCGATGCAGCGCGCGGGCGACAAACGGCGCGTCGGTGAGATTCTCGTCGCGCACGGTATCGTGACTCCGCGCGACATCGATCGCTTCATGCGCCAGCAGATCGAGACGGTGGTGTTCGATCTGATGTCGTGGTCCGAAGGGTTCTTCTCGTTTACCGAGGAGCCGCCGCGCCCGATAAGAAAGGACATCGCTGTGCGCGTGAGTACCGAATCGCTCCTGATGGAAGGCGCGCGGAGGATCGACGAGTGGTCGCGAATGGCTGACAAGATTCCCGACGCTCGGGTGACGCCGCGGCTCGCGCCCCTGGATGATGGGCCGGAGTCGTTCATCGATCTCTTGCCGCGCGAGTGGGAAGTCCTCTCAATCATCGACGGCGAGCGCAATCTGCACGAGATCGGCAAGCGTCTGGTGCTGCCGGAGTTCGAGGTCGCGAAGATCATCTACGGAATGCTGAGCACGGGGCTGATCGAGATCGCCCCACAGGAGCACGATGGCGCGGGTGTCTGAGGCCGCACGAATCCTGTTCGCGACCGCGATCGGCGAGGCCGAGCAGACCGCGCTGCTGCTCGATGCCGCGGGTACTCCGCTGGCCGGGAGCTATCTCGACGATCGCGGGCGCGACATCTCCGCGGAAATCGGCGCGGCGTTGAGCGGCGTGAGCAGGGAAGTCTCGCGTTCGATGCGGCTGTTGGGGATTGGCGCGTGGTCGGCGGTCGTGGTGGAAACCGATGCCGCGACGATCGCGCTTGCTCCCGCCGCCGACGACACGATCGTGCTGCTCGCGTCGTCGTCGACCGTTCCGCTCGGACTCGTGCGCCGCGTGCTGAGCCGCTCGGTGGCACTGGCGATCAACTGGCTGAGGAACCGGGCATGAGGGGCGTCAACCAGGTGGTAGCGAACCTGTCGCGGGTTCCCGGGGTCATTGCCGCGATGGTGGTCGGCGCGTCCGACGGACTGATCGTCGAGGCGAGTCAGCTGGTCGGGCACGTCGCGGGCGCGGCGGACACGAGACGCCCAACGGCGGCACTCGCAGCCTACCTCTACGCCAAGGTCAAGCGCGCCTCCGACGCGGCGCGCTTAGGGACTCCGGCGTTCATGCGTCTGGAGGCGGAGAAGGGTCATATCTGCGTCGTCGGAGCTAGCGACGTGGTGCTGGTCACGATCGTCGCTCCGGATGCCAACCTCGGGCGAGTGAGGCTCGACATGATGAACGCAGCGAAGGACAATCGATGACGAATCCGACGGTCGCAGAAGCCTGGGTCGCCGCGCCCCTCAAACGGCTGATGGAAGACGCGCGGCTCATATCGGGCGTGCTGCTCTATCCGTCGGGCCGCGCGGTCGGTCAGTTCGGGTTCTCCAACGCCGCCGACGTAATGTCGATTTGCGCACTGACCTCGGCGATCAATGCCTCGGCGCGCGAGCTGGGCCGACAGCTCGACGGAAAGCCGTTCTACGAGATGCACCACGCGGGAGCAGAGCGACAGGTTTTCATGGCACGGGCGTCGGCCGGCGCCCAGGAGTTTCTGTTCGTTGGCGTCTTCGATCGCGAGAGCTCGCTGGGGGTCGTCGAGATCTATTTCTCGGAATTCCAGAAAGCGCTCGAGAAGCTGCTCCCGGAAAACCAGGCTGTTACGGTCCGACCGTCCGGTGATTTCGAGGGCGAGCTCAATCGCAGCCTCGATGCTCTTTTTGGCCCGATAGGAAAGAAGTAATGTCCGTCGTCAACTACGGCACCCGCGAGATCACCTGCAAGATCGTCTACTACGGACCGGGTCGGTCCGGGAAGACGACCAATCTGCAGCACGTCTACTCGCAGCTTCCTGAAGAGCGGAAGGGGAAGATGGTCTCGCTGGCAACCGAGACCGACCGCACCCTTTTCTTTGACTTCCTGCCGCTCGATCTCGGGACGATCTCGGGTTTCGCGACGCGCTTCCAGCTTTACACCGTGCCGGGGCAAGTCTACTACGCCGCGACCAGGAAGCTCGTGCTACAGGGCGTCGATGGCGTGGTGTTCGTCGCCGACAGCCAGGCGCGGCAGATGGCCGAGAACATAGAGAGCCTACAGGATCTGCACGCCAATCTCGCAGATGAAGGTCTCGACCCCCGCACCATCCCGCTGGTGATGCAGTACAACAAACGCGACCTGCCCGTCGGGGAGCTGAGCACTCTCGAGGAGCTCGACGAAACGCTCAACTTCCGCGGCGTACCGCACTTCGGGGCGACGGCGGTGAATGGGGGCGGTGTGTTCGAGACCTTGCGCAGCATTGCGTCGCTGGTCCTGTCCCGACTCAGCGCACCGGCGGCGAAGGAATCCTGAGCGTGGCGAAAGAGCCGCAGAAGAACGAGGAAGAGGACGGCGGCGAATTCGCCGATTTTCTGGCCGATGTCAGCCAGGAAATCGCGCAGCGCGTCGAATCCCTCGACCCGCGGCCCAAGGCTGAAGCGGCGCCGGAAGCGAAGAAGACCCCGGTCGCCGGCGAAGAGCGCAAGAAGACTCCGGCCGCGGCCGACGCCGGTCTCATCACCGAATGGCCTGACATCGTCGACAGGATGATCGAGGAGATGCGCTAGTGGCCATCAAAGGCAGCCTCAAGGAGGCGAGTCTTCCCGACGTTCTGCAGCTGCTATCGATGGGGAAGAAGACCGGCTGTCTCGGTCTGTCCTTCCACGACAGCTTCGGTCAGATCTACTTCGACAGCGGCCGCATCTGTCACGCGTCGATCGTGAACCGCCCGCTCGACACCGAGAATGCTGTTTACACGCTGTTCACCTGGACCAGCGGCACCTTCAACTTCGAGCCCAATGTCGAGCCGGAGGAAGGGTCCGAACGCGTGTCGGTCGACCCTCAGTCGCTGCTGCTCGAGGGCGCGCGGCGCGTCGACGAGTGGTCGCTGATCGAAAAAAAGATCCCGAGCTTCGATGTCGTCTTCAGCATCGACCGGTCGCGCCTGATGCTGAATCGCGACCCGCTGTCCCCGGAGCAGGAGGCACTGCTGCCCCTGATCGACGGTCACCGCGACATCAACGGCCTGATTCGGGATTCCGCCCTCGGAGAGTTCGAGGTCGGCAAGGCGCTGTACGGCCTCCTCAACGCGTCGTTTCTGTTGCCGGTGGGGCGAAAGCGAACGACGCCGACGCTGCCCCGCAATGCGAGCCCGTTGGAGCGCCGCGAGCTGGCGAGCGCGCTCTACCGCGCGGGAATGCATGACGAGGCGCAGCGGGAGTTTCGCGCCCTGGTCGAAGAAGCCGCCGATCCCGTGGCGTCGTTTCATCTTGGGCTGATCGCCCTGCGCGAGAAGGAATGGTCGGGCGCGGTGAACGCTTTCATGACCGCTGCTCCCAACGCGCCGAACAAGACGACGCTGCTCCACAACCTGGCGCTCGCGTATGAGCACCTCGGTCAGCTCGAGAAGGCGCGACTGGTTATCGACCGCGCGCTTTCGGTGGAGGGCGGCGCGGAACCTCTGGTTCAGCTGGAGGCGGCGGTGATCGCTATTCGCCAACGCGACTTCCAGTTGGCGAAAGTCCGCCTCAGTGAAGCCCGCAGCCTCTGGGCATCCGACTCGCCACCGGCGGTGTGGTTCCACTACGCCGCTCAGGTGGCATCCCTCACCGACGACCCGGACCGCGAGATGCTGTTGCTCTCCGCCGCCGTCGAGACACATCCGGAGTCGCCGGTACTGCTCAACAACCTCGCCGCCGCGCACCTCAAGCGCGGCGACTTCGCCGCGGCGCGCGACGTCGCCGAGAAAGGCATTGCCATCGCGCCCGAGCTGCCGCAGCTGCGTCGCAATCTTGCCGCCGCGCTCGAGGGCATCTCGCACGCCGAGCGCTCAGAATCGAGCCAGTCATCGACTCTCTCGTAAAGGGCCGGTCGCACGTGATCCAGGGCGACGACGCGGGCTTCCGCGCGCTGATGGAAAAGATCACCCGCGATAGCGGCTTTCGCTGCGCCAGCTACAAGGACAAGTGCCTGCGCCGGCGCATCGCGGTACGCATGCGTGCAAGCGGCGCCGTCACCGCGCACGAGTACGCCGGAGTGCTGGATACCGATCCTCGGGAGTACGACCGCCTGCTGCGATCGCTGACCGTCAACGTCACCAAGTTCTTTCGAAACCGCGACAGCTACTCGTCGATCGAGAGCAAGGTGATTCCGTCACTCTTCGAAATGGGCGAGGAGATCCGGATCTGGAGCGCCGGCTGCGCATCGGGCGAGGAGCCTTACTCGCTCGCGATCCTGATGCACAAGCACGCAGTGGAGACGCAGCGCGAGCAGCGGCTCGATCGGGTGACCATTGTGGGCAGCGACATCGACGACGATTCGCTGGGAGCCGCCGAGCGAGCCATATACGGCGAATCCGCGCTTGCCGAAATGCCCGGCGAGCTGCGAGCGCGCTACTTCGAAGAGATGGCTGGGTTGTACTCCGTCATTCCGCCGGCGAGGAAGCTGGTCCGATTCGAGCGCGCGGACCTGCTGAGCGATCCGCCGCCGATCGAGAACGTACACCTGCTGGTATGCAGGAATGTCATCATCTACTTCGAGCGCGAAGCACAGGATGCGCTGTTTGGCGTCTTCCACCGCACGCTGGCACCTGGCGGTTACCTGGTGCTCGGCAAAGTGGAGACGCTGCTCGGTGAAGCACGATCGATGTTCTCTCCCGTGAATGCACGCGAGCGGATCTTCCGCAAGGCGCAATGACCGAGAATCCGGTGAAGACGACCAGCGTGCTGGTGGTCGACGACAGCGCCTTCATGCGCAAGCTGATCGCCGAGCTCGTCGAGTCGACCGGCGCGTTCAGGGTGATCGGGACAGCGAACGATGGTGTCGAAGCGCTGCAAAAGGTTCGCGCACTCAAGCCCGACATCGTGACGCTCGACATCGAGATGCCCCGGCTCAACGGCTTGCAGGCGCTCGAGCAGATCATGGCGGAGATGCCGCGGCCGGTGGTGATGCTGAGCGCGGCGGGATCGGACCTCGGCAACGAGATGACACTCCGCGCGCTCGAGCGCGGCGCCCTCGAGTTCGTGCGCAAGCCTTCGGGTCCCGTGAGTATCGACCTGTCGTCCGTGAGGCAGCAGTTATTGTCGGCGCTCGATGCCGCGAAAGCGATGAACATGGGTGGCGTACGCCAATCGGCGCCGAGTGCCAGCGAATCGGCCGAAGAGCGCGCGCCAAAGTCGCCCGACTCGGCGACGCGTGTTGTTGTGATGGCTTCGTCGACGGGCGGTCCGCGCGCGCTCGCGGAGATTATTCCGAATCTGCCCGAGAACCTCGGCGCTGCAGTGGTGATCGTACAGCACATGCCGCGCGAATTCACCCGTCTCCTTGCCGACCGGCTCGGGACGATGAGCGACCTGTGGGTAGGCGAAGCGATCGACGGCAAAACTTTGCGCGAAAACCGCGTCTACGTTGCCCCCGGCGGGTATCACATGACGGTGAACGGCGCGGCGGGAAATGCGTCCATTCGCCTCGACACCAGCCCGCCGATGTGGGGAGTGCGGCCGGCGGCAGACCCGCTTTTCTTTTCGGCGGCGGAGATTTTCGGACCCGCGGCAATCGGCGTGGTCCTGACGGGAATGGGGCGCGACGGCGCTGAAGGCCTGCGGCGGATTCGCGAAGCCGGCGGAACGGCGATCGTTCAGGATCGCGAGAGCTCGATCATTTACGGAATGCCGCAGGCGGCGCTGGCCGCCGCCGGCGCCGACAGAATCGCGACGCTCGCCGAGATCGCGCCCCTCATCGGTGATTTGTGCGCAAAGAGCGGGCGGGGCACTGGCGTATGACGAGTCGAAACATATCGTACGGGTTCACGGTTACCACCGAGGAAAGATGAACGGAGATGTCAATTACGATGCGTAGGATGATGGTTACGGGTGCCGCGGGCTTCATCGGCAGCAACTTCGTCCAGTACTGGGTCGAGCAGCATCCCAACGACGGGATCGTCGCGCTCGATGCGCTGACGTACGCCGGCAACATGGCGAGTCTCGAGCCGGTGATGAAGCACGAGCGCTTCAAGTTCATGAAAGGCGACATTCGTGACGGCGACATGATGCGCGACATCATCAAGCGCGAAGGCATCGACACGATCGTGCATTTCGCGGCGGAGTCGCACGTCGATCGCTCGATCCATGGCCCAGATCCATTCATCGACACCAACATCAAGGGCACCCACGAGCTGCTGAAGGCCGCACGGGCGGTGTGGACGGAGGACTGGTCGGGCGGTGCGCGCCGATTCCACCACATCTCGACTGACGAGGTGTACGGAACGCTGGCGCCAAACGCGCCACCGTTCACCGAGGACACTCCCTACGCGCCTAACTCGCCCTACGCGGCGAGCAAGGCCGCGGCCGACCATCTCGTGCGCGCCTATCATCACACCTACGGTCTGCCTGTCACCACCACCAACTGCTCCAACAACTACGGTCCGTATCACTTTCCCGAGAAGCTGATTCCGCTCACGATCGTGAACGCGCTGGATGGAAAAGAGCTGCCGGTCTATGGCGACGGTTTGCAGATCCGCGATTGGCTCTATGTTCGCGACCACTGCCGCGGCATCGAGCGAGTTCTGGAGAAGGGAAGGCTCGGCGAGACCTACAACCTCGGTGGAAACTCCGAGCGCAAGAATCTCGATGTCGTGAACGGCATCTGCGCGCATCTGAACAAGCTCTTCGCCGCTGATGCGAGTCTGAAGGAACGCTTTCCCAAGAGTCCCGCCGCGAAGGGTGCCGACACCGCCGAGCTCATTACTTTCGTCAAGGATCGTCCGGGTCACGACCGGCGGTACGCGATCGACGCGATGAAGGCGACGCTCGAGACAGGTTACGGCCCGTCCGAGTCCTTCGACACTGGGCTGCTCAAAACCGTGAAGTGGTACATCGCAAACGAGCCGTGGTGGCGGGCCGTGATGGATGGCAGCTATCGCGAGTGGCTCGAGCTTCATTACGCAAACGGACGGCGGCCTGCCAAATAGGCCTTTGCGCCGGCGAGTAGTACTACTGTTGGGTTGACACCGATTTATCGGCGCTCTACACTACCTCGCTTATGGCCAAAACCGATCTTGCCAGCGGTCCGCGAGCGATCCGGGAACCCCGATCGCGCCGGTCATGGGTGTATTGGGTCATCGCTACAGTAGTGTTGCTCGCCGGCTTCGCCGATCTCGCGCGCGGTGGCGAAACGCTCGCCCCGATCCTGCTTGTTATCGGGTATTGCGTGCTTGTGCCGCTGGCCATTCTCCGGTGAGGGCACGGGCTCGCTTTCTGCACCGGGCGAGTAGCTCAGTTGGTTAGAGCGCCTGCCTTACACGCAGGATGTCGGGGGTTCGAGTCCCTCCTCGCCCATTTCATGAAACCAGGGACCCACGGATCGGGAGGTGGGGTAAGAATGTT
>DASSNV010000168.1:0-2523 GCA_035701245.1 Gemmatimonadaceae bacterium | reverse complement strand
ACCTGTCCAAATGGCGTGCAATCGTTGAGCGGGTGCTCCATCCGCATGGCCGGATGAAGATCGCCGTGATCGGCAAGTACACCGGCCTCGTCGATAGCTACAAGAGCGTTCAGGAGGCATTGATCCACGGTGGCATCGCCAACGATGTCGGCGTCGAAGTCCACTGGCTCGCGAGCGACATGTTCACCAGCCGCGAAAAAACGCGTGAGCTGCTTGCCGACTATCACGGTATGCTGGTCCCCGGCGGCTTCGGCGTCCGCGGAGTGGAGGGAATGCTCGAGGCAATCCGCTACGCGCGTGAATCAGGCCTTCCGTTCTTCGGCATCTGCCTCGGGATGCAGACCGCGATCATCGAGTTTGCGCGCAACGTGATGGGAATGGCGGACAGTCATTCCAGCGAATTCGCGCCGGAGTGCGGCAACGCCGTGATCTCGCTCATGGAAGACCAGCAGCACGTCACCGACATGGGCGGCACCATGAGACTCGGCGCGTACCCGTGCAAGCTCGGTCCCGGAACTCTGGCGGCGCAGATTTACGGCGTCCCGCAGGTGAGTGAGCGACACCGCCATCGCTACGAGGTCAACAACAAGTATCGCGACCAGTTCATCGAGCACGGCCTCAATCTCTGCGGCTTGTCGCCTGATGGCTCGCTCGTCGAGATGATCGAGCTGCAAACGCACCCGTGGTACATCGGATGTCAGTTCCACCCGGAGTTGCAGTCGCGCCCGACTAGACCGCATCCCCTGTTTGCGAGCTTTATCGGTGCCGCTGTTCAGGCGAAGGCGCCGAGCAGAAGCTCCCGCAAGCGCGCCCCAATGGAAGCGGCGGAATAGCGTGGCCGAATTTTTCCCGGCCGATAAACTCTTCCTGATCGCGGGTCCATGTGTACTGGAGAGCGATGAGCTGAACCTGCGCGTCGGCGAAACACTCGCGCGGCTCGCCGAAAGGATTCCCGGCGGAATCATCTACAAGGCGAGCTTCGACAAAGCCAACCGCTCGAATCGGAACGCGGCGCGCGGACCGGGCCTGAATGCGGGCCTCGAGGCCCTGGATCGGGTTCGCCGCGCCACCGGCCTGCCGGTGCTGACCGATGTTCACACTCCCGATCAGTGCGCGCCTGCCGCGAGTGTCGTCGATGTCCTCCAGATCCCCGCCTTTCTTTGCCGGCAGACCGATCTGCTCGAGGCAGCGGGCGCGACGGGCAAGCCGGTTAACGTCAAAAAAGGCCAGTGGCTCCAGCCCGAGGGGATGCGTGGTGCAGTCCAGAAGATTCGCGGCGGCACCAACACCGACGGCCGTTCGCGTGACCTCGCTGTGACCGAGCGCGGCACTTTCTTCGGGTATGGCGATCTGGTCGTCGATATGCGCTCGTTCACGCGTCTGCGCGAGGCGTGTGGGACGCCGGTGATCTTCGACGCAACGCATAGCGTCCAGAAGCCCGGCCAGGGACCCGAGGGCGCGAGTGGCGGCGCGCGTGAATTCGTTCCCGTGCTGGCGCTCTCTGCAATCGCCGCCGGTGCCCAGGGACTATTCCTCGAGACCCATCCCGATCCCGACTGCGCACCGAGTGACGGCCCGAACATGCTGCCACTCTCGGAGATGGGTGCGCTCCTCGACCGAGCCGTCGACATCTGGCACCGCATCAACCAATGACCCGCAAGGACGTCGTGGAGCGCGGCCGCCGCGTTCTGCGCATGGAAACCGAAGCGCTCGCCGAAGCAGAGCGACGTGTTGGCGATGATTTCGCCCGCGCAGTCGAGCTCATTGCCCGGTCCGACGGCCGCGTGATCGTGTCCGGCGTCGGAAAGTCGGGCCTGATCGGTCGCAAGATTGCCGCGACCCTCACCTCGACCGGCACGCCCGCAAACTTCTTACATCCCGCGGACAGTGTTCACGGTGACCTTGGGATCGTCGGAGAATCGGACGTCGCCATTCTGATCTCCAAGAGCGGAGAATCATCCGAGGTCCTTGGCCTCCTCGACCATTTGAAGCGTCTCGGGGTATGCACAATTGCGCTGACGAGCAATGCAAAGTCCTCGCTGGCGCGACACAGCGACGTGACCCTCGACGCCTGGGTGAAGGAGGAAGCTTGCCCCCACGATCTCGCTCCAACTACGAGCACCACCGTAGCGCTTGCCCTCGGCGATGCCCTCGCCATCGCGTTGCTAGAAGAGAAAGGCTTTGACGCGGACGATTTCGCGAGGCTTCATCCCGGTGGCTCGATCGGCAAGCGGCTGCTCACTCGGGTGTCCGACGTGATGGTGACCGAGAATCTGCCGATTCTCCCCGAAGCGGCGACGATGCGCGAGGCGGTGGTGCAGCTCGCGGAGCGGCGCGGCATCGCCATCGTGACGATGAAGAACGGCGGGATCGCGGGCGTCATTACCACCGGCGACCTGTCGCGATTGATGGAACACGAGGAGAACGTCTTTCCGATTCCGGTCGCCCAGGTGATGAACAGCAAGCCCAAGCTCGCGCGCGCCGACGAGCTTGGCAGCGCCGTGGTGTATCGGATGGAGACGC
>DASSNV010000167.1:0-5786 GCA_035701245.1 Gemmatimonadaceae bacterium | reverse complement strand
GCTGATGGTCTACGATCACAATCGGAATCCCAGTAAGTACTCCGTCGTGCTCGTCTCGGAAGGCGCCAATCTCGAGTCGCACCTCGGCATGAGCTTCGAGAGCGAGGAGACCGACATGTTCGGCCACCGAAAGCTCGGCGGCATCGGGGACAAGGTCGCGTCGGCGCTCAAGGAGTACTCACCGAAGTACAACAACGGCCGCCGGATCGACGTCGTCAACCAGCGGCTCGGCTATCTCGTACGCTCCGGCGATCCCGACGCGCTCGATTCGATCGTGCCGATGGTGTTCGGCAACCTCGCGCTCGATCTGATCCTCAAGAAGGAGTACGGGCGGCTGGTGAGCGTGCACAAGGGATTCTACGACAGTGTTCCGATCACCAGCGTGACGTCGGACAAGAAAGTCGTCGACGTCAAGAAGTTCTACAACACCGACCGGCTGAGGCCGATCTACGAGTTCGACGGCGCGCCGCTCTTCATCATGACCAACGACTGATCGCGGCTCACGAATCAGCGATCTCGACCAGCAGGGGGAAGTGATCCGACGCGGTGCGCGCCGCGTCGGGCGTGCGCCGAACCTCGCAGCTCCGCACCCGTGATGCGTAAGCGGTTGGCGTGAACACGTAGTCCAGCCTGACGTGCGGATTCCAGACCGGGAAAGTAAAGCCCGGTTGCTGCACCGAATCGGGATGTACCGTCCGCCACGAATCCGCGTAGCCTTCGGTCTGCATCATTCCGATCGTCTTGCGCGCAATGTCGCGCCCGCTCAGCCAGATCATGCCGCGAATCCAGGCCGGCATCGGCGATGGGTCGAATGCTTCCCCGGGCGCGAGCGCGTTGAAATCGCCCGCCAGAATGTGGAAGGCGAAGGAGTGTCGCTCGCGCACCAGCTGCTCCTTGATGCCGTCGAGTAGCCCGCGCAATTCACGCCAGCGTTGCTGCTCGCTCCAGTTGGAGAACCAGGCGCGTAGATGCACGACGAAGATCCGCGGCAGGCTCTCGCCGAGCGAGACCTCGAGCACCGCGTGCCGGGTTCGTGGCGGGTGTCGCCACGCATGCTGCACGACAGGTAATCGACTCATGAATCCTGTCGAGTGCGAGGGCCGCGAGCCACAGTGACGGAGTCCGGTGATGGTCGCGATTTGCTGGATGACAGCCGGGTCCCGCGCTTCCTGGAGCGCCACGAAATCAGGATTCGCGGATGTGATGACCTCCGCGATTTGCTCGGCGCGTCCGACTCCACCTTCGCGAATGTTGTAGGTGAGGAGCCGCACGGTCAGCTATCGGATGATTCGTCCGGCTCGCCGTCCTCCGGGGTTTCGAGCAGCACGAGATACGGCTGGCCCATCACCACGTCGCGGAGAAACTGCACCATCGACGTCGTCGCCTGGAGATTCACCGGTCGTCCCGCCATCTCGCACAACCGCTTGCGCAACGAGCCAAGGGTCGGCGATGCGAACGGATGCGCTTCACTGAGTGGGACCGAGTGCACGCCCGGAATGTGGAACTCCCGGAACAGCGAGACCATGTCTCCGCCGACGAAAGTGACGTCCATGTCGCTCGTTCCGGGGCCGTCCGCGTCGAATGGCTCGTCGGTTTTCCACTTGTGGCCGGTCACCGCGCTGCCGCGCAGGATTACCTGGACGCCCGCCGGCGTCGCATCCTCCAGCGCGCGCAAAAACTCCTCGAAGCGAGCCTCGTCGCCGTCGAACACCAGTCGCACCACGCGGTCGCGGATGGCGCGCTGGTCGCCGACCTCCGCGGTGTCGGCGTGACCAGCCTGCGCATCGTCCGCGATCACTTGTGGCTGTGCTTGCCGCCCTTGCGCGAGCCTTTCTTTCCGCTGTTGGCGATCTTTGCCGCGCGGGTTTTGCTCATTCCCTTGTCCTTGAGGGCTTCGTATTTCTTGCGATTCTTGATGCGGCCTTTGCTCTTGGTTGCCATTGTTCCTCCGTTTGGTTTCCGGTAGAAGAAGGCAAACAGAGGACCACTCGTTGCTCACCGGTCGGACGATTCGATCTACTTGATGGGCACCGCGGCGCTTAGCACGGAGACGCCGTTCTCATCGAAGCTCTCGACCGCGACCCAGTAGCTCTGGCCGACGGTGAGGGCGCGAAGGTTCAGGGTTGTCCCTTGATCCGCGAACCGCTGGTAAGTCTCGTACAGTTTCGAAGGCGAGATTCCCCAGCGAACGTTGTAGCCGACTGCGCCGCGCACCGGCTGCCACGCGATATAGGCGTCGCGTTCATCACGCTCGCGGCGCGCGGTGAGCCGTTTCGGCGTGGCCGGTCGGGGACCATCTCCGTTCCCGAACACTCTGATGTCGCTGATGGCGAGGTTCTTCGCGCCGACGTGGATGTGCTCGTAGCGAACGAATCGGCCGCGCACCGGCGATGCCAGCTCGACGTACGCATTCGGTCGATCGCGGCGCTCTCGCGACAGATCGGCGACGGTTTCCCAGCGCTTCCCGTCCGGCGAAGTGCTGAGTCTGAACTGGGTGTAAACCGAGGAATCAGTTCCGTAGAGACCGGATTGGTAGTCGGCGTAATTGACCTGGATCGCTTTGACCGTGTAGCTGCGGCCGATGTCGATGGTGAGCGATTCGCCCGGCTTGTTCTCGCCGGCGACCCAGAACGTGCGCGGATTCTCGTCGGTGACGTTGGTCGCGGGGAAGGTGTCGCGAGCAGAGGTCGCAGTCGCCGGGCTGCGATAGGACAACAGCATCCAGCCCGTGAATAAATCTTCGCTGGTCTGATTCGACCTGGTCGGCAGCCAGTGCGGAAAATCTCCAAACCTCGTATCGACGAACATCTGCCCGTCGGCGTCGAACCCGGCCGGATGCAATCCGATGCGTCGCTCGAAATTCCAGTTCACTGCAATCCACGGCGTGCCGGTGTTCCACCAGTTGCCGTACACATCCTGGAAGGTGTTGCCGTGACCTGCTCCCTCGACGAATCCCCCTGGTTTGTAGGCCACCGGATTGTACGGCGCGTAGGTGAACGGACCCATCGGATCGGCACTCGTATACACACCGGTCGCGTACACGTTGTACTCGGTTCCCGGCGCGCCGTACTGCAGATAATACCGGCCGTTGTGCTCGGTCATCCACGCGCCTTCGATGAACGGCTTGACCGTCGTGTCGCGATGGTCCTGGCCAAATCTCTCCCAGCCGTGCTTGTCGGGATCGAGACCGAACAGCCAGCGCGGCGTACCCTTGTACCCAAGCTGTTTTGACTTGTCGAGCTCGATGACGTTGAGCGGATACACGTTCGAGGAGTTCCAGTACAGAAACCACCGGTCGCTGGCCGTATCGTAGAAGAACGCCGGGTCCCATGGCCCCGGCTGCACTGAATCCGGCTTTGCAAAAACACCGGGCTCGTACTGCCGAGCCATGGGCAGCCACGGCAGCAGTCGGTTGTAAAACTCGACGCGGCCGGTCGCGGGCTCAGTCAGCATCATGATCGGCAGTGGCGCCGTCGTGCTCGGCAGGAGATAAATCGTGTCGCGCACAGACAGTGCGGCGGGCGCGACGACATCAGTCAGCGGCCAGCGGGTCGGCGTGATGTGCTCCCACGTCCCGAGATCCTTCGATCGCCAGTATCCGTCGCCGATGGTCTCGAACAGGTAGTACTCGCCGCGCTGCACCACGATCACCGGATCGGCGCCCGAGCGATACGAGATTCCCTGGTTGTGCTGCTCGAAGTTGTACTTGTAATCGATGTCGATCGGGTTGGCGTAGGTGCGCTGGTGAGCCTCCTGTGCCGACACACTCGTGGCGACGAAAGTGGCAAATCCAGCTACGCATGCTTTGCCGCGCACCTGCCGTCGGCGCCCGATCATGCCTTACGGAGCGGGTGGTCATCGGCTCGCACCGGTCCTGACTTCGCGACATGCGCATCGAACTCACGCTCCATGGCTGCGCGGCGGTCGCGCCACACCGCGCGCAGCTCGTTCTCGTCGCCCACCTGCCAGTACGCCGGAGAAAGTAGCGACTCCGCGCGGTCCAACTCGAGCACTACGACGCTGCTGACTGGATACGCCGGATCGGCATCGCCGAAAACTCGCTGCAGTGCCTCGGCGTAGGTCGGGCTGCCGATTGGATGAACTTCGGCGCGTCCGAAAAATCGATAGCCGCGCCTCGACAGTTGCTCCACCACGTTGAGCTCCATCCACGGGGTGCGTTGCAGATTCGCTCGGGTGCGCGGCGAAGCAATGTCGAGAAAAAAGAGGTGACTGTCGTCCCAGACGCGGATGGTTCCCTTCGGCGACAGATTCGGCCGACCATCGGGCGTCACAGTGGCAGCGAAGCAGAGATGCGTCGCCTCTATCACCGCCTTCATGTCGCTGGTGAGCATCGTGGGACCTTTTCTGCGACGTTGCAGCTACGATATCGCCGGCTCCGCACCGCCGCCAGCCGCGACTCTGCGACGGCGACTCAACACTCCCGCCGAAACGAGGACGAAGATCAGCGCGACGGGGAGGGGCTCCAGAAACGTGAAGGCGATGTTGAACGCCGGGTTCTTATACAGCTCCGCGTACTTGTCCAGCTCCGCCTTCTTTGCCGCGATCGCTTCCGGACTCTCGCCCGACGCCCGGGCTTTGTCGAGAGCATGCGCTTCGTAACTCGTCAGGTAGTCCGAGGCTACAGTATGGTAGAGGACTTCCCACGTCGCGACGTAGCAGGCGGACGCGATCAGCGCGATCAGGGCCCCGACACCCAGCGCGCGGCCAAATCCGATTGTGCCGCCGGCAATGTTGTCCCGGTAAGACCGGACCCCGAAGTACACCAGCAGGAAAGCGAGCACCATCGACGTGTAGCCGATTACCAGGCCGTGGTCGTAACCGATCTGGTCCTTGAACGGAATCGTGAGCAGCATGATCGCCGACAGGATCGCGCCCGCAATGAGCCCGAAGGTCAGTACGATTTTTCTCATCGATGGAATCCTCAGAAAGTGGAATTGGGCTGAACGGCCGTCACTCTAGCTCGTGCGCCCCAACTCCGCGTCATCCGAATGGATGATTTTGCGCCGAAATCGCCAATTCATCCTTTCAGGGGATGAGCCGCGCCTCCTTGGCGCGCTGCACTGCCTGTGTCCGACGTCGGGCGGAGAGCTTCCCGAACACCCGCGCCGCGTGGGTCTTCACCGTGTTCTCGCTCACGAACAAACGCTCGGCGATCTCCCGATTGCTGAACCCCGCCGCCATCGCCTCGAGAATCTCCAGCTCACGCGCCGTGATGCCGAGCTCGGCGAGCCGAGCGTCGTCGCGCGCGAACGGTCCGGCCACTCGCACTTCCTTGACAACCACGGTCTCGCGAGGGCGCGTGAGCTTGAGACCCAGCCATATCCCCACGGCCGAGAAAATAGCGGCGACGATTCCGCCATAGATGTCGAGCGAATGCTCGACCAATAGGTATCGGTACTCGATGACCTTGAGCAGCGCGATCAGAGCGCCACCCAGAAGACCGTAGCCGATCACCGTCTTCATCATTCGCCGAACCGCACCCGCCTGGTTTCCTGCTCGCGCCCGGTACGCTTCGCGAGCGATTCGTACAGCTCGGGGCGCCGCGCGCGCATCCACCGCCGGCCGGACGATGTCTCGAGCAACGAAGCATCGAGATTCGCGCACACCACCGCATCGTCCGCTGCCCGGGTCTCGGCGATGATCTCGCCGTATGGGTCGAGGATCATCGCGTTGCCGGTGCGGATCTCGTCGTCGTCGGGCCCGATGCCGTTGGCGAACAGCAGGAACATCCCGTTGTCGTGCGCCCGACTCGGCAGCCACCGCAT
>DASSNV010000166.1:0-3440 GCA_035701245.1 Gemmatimonadaceae bacterium | reverse complement strand
GAGGACGAGATCGAGTCGCGGGTGCGCGAGAAGCTGCAGTTCGTCGATCTCGATCCGGACCGCGTCATGGAGCAGATGCCTGCCGAGCTCTCGGGGGGAATGAAGAAGCGCGTCGGCATCGCCCGCGGGCTCGCCAACAATCCCGAGATCATGCTCTACGACGAGCCCACCTCGGGGCTCGATCCGTTGACCACCGCGACCATCACCTACCTGATCATCAAGCTGCAGCGCGAGCTCGGCGTCACCAGCATCGTGGTCTCCCACGACATCAGGTCGGCGTTTCGGATGGCGAGCAAGATCGCGCTGCTCGCCAATCGCCGCATTGGATTCTTCGGCACTCCCGAGGAGATGACGGGCAGCGACGATCCGTATCTCCGCGAATTCCTGGGTGGATTTTGAGCTGCCGAAGAAATCCCGCGCCAGCCGGCGATCACCTTGCTACCGACTGTCTCCGCTCACATCGATGAATTTTTTCAGTGCGGCCACCCCATTCCCGGTGATACTTTCTAGCCGATGAAGCGATCCTCGTTCTTAACCTGGGACCAGCTGAAGGTCGGCGTCCTCATTCTCATCGCCCTGATCATCATGGGTGTTGCGATTGTGAAGCTCGGCCAGGCCGGGAATCTGTTCGGCAAGCGTTACACTCTGGTCTCGTACGTCGGCAGCGCCGCGGGTCTGCGCATCGGCGGACCGGTCACCGTTGCCGGACAGCTCGCCGGCAGCATCAAGGACATCAAGTTCCTCCCGCCCGACTCCGACACCACGCGCAATCTCGAGCTCCTCGTCGAGATCAACTACAGCGTCCGCAACCAGGTCCGTCAGGATTCGCGCGCCAAGATCGCCACGATGGGCCTCCTCGGCGACAAGGTCTACGACGTGAGCGTCGGGACGCCCAAGTATCGTCCGCTGCACCAGGGCGACACCCTCTTGGTTGTGCCGGCGATGGATTACGAGGCGGTGGTGCGCCAGGCGTCGGGCGCGATCACCGAGGTCGTGGATCTCACCCGCGACCTCAAGAAAGTCACCACCGGCATCACCAGCGGGCAGGGCACGCTGGGGCAGCTGGTGACCAACCGGCAGCTGTACGATCAGCTGAACGCGACGCTGCTCCGCACCAGCGCGCTGATGGCGCGGCTCGAAAATCCCCGCGGCACCCTCGGCCACCTCCTCGACGATCCCTCACTCTACTACAGTCTCACCCGGATGACTGCGTCCGCCGACACGGTGTTGACGCAGATGAACGCCGGCTCCGGCACGATGGGCAAGATGCTCCACGACGACGCGCTGTACCGGAGAATGGTCGACGTCGTCGCCCGCGCCGATTCCCTGGTTGGTACGATGGCGAACGGGAAGGGGACCGTGCAGAAGCTGTTCACCGATCAGGAGCTGTACGACTTGCTCGTGAAGACCGTGACGGAGCTGAATAACGTCCTCATCGACGTGCGCCGGGATCCGAGGCGGTACACAAAAGAGGCGTTCCAGATTAAGCTTTTCTAGAACTGGCCACTACCGCAGCGATCGTCTGGAGCTGCAACAGAACGGGTGCCAGACGCGAGTGGCGTAGATGCCAGTGATGGGTTCACAACGTCGGGACGTCACAACGGGCGTTCAAGGTTAAGGCAGCTGCCTGTGCCGTAGCACGAGTAGAAACGTCCCGGCGTAGTGAACCCTCAACTGGCCGCTATGCTACTGACACCTCGCACCCGTTCCGTTGTCGTTAGCTAGCCGAACCCCGATCTCTCCTTCTGGAATGAAGCAGTTCACCCTCGATGTCTCAGTGACCCGCGGTGATGAAACCGAATCGGAGCACAGAGTGCACGCGGCGGTGGTCGGGGAAGGCGATGAGCTGATTGGCGCCGCGCGCGACGCGAATTCGTTCACCTACTGGCGGTCGTGCGCGAAGCCGTTCCAGGTTCTCCCGTTTCTGAGCTCCGGCGGATTCGACGAGCTTGGCTGGGAAGACGAACAGCTCGCGGTGTCCTGCGCCTCGCACGGCGGCGAGCCAGAGCACGTCGCAATCGTCGAGCAGATGCTGCGCGACATCGGCCTCGAGGAAGGCGATCTCGCCTGCGGTCCCCACGAACCGTCGTCCCAGCGCGGCGCCAAAATCCTGCGCGAGAATGGTGACCGTCCGACGCGTCTTCACAACAATTGCTCCGGCAAGCACGCGGCGATGCTGGCGATGGCGCGTCACAAGGGGTGGCCAACCCGCGGCTATGAGCACCGCGATCACCACGTCCAGCGCACCATCCTCCATGAGGTCTCCCTGTGGACCGACATCCCCTGCGGGAAGATCGCCCAGGCGGTAGATGGCTGCGGTGTGGTGGTGTTTGGCATGACTCTCGAGCGAATGGCGCGCGCGTATTCCCGCTTTGCGATTGCTGCCGATCGCGGCGAGGAATTTCCCATGCGCGTTCTGAACGCGATGGGGAGCAACCCATTCCTCGTCGGCGGCACCGACCGGATCGATTCCGCGATCATCTCGGAAACCAGGGGTCGGGTGATCTCGAAAGTCGGCGCGGAAGGTGTCCATTGCGCCCTGCTGCCGGAGCGCGGCATCGGCTTGGCGGTCAAGGTTCAGGATGGAGCGCAGCGCGCACAGGTGCCTGCGCTTCTTCGTTTACTGCAGGAGCTGGAGGCGCTTCCGGATCCTCTGCCGCCCAAGCTCGCCGAGTGGATGCACAAGCCGGTGAAGAACACCCGCGGCGAGTGCGTCGGCGAGATCATGATGCGCGCCGATACCGCTTGAACGATGACTTCGCGTGACATGGCGACGTCGCGTGACGCCCCCTGCGTCGCCTGGCGTTCGCATCGTAGGGTGAACCGATGACGCGCGCGGCGGCCTGATGACGACCGGAGCTGAAGCCCGGGCTAACGTTGCTCCACTCGAGGCGGGACTTCGGCATCTGGTGAGAATCGCTGGGGCCATTGCCGGCTCGCCCGAGGGTCAAATGAGGGCCGTCATGTCCGATTCACTCGAGGAAGTCGATCCGCTCGCGGTGGAAGAGATCATCCTCCAGTCGTACCTCTTCGCTGGATTTCCGCGCGCGTTGAATGCGGCGAGGGCCTGGCGGATGGTCTCGGAGCGTCCCGCTCCGGAAGCCGACGCCGAATCGTCGGTCGAATCCCTCGAGGAGTGGAAGGCTCGCGGTGAGGAGACTTGCGCCGTCGTCTACGGGGAATCGTACGAGAAGCTTCGCCGCAATATCCGCGAGCTGCACCCGGCGCTCGATGAGTGGATGATCGTCGACGGGTACGGCAAGGTGTTGGGGCGACCGGGCGTTGACTTGAGGACCAGGGAGCTATGCGTCGTCGCGGCGTGCGCGGTGAGCGGACAGCAAAGGCAGCTGCACTCGCATCTTCGGGGGGCGCTGAATGCTGGAGCTTCGGGCTCTGAGTTGGCAGCCGTTCTCGATGCGCTCACTGACCTAATCTCGAGG
>DASSNV010000165.1:0-15559 GCA_035701245.1 Gemmatimonadaceae bacterium | reverse complement strand
CAGCACCGCGGCGAAGTGCCCGGGCCGGCGCAGCACGCTGAGTCCGTGGATGAATGTTTCCAGCATCCGCCTGCCGCGCTCTTCGATGGTCGGTGATACTCTCCGCGCGAACAGCTCGAACAGGGCCAGCAGCTGGTTGGGGAAGAAGACCAGCGCGTAGAGCATCACCAGCAGGGCGACTACGAGAGTGCCGGCGCCGACCGCAAAGGAGCTCAACGAGCGGCCGCCGAGTGTCCCGAGCTGGGGCAAGGCTGGATCGAGGAGCGATAACGCGGCGAGCAACAGCAGCACGATCGCATCGAACAGTCGATCGACCGCCAGCGAAGCGAGTGAAGTCGGGAACGGGACGCGCTCCTCGCGGGTGAGTGCGTACGCGCGGGCGATCTCGCCGGCCCTGGCGGGCACCACGTTGTTGACCATCATGCCGATCGCCGTGGCGCGCCACAACGGCCCGAACGCGAGAGCACCCGCGACCGGCTCGAGGATCGTCTCCCACCGTCTCGCGCGCAGCGCGAAGATCGCCGTGGCGCAGAAGGTCGCCAATGCCAGCAGCAGCGGATCGGCGTTGCCGAGCCGGTGGGCGACTTCGGCGGGTGAAATTCCGTGCAGCGTCCAGTAGATGAGTGCGGCGCTCAGTATTGCCCCGAGCGCGGCGCGCCATCCCGGTCGCAAAGTCTACTCCGCTGCCAGCTCCACCAGGTCGACGAGCTCGTCCACGAGCGCGCGCGTTGGCGGAGTTCCGCTCTTCTTGAGCGCGCGACGGATCTCGGCGGCGCGTTCGATGGCCCGCTGACCGCGATAGAGCAGCTCCTGGATCGGGACCAGCTCCGTTGCCGGTGGCTGGGGACCGGAATTGCGCGACTCGAGGGAGCGCATCGTCGCCAGACTGGAGTTGAGAACGTCCCGCAGCTCCTTGCCGCGTGGCGGGGTGCGCGGCGCGGAAGGCGTTACGGGAACTTCGCGCGATGGAGTTGGAACGCGCTTTACTTCGGGCGAAAGAGCACCGGGCTTGATGCCGCCACCCTGCTCGCGAAGCTGCTGCTCGTAATGGGTCTTCGGATTCGGCGCGACGTAGACGATGTGCGGTCCCTCGTCGTTGAAGAACAGGTGGGAGATTGGAACGATGAGATCTTCGCGCCGCTCTTCCCGCGCCGGGGCGTAACGCGCAAGCTGTCGCAAGCTGTCCTGGAGGCGCGCGTCCTGCTCGGCCCCCCAGGTGCGCACGGAGCGCACCAGCAGCTTGAGATCTTCGACGGCGCCGATCAACGCGCGCTGGATCTCCGGCTCCCACGAGGTCGCGCCCTGGACGACGCCGGAAGCGATGCGCTCGACGGTCATGGCGAGCTGAACGACCCCGCCGGCCTTCGCCATCGTCGCGCTGCCGCGCAATCCACGGGCGGCCGCGGCAAACTGGCGCGCATCATTCGATTCCAGACTCCGACGATTGACCAGCGTCTCGAGTCGATTGAGATACTCAGTCGCCTCGAGCGAAAAAAAGTCCAGCAGCCGGCCCGGCATCGTCATCAGTTCGGTCTCCGCATCACGTCGGAAAAGTGAGTCACGCGAATTCAGCAGTCAAAGGTCGCCCATTATGACGACCGAGCCGCGCGCATCGCTTCGCGCATTTCCTTCACCGCCCGATCGAGGCCGACGAAGATCGCGCGGCTGATGATGGAATGTCCGATATTCAGCTCCTCTATCTCCGGGATCCTGGCGACGAGGCCAACGTTGGCGAGAGTGAGGCCATGGCCGGCGTGGACGGCGATCCCAAGGTCAGCGGCGCGCCGAGCGGCATCGCGAAGCGCATCGACCGTCGCGTCGGACTCCGGCTGGTGCGAGTAGCTGCCCGTGTGGAGCTCGACGGCCGGAACGCCGAGCTTTTTCGATTGCTCCACCGCCGCCCGAGTCGGGTCGATGAAGAGACTCACCCTGATGCCGGCGTCGGTGAGGGCATCCACGGCATTCTGGATGCGCGCGGGCTCGGAGATGATGTCGAGCCCGCCCTCGGTGGTGATCTCTTCTCGGCGCTCCGGAACCAGCGTCACCTGTTGGGGTCTGAGACGACGGGCGAGCTCCAGCATCTCGGCGACGCACGCCATCTCCAGGTTGAAGTAAGTGCGAACGGCTTCGCGGAGCCTGGTGATGTCGTCGTCCTGAATGTGCCGGCGGTCCTCGCGCAGATGCGCGGTGATGCCGTCCGCGCCCGCGTTTTCGCACATCACCGCCGCCTCGACTGGGTCGGGCTCGGCGCCACGTCGCGCCTGCCGCACCGTCGCAACGTGATCAATATTGATGTACAGGCGTTGTTGCTTTGCTCGCATTGTCCGCGTCCCTCAATCGCAGCTACTTATCCAGTGGAGAATTCTATCGTGTCGTTCAGAAAAGTTGCTGGCCTTTTTCTCCTCGCCGCCTGCTCGAGTGCCACTCAGACCGCGAGTAACAGCGGCGAGCTCACCGGCGCTCCCACCGCGCAAATGGCTGTCGAGCAATTCCTGAGGGCAGTGAACGCCAAGGATCTGCAGGCGATGTCCACCGTGTTCGGGACCAACAAGGGTCCGGCACGCGCCACCATGGACCGGACGGAGCTGGAGAAGCGAGAGATCATTCTTCAGTGCTATTTCAACAACGACAGCTCGCGTATCCTCGGCGAATCGGCCGGCACCCAGGGCCATCGCGAGATTCGCGTCGAGCTGAAAAAAGGCAACCTCACCCGGCTCACCACTTTCTACACGATTCGCGGACCCGGCGACCGCTGGTACGTCGACAACATGGACATTGCCGCCGTGCGCGATTTCTGCGGCAATCCGGGGACGGGGCGCTAGCGCGATCGCACTAGTGATCTGAGAGCTCGATCAACACTCCGCCAGTCGAGCGGGGGTGCAGGAAGGCGATCCGTTTACCCTCGGCGCCGATGCGCGGTTTGTCGTCGATGAGCTGCAGTCCGGCCTTGCGGCACCGCTCGAGCGTCGCGTCGAGATCGTCGACCGAAAAGCAGATGTGGTGAATTCCGGGTCCCCGTTTCGCGACGAAGCGAGCGATCGGGGAATTCGGATCGTCCGCCTCCAGGAGCTCCACCAAGGGCTCGCCGGCCGTGAAACCGACGATCCGCGCGCCATCGGCGTCGTCGAGAGAAACCTCGGGCAATTCCAGTACTTCGCGGAAAAAAGGCACGGTCGCTGCGAGGGTCTCCACAGCGATTCCAACGTGCGATACGCGGGTGCCGCGCGGGGTTGATCGGGTCATTAAGTTTATCGATGAGGGGCAACGTCCCCGCAGTAAACTAACCGACGAAGCCCGCTGGCGTGTCCCGCGGTCTGGAGGCAAAAAATGTCCAATGCAGTCGAAGTAAACGACTCCGATTTCGAGACGCAGATCGAGCAGCACAAGGGGCTCGCCGTGGTGGATTTCTGGGCGACCTGGTGCGCGCCGTGCCGCATGGTCGCGCCGGTCCTCGATCAGTTGGCGGTCGAGTATCAGGGCAAGGCGAAAGTGGCGAAGGTGGATGTCGACGTGAACATCAAGACCTCGACCAAGTTCAACGTTCGTTCGATCCCCGCGATCCTCTTCTTCAAGGACGGTAAGCTCGTCGATCAGGTCATCGGCTTCGTCGGCAAGCCGGCGCTGGCCGAGAAGTTCAAGCAGCACGCCGACGCGGCTGCGTAAGAGGGCTCACACGCCAACGCGGTGAGCTCCGCCCCAGCGGGGACACAGGGAGCCGGAACGCTGTTTCTGGTGAGCACCCCCATTGGCAATCTGGGAGACATGACGTATCGCGCGGTCGAGGTTCTTTCCTCGACCGCGCTTGTTATTGCGGAGGACACCCGCCATTCGCGACGATTGCTCGACCACTACGGAATCGCGACACCACTCCGGTCGTACCACGAGCACAACGAAGCGAAGGAAACCCCCCGGCTCATCGACCGTTTGCTCGCGGGCGAGTCGATCGCGCTCATCTCGGATGCAGGTACGCCGCTCGTCTCGGATCCAGGAGCGCGTCTGGTAGCGGCGGCGCTCGCGGCCGGTATCAAGGTCACACCGATTCCCGGCGCGTCGGCGGTGATGGCGGCATTAGTGGGAGCCGGTCTCCCACTCGACCGCTTTGCGTTCTTCGGATTTCTGCCGCGGAAAGGCAAAGAGCGAAAGGAAGCGATTGCCGAGATTACGGGGTCCGCGGTCACCGCCGTGATATATGAGGCACCGGGTCGGGTCGCGGACACACTGCAGGATCTGGCCAACGCCGGTGCGGGTGACCGGCGGGCAGTCGTCGCGCGAGAGCTCACCAAGCGATTCGAGGAGTTCAGGCGCGGCAGCGTCGCCGAGCTGGGTGATCTATACAGGAAGGCTGACCCAAAAGGAGAAGTGGTGATCCTCCTCGCGGGGGGTGGCGCTGATCGACCTCAAGTGACTGAAGGCGAGATGACCGCCGCGGCGTCGACTCTTCGCGCCGCCGGCAATTCCGCGCGAGAAGTAATGGAGTACCTGATTTCCGAGCTGCGCGCTCCGCGAAACGTTGCTTATAGAATCGCTCACCAGAAGGAATCGTGATGCCTCGTCCGTTTCGGCAACTTCACTCAATGCAATGGTGACCAACTGAGATGCCCGCTTTTACAAATCGGCCTGGAAAGATCGTTTGCGTCGGCCGCAACTATCGGGAGCACGCGAAAGAACTCGGCAACGAGGTACCGAAAGAGCCGTTGATCTTCCTAAAGCCGCCGTCGAGTGTGGTGTGGGACGGTGAGAGGATTGTTTTGCCTGCGGCGTCGACGCGGGTGGAGCATGAAGGGGAAATAGGAGTGGTGGTAGGGAAGATCCTGACTCATGCGTCCGAAGATGACGCGCTGCGCGGAATCAGGGGCGTTGTGGCTGTCAACGACGTGACAGCGCGCGACCTGCAAAAAACCGACGGACAGTGGACCAGAGCCAAGGGATTTGATACCTTTTGTCCTCTGGGAGAGGAGTCATCAGAGCTTCCGGACCTCGACAATCTCACCGTCGTCACCCGGGTGAACGGCGTCGAGCGACAGCGGGGGAAAAGCAGCGAGATGGTCTTCTCGATCCCATCCCTCCTCGCCTACATCTCGCGCATCATGACACTGGAGCCAGGGGACCTTGTTGCGACCGGAACGCCGGCAGGCGTCGGGCCGCTGGTCTCCGGCGACGTCGTCGAAGTCGAGATCGAAGGCATCAGTCGCGTAACCAACCCTGTTCAAGAGAGCCGATAGTGCCCCCACTGACCGATCGCCTGCTCAGCCTCCCCGAATATCCACTCGCCAGAATTCCCGGCCTCAAGCGCGAGCTCATCGCGCGTGGCATGGACGTCATCGACCTCGGCGCAGGCGATGCTGATCTGTCGCCGCCGCCAAAGGTGATTGAGCGCATCACGGAGGCCGTGCGTATTCCAACCATGAGTCGGTATGGGTTTGCGCTCGGGCTGGTGGAATTCCGGGAAGCCGTATCGCGGTTCATGAAGCGGCGCTTCGGACAGGACTTCAATCCGATGACGGAAGTCATTCCGTTGATCGGGTCCAAGGAAGGGATCTCCCATCTCGCGTTCGCCTACGCGGCGAAGGGCGATTACACGATCGTGCCCGAGCCGGGCTACAACTCCTACCTCGGCGGGACTCTGCTGGCAGAGGCGACACCGTACAAGTACGCCCTGCGTCCGGAGAACGGATTCCTGATCGACCTCGACGAGATTCCGTCGGATGTGCTCAAGAAGTCGAAGATTCTCTATCTGAATTATCCGAACAACCCGACCTCCGCAGTCGCGCCGAAGGAATACCTCGAGAACATCGTCCGCCGGTGCAAGGAACTCGATATCCTGCTGGTGTATGACAATGCCTACTCCGAGCTGGCCTACGACGGGTACGTGCCGCCCAGCATCTTCGAGATTCCGGGCGCGCGCGATGTGGCGATCGAGTTCCACTCGATGTCGAAGACCTACAACATGACCGGGTGGCGTTGTGGCTGGGCGTGCGGGAAGGCGGAGTTCGTTGGTGCGCTGGGAAAGGTCAAATCATTCATCGACACGGGGACGTTCTTGGCAATTCAGGCAGCAGCGGCAACGGCGCTCGATGAATGCGCCGATTGGATTCCGACGAACGTCGCCGAGTTCAAGCGGCGCCGTGATGCTGCAGTCGATGCGTTTTGCGAAGCCGGATTCCCGTGCGTCAGACCAAAAGCGACGATGTATCTCTGGTGCCCACTTCCGAAAAACATTCCCAGCGCCGTGTTCGGCGAGCGCCTTCTTCAGGACGAGGGCGTAGTCGTGCTGCCGGGATCCCTGTTCGGCCCCGGCGGCGAAGGGTTCTTCCGCGTCTCGTTCATTACCTCTCCGGAGCGGCTGCGCGAAGCGGCGGCGCGCGCGGGGAAAGTGCTCAAGCGGCTCCAGGCCCAGTCGGGTGCCGAGACGCGCAGTGCGTCGCGGCAGGAAGATCGCCAGGGGATGGCGCGAGCCTGATGATCTTCAGCCGCGTCACGACGTCGTCGCCGGAAGGCACGAGGAAGAAGCCATCGGCTTCCTTCCTCGTGTCGATCGGCGTGCACCTCGTCGTCGCGGTGGCGCTGATGCGCATGCTCATCCTGAATGCGGATTTTTCCAGCTCTCCGAAGCGTCAGAGTACGGCGCAGGAGCGTGTCGGGTACGTGAGGTTGGCGGCGCCGGGTGAGAAGCCGACGGCGGGCAAGGCTGGAGGAGACGGCAGGCCGATCAGGTCGCGCGAGGTGCACGTCGTCGCTCCGACTGCAATTCCCAATTCGATTCCGGCACCTGCTCCCGCCACCGCGAAGCCGACCCAGGACGAGGGATCGGGTCCGCTGGTTGGCGGCGGCGGGCCGTCGCGCGGGGTGCGGCCGTCGTACTCCGATGGCAGACTGTGGACGCCTCCGACTGGCATAGTCGCAACTCCGAAGACGGTCGCCCAAACCATCGACAGCCTGATCGCCGAGGGAATCGCGCCATACAACGATTCAATCGCGGCGCTGGCGCAGCGTCGTGATCCGACCGACTGGACGGTGGAGAAGGGTGGCTACAAGTGGGGCATCGACAAGCGCGCGATCAGACTCGGCCCTGTCTCGATTCCGACGGCGCTGCTGGCAATGCTCCCGCTCAACCTGCAGGGCAATCCCACCACCATCGAGCGCGACCGCGCGTACGCCGCGATGAATCGCGACATCACCTGGCACGCCCAACAGGCGATCAACGATGCGGATTTCATGAAGGCGGTGCGGAGCATCCGGGAGCGGAAGGAGCGCGAGCGGGCGGCGGCGCTCGCCGCAGCGGCTGGGAAAGAGGGAGACGGGCCGCGGTAGGAACTGCAACTGAACGGGCACCCTGGGAACTGCAACTGAACGGGTGCGAGACGTCAGTAGCGTAGTGGTCAGCGAGCAGAAACGTCCCGGCGTCGTGAACTATTCGCTGCCATCTATGCCACTGAGGTCTGGCACCCGTTCAGTTGCATTGTCTTTCCCACCATAAGAACCTTAACCCCCGACCCAAAAGGAGCTATTGCTATTTTTCCAGCATGTGCTAGTTTTGCAGCAGTTCGCCAACCTCAACTGCTGACCGATGCCGCACGACGAAGAACTGACCGGCTTGAGCCGCCGCGAGCGGCAGATCATGGACTTCCTCTTTCAGCGCGGAAAAGCATCCGTCGGAGAGGTTCTGGCGGGCATTCCGAATCCCCCCGGCTACTCCGCCGTCCGCGCGACGCTCCGAACCCTCGAGCAAAAGGGACGCGTCATCCATGAGGAAGATGGCCGCGCGTACGTCTATCGCCCGACGCTGAGACGCGAGGCCGCGCGCCGGTCCGCGCTGACTCACGTGCTGCGCACCTTCTTCGACAACTCGGCGGAGCAGGCGGTCGCAGCTCTGCTCGAGATCAAAGGGCCCAAACTGAGTGGTGCCGAATTGGAGCGCGTCGCGAAGCTGGTCGACCAGGCCAAAAAGGAGGGACGCTGATGATCTCCCGGTTCATTTCCGCTGCGGCCGGCTTCCAGTCGGCGATCCCCGTTCTGTTGGATGCAGCGGTCAAAGGAGCGGTGCTCGTCGCGCTCGCCGCAGCGGCTGCGTACATGTTGCGCAAGCGCTCGGCGGCGTCGAGGCATGCGGTGTGGACCGCGGCCGTCATCGGACACCTCGCGATTCCGGTGCTGATCGTCGTGCTTCCGGCGTGGAGAATCGTCGGGCTGCCGGCATTGCCGTGGTCGGCGTCGGTTGAAGGTGTCGCCACGGCTCCAACAGTCGCGATCTCCGCACCGCCAGCGGTTGACGGTGAAGGCGCCGCGTCAGGGCTCGCCGCGGCCATCAAAAGCGGCACGCACGAGGGTCTGTCGAGCAGCGCGCTCGGCAATGACCTGACGCAGTCGGCGACGCCACGCGAACAGACGGGCACTTCGAAGCTGGACATCGTTCCGGCGGATCCGGCCGCCGCGAATCGCGGCAGAGAGTCGACAATCGCAATCGTCGCCGCATTCTGGTTTATCGGCGCGATGCTGGTCCTGCTCCGACTCGCAGCCGGAACATGGCGCGTCAACCAGCTCGCACGCGACGGGGCAAGGGTCGAGGATGGCAGATGGCTGTCCTTGACCCAGCGGCTCGCCAATACGCTCGGCGTTACTCGACCGCTGACTCTGCTGCGCGGTGAGCGGCTCGCCGTTCCGGTGACGTGGGGAATTGTCTATCCGGCGGTGTTGCTGCCGGAGGATGCGGACGAATGGCCGGAGGAACGGCGTCGCTTCGTTCTCGTTCACGAGATGGCCCACGTGAAGCGCTTCGACGCGCTCACTCAATTGGTGGCGCAGCTCGCTGTGGCGATGTTCTGGTTTGACCCACTGGTCTGGATTGCCGCGCACCGAATGCGCGTCGAGCGCGAGCACGCCTGCGATGACTACGTGCTGCGCGACGGCACGATGCCCTCACTCTACGCCGGGGAGCTGCTGGAGATGGTGCGCTCGATCGGCAGTCAAACGCGAGATCGTGCGGCGCCGGCGTTCGCGGCTCTGGCGATGGCGCGACGCTCGGAATTCGAGGGCCGCATGCTCGCCATTCTCGACCCCCGCCAGGATCGGCACACTCTGCATCCGAGAGGAACTTTCATGACTGCAATCGCGCTCGTCGTGCTGGCGCTGCCGCTGGCGGCGCTGAGGCCTTATCAGGCACCCACAAAGGCAACCGACGAATTCCCGGAATCGTTCAAGGTGTCGATCCACGATGCTGCGCCCTCACCCGCCTCCGCGGCGGCGCCGCAAGCGGCGGCTGCTCAGACGGCGTCAGCGGGCACGGTGCAGACGGCGAAGCAAGTATCGTCCGCGTTCGGCGCCGTCGCGGCGAAGCCGCGCTGGTCGTGCGAAGCGTACCCTGTCGGAACGGTTCTGAAGGGGACCTCGTCGCACATCAACGCTCAGACCGATGAGAACGGCGACAGGTACGACTTTCTCGTCAGTGAACCAGGCCGCTGCACCGAGGCGGCTCTGATCGGGAAGGCCGTTTTCTCGCCGGACGAGACGCGGATCACACAGCTGTCTCCGGGCAGTTTTGCGCGGTTCCGCGAGCAGACCACTACGGCGGATCGCGCGGTGTCGGTGGTGCCGCTGGGCGATGGCTCACTCACCTATATCGCAACCCTGAACGGTCGCCCGGTCGACTTTGACCAGAACATGGCTCAGTGGCTCTCCGGCGTGATCCCGCGCGTGCTGCGCGAGCTCGGGATAAATGTCCCGGAGCGGGTTGCGCGCCTGCGGGCGCAGGGTGGGGTGCCAGCCGTGCTCCAGGAGATCTCCGAAATCAACAGCGGCTGGGCGAAACGCGTGCACTACGAGGAGCTGATCAAGCGGGGGCCAAAGCTGAGCGAGGCGGACGCCGAGCGCGTTGCAGAACAAGTAGGTCGCGACCTGACGAGCTCTGGCGATCTGAGTGCCGTGATGAAGATGCTTCCCAGAAGCGCCGTGCAAAGCCCGCGGGTTCGGACTGCAGTTGCCGGTGCGCTGAACAAGATTCAATCCAGTGGCGACAGGGCGAGTACCCTCGAGTTCCTCGCTCCGAACGCTGATCCCGACATGCTTCTCGTGCTTGCAAAGGCCGCGGAGGGACTGCCGTCGAGTGGTGACAAGGCGAATTTCCTGCTTGCCACCGAGGCGGAGTACCTCACACCGCGCAACTCCGAGTTGCATAGCGCTTTCTTCAGGACTGCGGCGACGCTGCAGTCGAGTGGCGACATGGCGAACGTGCTGTTGGCCTCGATCCCGTACGCCCACGCTGATCCCAACATCGTGTACGACATCATCGACGGCGCGGCACGACTCCGCTCGAGCGGTGACGCCGCCAACGTGCTGCTCTCTCTCGTCTCGCAGCGGGCCCTCACGCCCGAGTTGCCCCGGGCAACCATGGCAGTGATCGAGCGCACCATGACGATGCAGTCCAGCGGTGATCGCGCCAATGTTCTGATCGCGATTGCCTCGGCGAAGCTGCTGACGAATTCGGATCTCCGTGACGCATTCGTGAAGGCAACGATGGCACTGCCAAGCGAAGCGGACCGCTCCAACGTTCTGGCTGCGGCGGCAAGACAGTAATTGACAGAGTCGGCCGGCCGAAACGGCCGGCCACGTGAACGACCACTAACGAGCGCCGCTGCGCGGCGAGCAGAGGATCGATGAAACCGTCCTGTCGCGTCTTTTTCGTGGTTAGTGCTAGAAAACTAGCATTAGCGATTGTTGTTGCCACTGTCGCAACCACCGCGTCCGCGCAGGGGAATGCGGTGCGCAACAACACGAGCCCGGCCGCTCCGTCTAACCCAGCGCTGACTCGGGCGATTGCGACCCATGCGAACCAGCCACCGGTGATCGATGGACGCGATGACGACGCCGTGTGGCGCGACGCAAGAGTGATCACCGGGTTCCGCGTCTTCGATCCCAAAGAGGACGGAGATCCAACCTTCCCGACTGAGGTCCGGATCGCTTACGATGCCCAGAATCTCTACGCGTTTGCCCGAATGTTCGATCCGCATCCGGACAGCATTCAGTCGCTGCTATCGCGCCGGGATGTGAAGACCCAAAGCGAGCAGATCAAGCTGATGATCGATTCGTACCACGATCGACGGACGGGGTACGAGTTCGCGGTCAACCCGGCGGGCGTGAAGCGCGACTACTACACCTACGACGACTCCCAGGAGGACGCCACGTGGGATGCGGTGTGGGACGTTGCGACGAGAATCGACTCGCTCGGGTGGACAGCGGAGTTCCGCATTCCACTCAGCCAGATTCGTTATCCCAGGGCTGCCGAGCAGACCTTTGGGCTGATGATCGTGCGCGACATCACCCGCGCCAGCGAGCGGGACAGTTGGCCGGTGTATCGGCGCTCGAAACGCGGGATCTCGTCACAGTTTGGAGATCTCGAGGGTCTCGCCGGCCTTGGCTCGTCGCACCGCCTCGAGATCGCGCCTTATGTGGTGACCAAGAACGTCAGCGCGCCACGCGCCGATGCTTTCGGGCGTGCGCAGAAGCAAACCATCGGCGGCGATCTCAAGTACGGCGTCACGTCGAACCTCACGCTCGATGCGACCGTGAATCCCGACTTCGGCCAGGTCGAAGCAGATCCAGCGCAGCTCAACCTGACGGCGTTCGAGACTTTTCTCGCCGAGCAGCGGCCGTTCTTCCTGGAAGGCACGGGAATCTTCGCGTTCAACGGCGACGCTTCGCGGATGTTCTATTCGCGTCGAATCGGGCGCGCACCGCAACTCGCGGGACTCGTGGACGATCCGGGCGCCGACATTCCAGCGGCGACTCCGATCCTTGGCGCCGGCAAGCTGACCGGCCGGCTGGCGACCGGAACGTCGCTGGGGACTTTGTTCGCCGTCACCGAGCGCGAGACGGTTGGTGCGACGACGATCGAGCCGCAGACCGGGTACGCGGTATTCCGTGCATCGCAGGATTTTCGGGACGGCCAATCGGGCGTTGGGACGATGGTGACGGTGGTCAATCGACAGCTCGACGAGCAGGCGGCGTCCATACTTCGGCGCCAGGCACTAACGGCTGGCGTGGACGCGCGCCACCGATTCGCCGCGGGGCGGTACAGTGTGTCAGCTTCCCTGGCGGCGAGTGATGTACGCGGCACAGCCGAGGCGATCGACCGCACTCAGCGAAACGCGACCCACTATTACAATCGGCCGGACGCGGGGCTGCCATACGATCCGACGAGAACATCCCTCGCTGGCACCGACGTATCGGTGAAGGCTGAGAAGATAGCGGGCACCTTCACCTACGCGGGATCGTACGAGCGATTGTCGCCGGGTTTCGAGACGAACGACATCGGCTTCCTGTCGCAGGCGGATCAACAGATCGCGCAGGCGTACGCGACGCTGGAGAGCAGAGCGCCACACGCGTTCTGGCGCAACGCGACCGCGCAGCTGATTCAGTACAACCAGTTTACCGCCAGCGGCATGCCAGCCTACAATTTCAGCGAGCTCGACCTGTACGCCGAGTTCAAGAACCGGATGGTGCTGGCGGTCGATGCGTGGACCGACAACATCCTTACCGCTTACTGCGACCGTTGCGCGCGGGGCGGCCCCGCGGTGCGTGTCTCACCTGACGCGAGCATTCTGATCAACCTCAATGCTGATCCGCGTCCCAAGATTGTCCCCACTTTCGCTGCGATCTACACCGTCGGCGACGACGGCAGGTCGACGCTGTGGCGAATTCGTCCGTACGTGACCGTGCGCACGCGGAGCAATCTCAGCTGGGAGCTGGGGACGCGTTACCAGCGAAATCGCAACGACGCGCAGTGGTTCGCAAACTTCGGCGTGATCGGGAGCGACACCACGCATTATGTCTTCGCGCATCTCGACCAGGAGCTGCTGAGTTTCACTAGCCGCTTGAACTACACCGCGACGACGGCGCTGTCGCTTCAGCTTTACGCGGAGCCTTTCCTCACGACGGGCCGTTATTTCAGGCCGCGCGAGCTGGCGTCACCCCGCGCAGCGCGGTACGAGGATCGGTACCGTCCGTATCCGATTCCGACCGATGACGCGAGCTTCAATCTCAAGGAGCTGCACGCGAGCGCGGTGCTGCGGTGGGAGTATCGGCCGGGCTCGACGGTGTTCGTGGTGTGGACGCAGGGACGCAATCAGGAGGACAGGAATCCCGGATCGTTCAAGCCGGCGCGAGACATCACCGACCTGTTCTCGGCGAGACCGGACAATACGTTCCTCGTGAAGGCGAGCTACTGGATGAATTTCTGATCGGGGTTGGTGATGAAGGGCAACTGCAACGGAACGGGTGCGAGACGTCAGTAGCTTAGTGGCGAGTTATTGGTTCACGACGTCGGGACGTTATTGGTGGCGGTCGGGGCACAACCAACTGCTTGTGTCTTCGCACGAGTAGAAACGTCCCGACGTCGTGAACCGGTCACTTGCATCTACGCTACCGACCACTCGCACCCGTTCCGTTGCAGTTGTCCCAGGCGCCTTTCCCGTTGGCCTACGAGAACTGCGCGAAGCCGACGGTGTTGCCTCCCGGCTCGCGCACGTAAATCTCCGTGCTCCCGTAGAACGTATCGTGGCGCGGTTTGACGACCGGAACGTCCTTTAGCGCTCGCTCGACGGTGTCGAGATCCGCGACGGTGATGAAGAGCGCAACCGAATGACCCATCAGCTCGCGCGCCGACGACGGCTGTTCGCTCAGCACGCTGGCGCGCGTTTGATACATGATCTCGATTGCTCCGAGCTGCACGCTGGCGAAGATAAGCTTGCCGTTGTCGTCGGGCACTTTGTTGGTGAGCTCGAAACCGAGGCGGTCGGTCCAGAACTTCACGCACGGCTCTACTTCATCGACGATCAGCACCGGGGTGAGCTGCCTGAGGGTCGGAGTCGAGCCCGAATCGGATTTGGCGTCAGCCATTGTCGGCACCTTTCGTTGGACCTCCACCATAACGAAAAAACGGCCGGCCTGCGAGGCCGACCGTTTTCAATCTGAGCGATTGCATCACGCTTGGGGCGTGGCGCTCCCCTGATTGGCGTCGAAGCCGGGGCGGAAGACCCCACAGATGACGCCGAGGATCCCGAAGTCCATTCCTGGCTGAACCTGGATATCGCGCTCAGCGGGATTTGCGGCCTCCAGAACTACCGAATTCCCCTGCTTCGTGTAGGTCTTCACGGTCGCTTCTTCACCGAGGCGAGCCGCGACGATGTCCTTCTCCTGCGGCTCCTGACTCGGATTCACCATCACGTAATCGCCGTCGTTGATGCAGCGACCGACCATGCTGTCGCCCTTCACCTTGAGAAAGAAAACCTGATCGGTGGGCACGAAGCGTCGATCGATCGTAATGAAGCCCTGACGGTACTCTGGAAGCAGCGCCGGCTCACCAGCGTGGATCTTTCCGTAAAACGGAACCGGCTGCGTGCGCATCGCCGCGCCGAAGCCGAGGAGATTTACGCCGCGCGAGCGCGCGGGATCGCGCTCGATGTAGCCTTTTCTGGCGAGTGACTGCAGCAGATCAGAGACGGTCTTCGTCGACTTGATCTTGAATTGCTTGCCGATGTCGCGGATGCTCGGCTGGTAGGTGTTCTCGGCGGTGAAGTCGAGAAGGTAGTGATATACCGAGCTCTCGAGCTTCGTTAGTTGCTCGGCCATCTTCATTGCCCTGGATAGGCGAAGCGGCGGTCGGTGGCTCGCCTCGCGTCAGCACATAATTTGTGTACGGAACCGTACCTGGTCAACTTGTTTGTGGCAGTCACAAAACTGATTCCGCGCCCAGTGTTGCGAGCGCCTTGTCGATTCGCATGAGAGACAGGTCGCGGCCCATCTGGACGAGCATCTCGAAGATCCCGGGACTGACGCTCATTCCCGTCAAGGCCACGCGAAGGGGCTGGAAAACTTTCCCTGCCGACACCCCGCGCGATTCGGCCAACGAACGAAGCGCCGTTTCGAGCTTCTCGGCCGTCCAATCGTTGACTCCCGCGAGCGCGTCCCGCGTCACTCTGAGCAGAGTTGCCGCTTCGTTCTTGTCCTTCCAGTTCTTGGCAACCGCGGTCGGGTCATACTCGATGTCTTCCAGGAAGTAGGGCCCCGCCTGCCGAACGATGTCGTCGATGGTCCGGGAGCGGACGCGCAGCAAGTCGAGCAGCCGCAGGTACCAGTCGCGCCGCGCGACGAGCTCTTCCTCGGTGGCTAGCCGCGCCGTCACGATCGCCGGAGTTACCCGCGGCTCGAGCTCTTCCAGCGGGATCATCGACAAATGCTGACCGTTCATCCACTCCAGCTTTTTCGGATCGAAGATCGCGGCCTTTTTCTGCAGTCCATCGACGCTGAAGAGCTCGATCATTTCCTGGACGGTCATGATCTCGCGATCGCCGCCCGGTGACCAGCCGAGCAGGGCGAGAAAGTTGAGCATCGCGCCCGGCAGCAGGCCGTAATGCTGGTAGTCTCCGACGGCAGTTGCGCCGTGGCGCTTGCTCAACTTCTTCCCGTCGAGACCGTGGATCATCGGCAAATGCGAGAACGTCGGCAGCGGCGCACCCAGCGCGCGATAAAGCAGGATCTGCTTCGGGGTGTTGGAGATGTGATCGTC
>DASSNV010000164.1:0-9581 GCA_035701245.1 Gemmatimonadaceae bacterium | reverse complement strand
GTCATGCGCTTCACCCGCTCCAGCCCTCGCGCGCGCGCCACGAGCGCGATGAACGCCGGCGCGGCAGCGACGATCAGCGCCGCGTTGCCGGCGCGCGTCCGCGCGACGCCGTGAATGAAGAAGAGCTGGTACAGGCCGTTGCCGAGCACTCCGAGGAAAAGCAGTCGCACGATGTCAGCGCGCCGCAGCGACACTCCGCCGCGCAGCATCACGAACAATCCCATGAATAGCGCAGCCGTTCCGACTCTCAGACCTGTGAACGCGACGGGATCGAAGACGCGCGTCGCGTACTTCACCACCACGAAGTTGACTCCCCAGATCACCGCCATCGCGAACAGCAGGAGATCGGTGAGGCCGAACGCGTGGTGTGCCGCGGATCCGGCAAAGGTAGGAGTACGTCCAACTGATTCTGTCATCGACGAAAGCTAGCCGCCCAGGGCGCGGCGCGGCTACTTTGCGTGATGCACATCTCCTTCGCGGTCTTCGCCGACGCCGCCAATCTCTCCCAGGAGGGAAAGCTCAACGTTCTGGGCGTCTTTGACGCGGTGCAGGTTGCGGGACTCCCGACCATCCATCCGCGCACCCATTTCATCGTCCGCCTCAAGGCCAACGGCGACGATGTCGGCGCTCACAAGCTCGCCTTTCGCTGGCTGAGCCCGCTCGAGGAGGAGCTGTGGTCATCGACCGGCGAGATGAATGTCTCCCCCGCCCCGAACCCGGTCTTCGAGGTCGACCTCCCCATCATCGCCGTCGTCGACCTGCCACTGAACGTCGCCGGCCAATACACGATGCAAGTGACTCTCGACGATGAACCTACCGCGGCCGTGAGACTCTTCGTCAACGGGCCTGCGGCTCCTCTGATGGGAACGGCGCCTAACGGAATGGTGAGCTAGGGTCCTGCGGATAGCGGGGCCAAGACCACTGTGGACAGGCCGCGATTCAATCGCCCAGAATCCTTCTCGCGAACCGAAACCGTTGCATGAGCAGCGATGTGTATTCGTCCCCGCTGGCAAGATCGTCGACCGCGTAGCCTCCTCGCCCGAGCGCGAGGTGCACGACACTCGTCCCGCCCAGCGAGATCGCGACGTGGGTGATCCTCCCATCGGGCTCGTCGGAGAAGAACAGCAGGTCCGCCGGCTGTAGCTCCTTCATCGACGCCACCGGCGCGCCGGCCATCGCCTGCATCCATGCGTCGCGTGGGACCTGCACCCCGTGCAGATGAAACGAGCTCGATACGAGGCCTGAGCAATCGCAGCCCCAGGGCGTGACTCCACCCCACTCGTAGGATGTCCCCTCGAAGTAAGTCATCGCCGATGCGGTGATCGAGTCCGCCTTCGACGGAAATGATTCGCGCCGCTCCGCGAGCGTCATCGCCAGCCCGCCGACGCGTTCCTGGCCCACCGTCACCAGCGCACCGAGCGGAAGCTTGCGGGTCGCGTTGTGCTCGTCACGCACCGTGCAGCCGAGCGAGAGCGGACGAGGATCGTTCCAGCCTGTCTCCGACAGCGGCGGCACCGGCTCCGGCACCGTCACCACATAGCCCTGGTGTACCCAGCCCGGATAACCGTCGGCGCCTTTGATGTGCAGCCACAGCCCCTTCCGCTCGACCACCAGCGCGATGTGACCGTGCAGAAGCTGTGATACCTGGGTTGTTCTTACATCCGGCTCGCAAAGCATCGGCGCGATCGCTGCGATCGCCGTTACGTGCTCGCTCAATGCTCCGGCCAATCGATCTTGGTCGACTTGTCTGGCGTCAGAGGTGGCTCGGGTCGTTTTGCTCGGCATGACTTGCAAAGAGTGACACCGCGAAAATTGCAGATGATGCAGACGAATGTCCCGCAATCAGCGCACGGATAGCCTTCGGATGCGCGCTCCTCGTTACCGCAGGAGCGACACATCATCAGATCCTTTTCGCGCAGTTTGTTCGCCATTACTCTAGCAGTTGAGTCAGTGCCGGGGAAACCACGATGCTTAACTGACGAGCCAGCAGTCAGTTAGAAACGCCAGTTCCGAAACAGGTCGAACCCGAGCTGGGGTGGAGTCTGGGTCGTAGGAGTCAAAGGCTGGCTCCCCGTCCGGTCGCATCGCGTGCTGCTCGACCCAGGCTCGATCGCTGCCTGCGCGCTGTACAACGAGTTGAATCTGTACTCGAGCTGCAGCCCGAGATTTTCCTTGAACGCCGCCGAGTTCACGAAGCATAACCCGGTGCTCAAGCCCAGGAACCAGCGGCTGCCAAGCTGCTTTCCCAGCACCGCGCGGGTGTTGAGCAATCCATAGTAGCCTGGATTCGTTGCGCTCTGACTCGCGTCCGTAGTTCCCGGAGCCGCCGTCTGGAGCTCCACATAGTCGAGCACGTTCTGCGGTACCGCGCTCACCAGCAGATTTCCGAGCGTCCTGAGACCGAGTCCGCGCGCGAGAGCCGAAGTTCCGGCGTTGTCGAGACCGACCGCCGGCTGCCCCGTCACCAGGTAACTCAACAAGTCGCTCTCGGAGAGCGGAAGATTGTCAGGATTTCTCAGCGCCAGCTGCGGATGCGACAGGAAGCCGGTGATGTCGACCTCGACTCTGACGTCACGTCCGTTCGCGCTGCCGCCCCCGGGCTGCCGCACGGTGTGAATGGCGCGAATGTCGAGACCGGGATCGAGATCGGACGTTCCGAAGAACTGCAGCGTTCCGCTTTGTACATCGAAGGTCGGCTGGATGAACGGGTCGACGAGGTTCAGTCGATACGTCCCGCGATCCGCGCCGAGGGTTCCCTCCAGCGCCAGTCGCGGCGGCTCGCCCGGATTCGGCGGCGCCAGAGTCACGTTGAGCAATCCGCTCAGCTTGATGTTCGCTTCGGTAGAGCGCAGCCACACGTCGGAACCGATGTCGACATCCAGATTCTCGAGCCGGAGATTGCGCGCCACGGCTTTCGGCGCGCGCGGCATCACTTCCCGATTCTGCGACAACAATGTATCGACAGCGCTCAGGAATTCCGGATCCTCGAGATCGATGACCCGCTTCTTCGCGACTTCGGGGATGTAGATCGAGCCGCGATCGACTACCACGGTGCCCCGCATCACCGCATCCTGCGTCGACCCCGTCAGCGTAATCGCGGGACCCGTCGAGATGTCGAGCGAGGCGAGCCCGGGTTTGTCGATCGCGTGGAAGTTCGACAGGTTGGCAACCAGCGAGAACGATGGATTGTCGTAGTGCTCGAAGCTCACGCTCCCCGTCAGATTCATCGAGCCGCGCCGCTCCTTGACGGTCTCCGCCGAGAGCTGTTTGATGTGCACGCTGTCGCCCGACAGCGCGATGTCCGCGCGGATCTTGTTGAATCGCGTGCCGAGGTTGGAAAAAGCCGCGGTCCCATCGGCGAGCGAGATCTGACCGAATAGCCTCGGCTGCTTGATGTTCCCGCGCACCTCGACGTCGGCCACGATCGCGCCGCGTGCATCTACCAGCCCGGGCACGAACGCCCGGAACAGCCGCATGTCGACGCTGTCGGTGCGAACGTGTCCGCCGATCGAATCTCCCTTTAGCAGAACGTTCTCGACGATCAGCTTCGCCTTGCTGCTGTGTTGGAGGATCAGTGAGTCGAGCGTCAGGAATCCCTTCGACGACACTACCCGCGTCGGCGCCTGCAGCCGATACCTGTTGTCGGCATCGACATCCACCGCGGCGCTGTCCAGCCGGATGATCGTCGTGTCCTGAGCGCGGGTGATGTTGCCGGCCAGATCGCTCTGCACTCCGCTCTCGCTCAGCAGCGATGCGCTGAAGTGTCCCGACGTCGGAGAGGCGAGCGCAACCGATGCGCGAATGCTGTTGAATCCAACGGCGCCGAGATCTACCGTGTCGGCGCCAAAGATGAACGATCCCGTCGGCTGCTTGGTGACGTCGGCGAGCAGCACCGTGCCGCGCACGCTCTCGACGCTGCGCTGACCCAGCCTGATGTCGTTGCCGCGGATGATCCCGTTCAACGACATGTGCTCGGCGCTGCCGGTGAGCTCGCCCGTGAGCTGCGCTCTGCCGTGGAGCGAATCGATCTGCGGGACGTCGGCGAGCGATGGCACCAGCGCCCGCAATCTCGACAGCGAATCCATCACCGCCTCGAACTTGAGCGAGCCGGTGTGGGTACCGCTCAGCCCGAACGTACCCGCCGCACTGGCGCGCAATCCGCTCGCGTTCAGCGCGAGGGTATCGACGGTCGCGACCCCATCAGCAAAGTGCAATCTCGCCACGGACGGATCGACCTGAAATCCGCCGAGCGTGGACTTTTCGATCGACGCTACCGCGCGTCCCGAGAGACTGGCGAGGTCGGCGCCGCGCACGTCGAGGTCGTACTGGCCAGTGAGCTGGGTGCGCGGGACGCTCGGACTCTCGAGCAGCGTGCGAAGATCGAGGCCCGTCGTCGTGACTCTGCCGCGCGCGCCGTACTCGAGCGGATCGGCGTCGACGATACCATTATATGCGAAGCTGCCCGCCGGCCCCGTCAGCGATGCGTTGACGAGCAGATTGGGCGACGTACCCTTCACCTGGACCGGCCCCGTGTAGCTCCCGCGCAGCGGCATCAGCGGATACGAGTGCGACAGCGTCGTGAACGACAGCGGCAACGTCTGAAGCGCGAGATCGTAAGTCAGATACTTCTCGCCCCACGTCACCCGGCCGTTCCCGGTCACGTGTGACATTGGGAGTGCGCCATCGTGGTGCAGCAGGTCCGCGTTCCTGAATCGCACGTCGAGCCACGAGGAGTCCAGCGTCGCCGTGCCGGAGACCGTGCCTTTGATTTTCGGAAAGAGCGGATTCAGGTACTGGAGGGTCCGAAGATCGAGCGTCGCGACGTCGACGTTGAAGCTGTGGAATGCGGTGAATGCCGGGAACAGGATGTCGAGCTCCCCGTTGCCCCGCGCCTCGCTGACCGCGCCGGGCACGTGCGCATCGTCGAACAGCAGCGATGCGTCTTCCACCTGGAAATGATTGAGCGGTCCGCCCGACGCTCTCACTGTGCCGGTGATGTCGCCCTGCCAGTCGTACGGGAATTTCTTGCCGTTCAGGGTGCGCAGCAGATCGAAGTTCATCGGCGCCGCCTGCATCTCGACATTCTTCACGACCAGCACGGGCCCCCCGGTGCCGAAGGTCATGTCCCCGAGCAGGTGCGAGCGCGTGGTTCGCACATCCATGTCCGTCAGGATGTAGTCGAGGAATTTGGGATTGCGCTGGCTGCGGATGTCGAGCTTCATCCTGCCGCCGCCGGTCGTCGGCAGGGTTGGATACACCCAGGCCACATCGGCGAGTGACACCGAATCGCCGATGATGTGCAGGTAGTAACGCACCGGCAGATCGCTGCCCCACACGATGCTCCCGTGCGCCTTGCCCGTCGATCCCGGCAGGTCGAAGTGATCGCTGTCGACGAAAACCGAATCGCCGAGGTTGAGCACGGTACCGACGACGTTCCGGAACTTGAACGGCGGATCGTTTTCCGTGAAGCTGAGCTGCCGGATTCTGATCAGTCGACCCACCGTGTCGGGGTCGGCGATTCGCGCCTGGCCGAGGTTCGCCTGCGCGTTGGTCCACCGCCAGGTGCGGGCGAAACCTTCCGCGGTGCGTCTGATCTCGTGATCGCTGCGCGTCAGATCATACCTGATCGCGCTATCGAGCTTCGCGCCGCGCAGGGTGTCGGGCGGATGCCACGGCAGCGTGAGGGTGAACGTCGCGTCGTGGATCACCGACGAATCGATCACGATGTATTGTCCGAAGCCCCGCTTGTTGCGCTGCTGCTTCTCGACGCCCGCCGGAAAAATGCGCCGCCAGTTCCATTCCCCGTTCGCGTGCTGCCGCAAATGCACCACCGGATGCTGCGCCTCGGCGAAGCTGAAGAGGATGCGCCGGTCGAAGAGATCGCGCGGATCGTACTTGACCGTGATCGGCCCCGACGCAAAGAACACCGAGTCCTGATCGTCGCGGATCTCGACGGAGTCGATGGTGACGGTGTTGAAGAAACCGCCCGTGATGTGCCCGATGTAGACTTTGCCTTTGACCTTCCCCTCGAGCATGGTCATGACCATGCTGCGCACGCGGTTGCGTCCGAAGCCGGTGTGGGTGACACCGATGAAGCTGAGGATGAGGATCACGAGCAGGCCGACGAGAATGACGGCGCTTCCGATCACGATGCGGAGACGGCGGGTCATGGGACGCTAGAACGCCTGTCCGATCGCGAAGCTGAAGGTAAGCTTGCTGCGAAAGCTGTTGTCCTTTGCCGGTCGGTAAGACCCCAGACACGAATACCCCGGATCCTGCGTGACCTTGATGACCTTCCGGTTCGGAGATGTCGGGTCGTCGTACTCGACTTGCGCCGGTATTTCGTTATTCGGACTCACGCAGAGCAGTGGCGCCCCGATCAGGTCCGTCGCCTCGAAATAAATCGGGCCTTTCGGCCGCTGGTACGGGTTGTAACCAACCGCGATACGCACCGGCCCCACTGGGGTGAACGCCGTGACCTGAAGTCCCGGAGTGACCTTCAATTTCACCTGACTCACCTCGGGTGTGCCGCGATTCCACACCTCCCCGGCATCGGTGAAGACAGTCCATTGGAGAAGATCGGGGAGGAATGGGCTCCGCAAGCGAAGCTCGATGTTTCCGACCACGAGTGAATTTCCGCCCACAGGCACGATGCGCTTAAAGCCGCTGTCGTTCAGAGCCTGGCGCACGACAATGTCGGGGTTGCCAGCCGTATCCACCGATTGAAAGAGCTGGTAGCTGTTGGCAACATAGATCACCGATCCCAACTCGTTCTGCGAGAATCCGCGCACCGTCGTCGGACCACCCGCATACAGGCGCTCTTGCGGCGGAATGAACGCGGTCGCCGATGCGACGTTCCGGCCGAACACGCTCCCACCCCGAATCCGCAGCGCCAGCACGTTCCCCCCGCCAACGCTGATGTACCGCGCCGCATCGCCGAGCACCTTGTTGAACTGGAGATCCTTGTTCGACAGAATCGCCGGCGACGAATGCCGGGCCTCCAGCCTCACGATCGAGCCCCGCGTCGGGGATAAGAGGTTGTTCGAGTTGTCCTTGGTAACGGCGAGACTCAGAATCGCGAGCTGCTGCGTCCGCTGAATCCGGTCACGCTCGGCCGCCTCGCAGAGGTTGAACACAGCGCAAAAGAGAGCCGGCTGCGCTTCCGTTCTGCCCAAATCCATCGAGTACGCCGCAGTGACCGGCGTGCGCGTCAATCCGCGCCAGATGAGCGAAGCGACGCCTCCGATCGACGTCGTCCTCACGTACGCGTTGTACTCCGACACGCGCTGGCTGTACACGGTCAGCGTCGGTACCGTGCGCAGGCCGAGGAAGAGCGGCTGTCGCAGCGTGGCGCCGACGTAATAGTTCAGCCTGTTGCTGAAGACGTCCTTTCGCGCCGCCGGACAAAGTCCGGGCGCACCGTCGAGTGGACGGCCAATGCCGATCTTGGAGACGCGAGTGTTGACGTCGAGACGCCGCGCGCCATTCAGAAAATTGAAGTCGGTGTACTCGCCGGTGAGCCGGAAACAATCCAGCGTGCCGTAACCGGCTCCCAGTCGCGCGGCGTGCATCGTCGCTTCGGCGAGATCCGCGTACAGCGTGATCAGCGAATCCGCGCCCGAGTCCGGCGTGATCGACACGTGCTGGTACGCTTCGGTCTGGTACAGCGCGCGCTGCGCATCGACGATCTCGCTCTCGCGATACAGCTGCCCGGAGTCGAGACCCATGATCCGCCGCACGACTTTCGTCGGAATCTGCTGCTTCTTTCCGGCGAGCGGCGTGACGTGGATCTGGATCGATCCAATGCTCGACCTCGGCCCCGCCGTCACGTACAGCGTATCCCACGCGCTCAGCGCGGCGTCGTCGACCTGGAAGCTGTTGTCGGCGTCGCCCCTCGGATAGCCGTTGTTGTGCAGCCGCTGCCGCACCGTGTCGGCGGCGGCGTCGATTGCAAAGCGGTCGAATCGTCCGCCTTCGCGTGGAGGAAGGTCGCGGATGATTCGTGATTTTTCCGGCACCGAATCGAGTCCGCGCACCACGAAGGACCTCAGTATCATCGGCGGCCCCTCGTGAATGGTGAATCTCACCCCTACCGCCCCGGGGGCCAGCACATCGACGGCGGTATCTACGGTCACCTGTGGATACCCCCGACGCCGGTAAAAGATTATCAGCCGCGCGCGATCGTTAGGGAGCTCGGCCCTGTCCAGGCAGTGCTTGACCGAGAAGGGCAGGTGCAGGAACCGTCGGGTGAACGACGACGGAGTGGTGACGATGGTTTTGGCGAGCTCCGCGTCCGAGAAGGCGGTGTTGCCCACGAACTCGAGACGCATCACTTCCAGGTCGCCGCGCTGGCATTCGATGTCCTGCGCGCGGGCGCTGCTGACTCCGAAAAAAGCTGCGAAGAACGCTACTGCAGTGGATGCCCCGAGGCGTACCCGGGTTGACCTCACTCGTGCAGCGCGCCAGCGCCCGGTGGTCGGCCCGCCGGCAGCTCGCGAGCGTAGTGCGTCTCCGTCTCCGGCTCGGTACGGTCGCCGAGCATTCTGCGCGGCGGATTCGTCGGCGCGCGCGGCAGCTCGCCCTGTGGAACGAGTGGCGTGCGCTGGATTAAGAGTTGCACAACGTAAAAACCGGCCAAACCGGCGGCGATACCGACGCCGATCGCGGGCATCAGATCCTTGGCGCCCAGTCGGCGGCGATAATAGTATTCTGCGCTCACGGTGAGGCCTATTTCGGGTGCGCGAAAGTTCTCGTATTTCGCCCCTTCATGTCAACCGTCAGAGCACACCATGCGGCGACTCTTCCTCCTCGTATTACCCGCGATTCTGAGCTGTGGTGGCGGTGGTGAATCATCGGCTCCTCAACGCAAGACACTCATCGATTCCAGGGATACGTACGACCCGCGATCGATGGACCCCGCACTCTCCACCGATGTTCCGACCGGACGCGCCGTCTCCTACATCTTCGACGGCCTGACGCGCTTTACACCCGACGCCCAGGTCGTCCCGGGACTCGCAAAATCGTGGGAAGTAAGCCCCGACGGACTGACCTACACCTTCCATCTGCGCTCGGGAGTCAAGTTCCACGACGGCCAGCCGTTCACATCGAAAAACGTGGTCTCCACCTTCCAGCGGGTTCTCGATCCTAAGACGAAGGGAGGCCGTGGTTGGCCACTTTATCCCATCAAGGGCGCCGAGGACTACGCCGCCAGTAAAGGCCAGACCATAACGGGCCTCGCCGCGCCGAATGACACCACCGTCGTGATCACCCTCAAGGAGCCCCTCGCCATCTTCCCGAAAATGCTGGCGATGCCGGTCACAATGATCGTTCCACCCAACGCCGGCTCCGATTTCGGCCAGAAGCCCGTCGGCACCGGTCCGTGGAAGTTCGTCGAGTGGCGGCACGACGACTATCTCAAATTCGCAAGGAATGCCGATTACTTCGACGGCCCGCCCAAGACGGATTCGCTCATGGCGCGCATCATCCCCGAGATGAGCACCGCCACCGCCGAGTTCGAGGCGGGCAACGTCGACGTGCTGACGGTGCCAGACGAAACCGGTAAATCGTGGCAGGCGGATCCC
>DASSNV010000163.1:0-8778 GCA_035701245.1 Gemmatimonadaceae bacterium | reverse complement strand
TTGCGAAAGGTGACGGCAAGCTCGCGATACGGGCGGGTCGGACTTCCGCGGCGCAGGGTTATTGGCGAGCGGAAACGTGTAATCCGGATTTCGCCCGCGAGGCTATCTCCCTCGAGCATCCCATCGAAAACGATCCGCTCGTCTTCGCGCGGAACTCCCAGTTGGCTGAGGATCCCGAGTCCGATGTCGGGCGTGAACTCGACGTGGAGCTTTCCTTCCCTGTAGGTCGCGAAAGTGCTGTCGCTGTAAGGACTGGGTATCTCCAGGCGTATCAGCCTAGACTCCGGCAGACTGAGCGCGATTCGCAGCGAATCCCTTACGCGCGAAACATCGAGCAGGACACTCACCGGAAATCCGGAATCGGGCTTCGCAGTGGCGACTCCGTACCAGCTTCCCTCGATCCCCGATTGCTTTACCTGTGACTCACCCGCGCGCGAAACCAGTCCGACGCCGAGCGTCAGGATCGCGAGCAGACGAGTCATCTCATTGCCTTGATGCTGACATCGCCGTTCGAGGTCGATGCGCTGATCACGCTGGAGCGCGGCGACGACTGCGCTCCGACGCCGTGGAAAAGGCGTGAGGCCCGCACAAACGGGAAATCGGAATCAATGCGTCCGTTGCTGGCATCGATCTGTATCTGCGCGCGCTCCAGCGACCGTCCGCGGAGATCGATCGATCCGGATCCGGTCTGGAAGGTCCAGCGACGACCACGCTTGCCGGCGTCGAGCGAGGCGTCGATGTCACCTGTGGATGCGCGCACCTCGATGTCGCCCCCGACGTTGTCCAGCGAAACGGCGCCGCCACTGCTCCTGACGACTACATCGCCGCCGGCATTCGCGACGCGAACAGTGCCTCCTCCCGTCGCTGCTTCCACCGACCCACCGGCGCCGCGAACGGTGATCTTCCCGCGACCTGTCTGCGCATGCAGGGCGTCAGGCCGTCCCGTTACGGTCAGGTCTCCATCGGAGCTTGCGAGGACGAGATTGACCCCATCGGGGACTCGCACCACCAGCGTCGCTGAATCGGAATAGAGCTCGCTCGGCGACAGACGAAGAACGGTGCCGTTTTCGTCGCAGTCGACGCGCGCTCGGATCGCACATACCGTGACGCCGTCTTCCTGCCTCGTCGTCACAAAGGAGAGCGCTGTCGCAGGGCGGTGCAACCCGATCGCATCGACTTCGATCTCATCGCCGCTCGCGCGCTGCACGATGACGTCGCCAATCAGGTTCCTGACGCGGAGCCAGCCGTCGCGCGGAATCCGGCCGCGCCAGATCTGGGAGTCAGCGGCCTTGATTACAGCCTTCGGCGAGGCGAGTGAGGGTTGCGGTGCGGCGGAAAGGATCGCGAGTGTTGCAGCGACGATGGCGCCCATACCATAGACTTTTGCGCCCGCACTATCATGGGTGCGGTGCTCCAGAAGCTCGCGCGCCCGGCGCAGCAGTGATCCACGCGATGCGCTGGGTGCAAGGCGTGGCGCTGCGACTGAGCGGGCTTCCTCCGCGACGAGTAACGCCGCGATGTAGCGTTTGCGCATATCGTCCCCATCGCCGGTAATCTCGAGAGCCCGCGCGTCGCAGCAGTGTTCGCGTTCCTCTCTCACTCTCGACGACAGCCACCACGTGACGGGGTGGAAGAAGAAGACAATCTCGAGAATGATCTGCCCAATGTTCACCGCATAATCCCGGCGCTCGACGTGTGCGAGCTCGTGGGCGACCAGCAGCTCGATATCGCGCGCATCCAATGCGGCGACGAGGCGAGATGGGATGAGGACGAGCGGGGAAACGACGCCGAGCACGAGCGGCACCTCGACGTCGGGCGACGCGACGATCGTGGCTGCATTCCGGTGGCCGAGGCTGTGTTTCATCTGCCTCACGCGAGCAGCGAGGTTCCCCGACAACGGAATGGACGTCGTGCGCCTCAGGCGCCGGATCACCATCAAATCGAGCGTGAATCGAGTCGCGACCAACAAGACGCCGACGATCCACAGAAGGACGATCGCTCCGGCTATCGGCGCGATGCCAGCCAGGAGTCGCCGTTGCATCGCCGACCATTCCGTTTCGACGCGGACCAGCGGGCCGTACGTCCGGACGTCGATGGATCGCGTCGCAACCCTACTGAGTGCCGGCTGCGCGGGCCCGTTTGCCGACGCCGTGGTTGACAACGGCGGCCTAGCGGGCCGAGCGACATCGGGCGTGGAGACTGCGGATTGCTGATCATCGTCCGGCAGAGCGTTAAAGCGCGCAATCGTCATCGTTGGCAGAACGACAAGCGATCCCAGCAGACCGAGAGCGAGCGCGTACCGCGCCTTCGGGGCGAGCGAACCGGTCAGCCGCAGCGCGAGCCAGCTCAACGCTCCAACCGCGGCTGCTTCCCAGAGGAACGTGACGATTCCCCACGCCAGTGGCGTGGTCAGGCGCATGGCGCTGTCAGTCAGTAACTCGGTCATTTTCGCCCTCGCTTCTTCTGATCGTTCAGCATGGCGCGGATCTCGTCCAGCTCTTCCCGCGATGCACGCTCGGCGGAGAGTGCCCGCAACATCAGACGGGATGGCGAGCCGTCGAACAGCTGGCGCATCAGCCGGCCGACGATGCGGCTCTCGGTCTTTTCCTGGGGCTCCCTCGCCATGTAGGTATGCGCGACGCCGGACTCGTCGCGCTCGACCAGCCCCTTGGCGAGCATGATTTGCAGCAGCTTGAGAACGGTTGTGTATCCGACCGAAGGGCCGGCGCCGTCCCTGACTTCACGGACGGTACTGGGGCCGCTCTTCCAGAGGTACCGTAGCAGGGACAGCTCGGCGTCGGTGGGTAAGGTTTCGTTTTTCATCCAATCCGGGTTCAAGCCAAAAGCTACGAAGCTCTTCGTACGAGAATAGACGTAATGCTCGCGGAGCGCAAGATCCAATTGCGGCCCCTTATAAAGTGCCACCTGGCAAATTGGCCGCGAGCGGGCTAGGCGCGGTGCTTGCGAGCACCGTCGCCTATCGGGAGGAAAAAAATGAGAGCCTTCACCTTGCGGGAGTATGACGTTGCGTCGCGGTTGGCGTTCGTCTTCATCGCTTCGACGAGCATCCCGCTTGGCGTCCAGGGCCAGAACGCGACACGACCCGCCGCCGACTGGTCCGGAGTCGAGCAGATACTCGGCAAAAAGGGAAGCGTAAATCCCGGCGGTGTCGTCAAGTTTGGATTTCCGCGCAGCGACCTGACGGTGCGTCTGGACAATGTCACCGTCAAGCCCGCCCTGGCGCTTGGGGGATGGGCGGCGTTCAAGGGAAATCCGAACGGCCAGTCAACGGTGATGGGCGACCTCGTGCTACTGGAGAACGAGGCCGCTCCCGTGATGCGGGCGCTGCAGGCGGGTGGAGTCGAACAGACCGCGGTTCACAACCACCTTCTGCGAGAGCAGCCGCACGTCATCTACATGCACATCCATGCTCGCGGCAACACCCGGTCGATCGCGCGAACCATTCGCGATGCGCTCGGCCAAACGAAGACTCCGTTCGCTACCTCTCCCGCAACAGCCCCCGCATCCCCGTCCGATCTCGATACTGTTGCGATCGCCAGGGCGTTGCGCGTCGCCGGGAAATGGAACGGTGGAGTTTACCAAGTGAGCGTCCCGCGGCGCGAAAAAATCACCGACGATGGGATGGAGGTGCCGCCTTCGATGGGCGTTGCAACCGGAATAAACTTTCAGCCGACTGGCGGTGGCAAAGCTGCCATCACTGGCGATTTCGTTCTGCGCGCCGGCGAAGTAAATCAGGTGATTCGCGCTCTCCGTGCCAGCGACATCGAAGTCACGGCTCTCCACACCCACATGTTGACCGAGCAGCCGAAGCTCTTCTTCATGCATTTCTGGGCCAACGACGACGCCGTCAAGCTCGCACGCGGACTCGGCGCTGCACTCGACAGAACTGCATCGAAACGTTAGCCGCAGGTCTTTCTAACCTATTCGGGTGTAATTCAGGGCGAGGTCGCCTTCCCCAGTTCTTGCCGTCCTTCGACAACCCCCCGCGGCCAGCCCAGCATCTGCAACCGCGGATTCGGCTTCGTCGCCTCATTGATACTTTCGGTGATCATCGCTCATTGCCTCCTCTACGGTTTAATGACGATCCTGCGGCCCGGCAAATCAGTGCGGCGCCAGGCCGTTTCGATGTCGGCAAGCGCGACTGGCTCGATATCAATGCGCAACTTGCCGCTGGAAGCCAGAGTCCATAGTTGCGGGAATGCTTCGACGATGGCGGTGTGCGGGATGCTGCCACCGCCACTGCCGTAGATCTCGATTCCTGCGCTGCGCAGCGCTGCGGCGGAAAGTGAAATGGCTGGACCAGCCATCTCACCGATCTCGACCAGACGCAGCGCGGCAGTCTCCGCCATCACATCGTCACCTGCTACGGCATCGAGCAAAATTTCCGTCGGATGGCCCCACAGGTAGTCGAGAACGATGTCGAACCGCTTCCGCTTTGTTTCGCGCTGAAATGCGGCGATCAGCTCTCGGTCCGATTCGTCGAGAGCAATCGTCGCGTCCGCGCCGATATCAGTCAGTGTTTCCAGAACATCCCGATTTCGACCGGCGGCGACGACGCGTCCGGCACCGAGGTGCTTTGCGATCTGGATGGCGAGCTTGCCGGCCACACCGGTCGCGCCGAGGATCAAGACTGTTTCGCCTTGCTTGAGTCGCGCGCGCCAGATGAGCGGAAGCCAGGACGAGAGTGCAGGATTGGGCAATGCCGCAGCCGTGTCGTCGTCGACATCATCAGGAACAGGCAGACATCGACGGCGCGCCACGACAGCCCGCTCGGCCATCATGCCATATGGTTGTCGAGCGCCTCCGCAAAACACTCTTGTCCCATCATCCAGAACGCCGACGCCATCCGCCCCGCATACGACTGGCAGCCGCCGATGACTGTCGTAGTGGGATCCACTCGCCATCGCCTTGTCGATGTTCTTCAACGAGGCGGATCGTATGTGGACGATTGCTTCGTTCTCGCCTGGCTCGGGATCGGGAAACTCTTGATAACGAGGAGAACTGCCAAGCGCATGTAGGACAGCAGCCTTCATTGGTGGATCCTCGCTGGACACGCACTCATGATCTGGCTCGACGAACGAAGTTGTTCCAAGGTTGAGCTAAAAACGTGACGCGGTTCAGCTTGCCTGGTGACGCGCATCGGGTCAGTTTGCGATGCCGTACACTAAAACCAGGAGCAACTGAACAATGGCAATCTTCAAGGAGCAGACCGTCCAGCGCAAAGATGCAGCGCCGCTGGCGCCGGAGACTCTTCCGAGAAAGGATACAGACTCGTTTTCGACTCCGATGCCGACCTATGAGCCGACGGTAAGACCGCGCGCGAAGGAAGGGAAGGAGTCGGTGATCGCGGCCGGTCTAACCATCGATGGCAAGATCGAAGGCGCGGGCCACGTTCGCATCGCCGGACGCTTCAAGGGTGATGTCAACGTCGACGGCGATCTCACCATCGAGTCGGGGGCGAAGATCACCGGATCGGTGCGCGCCGACACCGTTACGATCGGTGGCGAGCTCGAGGGGAACGTCGATTCCGCGTCGCGCGTCGAGCTGCTGGCGAGCGGCGTGCTCACCGGTGATCTCAAGGCGGGCTCGCTCACCGTCGCCAGCGGATCACGGATGCGCGGCAACGTTGCCTTCGGCTGGGATGAAGGGACCGCGGGCCATGCGCGGCCGAGATCGGAGAGCAACGGGGCATCGTGATCAATACGAGCGCAGGCACGCCGGGTAAGGCGCGCCTCTGCCCGCACTGCAAGGCGACCATTCTCGCCAGCGCGACGATCTGTCCCGCCTGTGATCACAGTCTGAGATTCGACTCCCAGCGGAAGCGGAGGGAGGCGCCGAGCTTCTCTCCGCTCCGCGTCGAAGGAACGATCAGACATCCGGACGCGGGCGAGGCGTGGGAGTACTCGGTGGTGATCTCGATCCTCGACGAGCAGCAGCGCGAGATCACCCGGCAGATCGTGAGCGTCGGTGCGCTCAATCCGGACGAGCAGCGCACCTTCAGGCTGGCGGTCGATGTCTTTACGCCGTCGAGCGGGGAAGTGTCGAAGGAGATCGCAGGCGCGGGCTGAGAAGTACCGCCGGCCCGACTACATGCCTATTGGTTCTCCGTGTCGGGTGGACGCTTCATGCCGGCGAGCCCGAAACGGTCAACCATGGTGCGGTAAGTCACCAGCCGGATCTTGCCCGACCGCACGAGCTCCGCCAGCTCCGGCGAAAGCAGCGCGTGCAGCTCGGCGTTCCGGTGCGCGACCACCCCCGCGTCGGGCGAGTTCTGCGCCTCGGCGTTCATGTCATAGATCGCTTCCATTTCCGGCGTACGCTCGGCGACGTGCACCTCGATCAGACTGACGGTGTCCGCTGACGCTTTGGCGAGATGCTCGAGCAGTGTCGATTTCTTCGTCGTCGGCGCGACGCCCCAGATGGTGTAGTACGACTCCCCGAAGTAGGTCGAAATGCCGAGGCCGTATTTCTTCGCGACACGCTCCATGACCTCGCGCAGCTGCGGGGTCGCCCACGCCATTCCCATGTGGGCATCCACGAAGGTGATCCTGAGACCCGACTTCATCGCGCGCTCCACCTGCGCGCTCAGCTCTCGCTCGACTTCGTCGAGCTTGTAATTGCTGGCGAGAAACGCGCGCGTCGACGGCAGGAAATAACCGACGCTGTCCGTCAGCGATGGAACGCCGCCCATGCCGAGTACAGGGCCCCAGCGGTAACCGCGCCACTCGGAGTTGAGCGCGAGATGCACGCCGACGGTCACCTGCGGATACTTCCTGAGAATCTCCACCGCTTCCTGGTACCAGGGGCCGATGAACATCACCGTCGCCGAGAAAGGCATTCCGGTCTTCGCGACCTGCTCGAGACCGAGGTTCACAGAGTGATTCATCCCGATGTCGTCGAGGCGGAAAAGCACCTCGGGCGCCTTTGCCTGTTGCGCGTGTAGCAGCGGCGGCGCAGCGATCGCGGTGAGGAAAAGAAATGCGGTGACGATGCGATAGAGACGTGTCATCAAAACCCCGTTTGACGTTGAGACCCGGAGCAACTACTCGGCGGCGACCAATGCGCTCGCGATTGAGGTGCCGTCCAGTTTCGGCGGCGAAGAAAATGCCAGCCGGCGATTGAATTCACGCCGCAGCAGGAACATGCTGAGCGCGAGCTGGACGAATACCGCGCTGACGGAGAGATACCAGATCCAGTTGAGATGAAAACCGGGCGTGCGCGACAGGATGATTGCGGGGACGGCAACGAGCAGCACGCGCACGCCGGACGCCACCAGCGACGGAACAGTGTTCCCCATCGCCTGGAACATGCTCGACGCGACGAAGATCAAACCCGACGCGATGAAGGTCCACGACACGATGCGCAGATAGACGCCCCCGACATCCAGCACCGCCGGATCCTTCGAGAAGACTCCGATCAATGCGCGAGGCGCAAGCTCACCGATCGCGATCAGCACGACCATGAGCCCCGTCACCATGTACGCGGCTTTCCGAAACGTGTCGAGCACGCGCTCGCGATTGCGCGCGCCGAAATTCTGGCCCGCGACGGGCGCGACGGAAAAGGAGAGCGCGACGGCCGGCATGAACATCGACTGAATCACGCGCTGGCCAATCCCGAAGCCGGCCTGCGCCGCGGCACCAAACGGCCGTGCGAGGGAATACACGACGATGAGATAGACTGCCATCATGCCGAACTCGAAGCCGGCCGGCAGTCCGATGTCGAGCATCTTCCGCCACAGCGCGAGCTGCGGCTTCTGATCACGGCGGACGAATCGCAGATACGAATCCTTGCCGACGAAATACGCGGCGAACCAGATGATGGCGACGACGATCGCGATCAACGACGACATCGCGGCGCCGGCAACACCAAATGCGCGGTGGCTCACCCAGCCGAAAATCAGAAACGGCGCCAGCAGCATGTTGAGGATCACCGAGCCGGTACCCACGATCATGCCGGTCTTGAAGTTGCCGACGCCGCGCAGCGCTGCGCCGGCCGCGACCATCAGAAACTGCAGTCCCATCGCGGGAATGAACCAGAGCAGGTACTGATTCGCGAGAGCTGCCGTTTCCGGATCAGGGCTCATCGCGCGGGTGTACGGAACGCGCGCCAGCAATCCCACGACCAGAAAAGCGGCGCCGGTGACGATCGCCAGCACCTGGGCCTGATTGAACATCAGCTGCGCGCCGTCGCGATCCTTTCTTCCGATGGCGTGCGACACTACCGTCGTTGTGCCTACGCCGAGCATCTGGGTGAGCGCCAATACTATAAAGGTGAGGTTGCCGGCGATTCCCACCGCCGCGACAGCATGCGTGCCGAGCCTGCCGACCCAATAGAGGTCGATCAGGAAATACAGGGTCTGGAAGATCATGGTGACGAGCATGAAGCTCGTCGTCTTCAGCAGGTGGCGGGTGAGAGGGCCAGTCGTGAGATCTTCCATGGCGGGGCTAATCTAATGTTCCTGAGGACTTCGTGGCGGTCGCTACGCCGGTGCGACCAGCGTTGCTTCTTCCGGGGACTCGGTGCCTCCTAAATAAACTCCTCCGCCTCGGAGCGGTAGCGACGTATGAAGACGCAACACCACCTCGACGTCATGTCTGTGGTGCGGTGTCGTAGGGAGCCTGCCAGCCCTCACCCTGAGGCTCTCCTAGGTTCGAACGGCGCTCTCAACGAGATCTATTACGTTGAGTTCGCGGTACCGAAGCCGGATGGATCGAAGCTCGTAACCAGTCAGCCGCAATGCGCTATGATGCCAGCGCC
>DASSNV010000162.1:0-2397 GCA_035701245.1 Gemmatimonadaceae bacterium | reverse complement strand
ACGGGTTCGACGCCAGGCATCCGCTGGAAAAGATTCCGCCGCTTCTCGAGAAGGTCGTGGGTGAGACGGTGAAGTTCTTCGTCAACAACGCGACGTCGATGAAGTGAGCGAGGGTCGGGAAGGGGCGAGGTTCGCGCGTTTGCTGGCGAATCCGACGGTGCAGAAGATTCGCGCCGCGCTGGCCGCGCGACCTGCCATGCCCGTTCCCGGCGAAGAGGGAGTGCGGAGAGCCGCAGTCGCTCTGATATTCCGATTGGCTGAAGATGACGACGCGGTCGAATTGCTGCTGATCAAGCGCGCGGAGTACCCGGGTGATCCGTGGAGCGGGCAGATCGCGTTTCCCGGCGGCCGGGAGGAATCGGGCGATTCCTCGCTATCGGCGACGGCGATCAGGGAGACGCGCGAAGAAACCGGAATCGATCTTGGGCGGGATGGGATGTTGCTTGGGGTGCTCGACGATTTGCGCCCGCAGCGGGTAAGCCTGCCGGCGATCGTGGTGCGGCCTTTCGTCGCGATTCTGGATGCGCGGGAGGCGCTGGAGCTCAGCGCGGAAGTGGCGCTCGCGTTCTGGGTGCCGTTCGGGGAGCTGGCGAGGACCGATTCATGGCAGAGCGATACCGTGTTCGCGAGGGGAGTGCAGATCAACGCCAGAGTTTTTCGGCATCACGACCATGTGGTATGGGGAATGACAGAGCGCATCATGACGCAGCTCCTGACTTTGATCGAGGACTGAGGACTTTTTGATCGAGTACTCGGACTAACTGCATCGATAATCGCGGACTGATCGAGGATTGAGGACTACCGAGGAAGATTTGTCCGCGGTAGTCCGCGGTAGTCCGCGGTAGTCCGCGGTAGTCCGCTAGTAATCCTCGGGAGTCAGAGGTGTCGGCGTTGCCGTTACGTCTGGCTTTAGCGGGACAGCTCGAGGATCACGAAGGTGTTGGGGAGCATTGGAGGGCGAGGACGGGGGCGATCGGCTGTTGGAGGAGGTGCCTGGCCGAAGTCGGCGCTCACTGTAAAGATGTGATGGTTGCGGGGATCGACGGCGATGGTGCGCGCGCCGCGCTTGGTCGGGACAGTCTCGGCAACAGTGTACTTGTCGGGCGCGTCTTCGTGCACGACGGTGAGAGAGCCTTCGCCATTGGTTGTGAAGGCGAATTGGCCCGATGGATCGTAGCCCGCGCCATCGACCCCGGCACCGACCGCCGGACTGGCTACCACCTTCCCGCTCCGCATGTCGACGATCGCCATGGTCTTGTTGCCGCAACCGGCGAACAGACGCTGATGAACGCGGTCGATGGCGAGACCGGTCGGTTCCTCGCACGGCGCCAACGGCCACCGCGCGAGCACCGTCAGCGTCTTCGGATCGAACACCGCGATCTCGCTCTTGTCCTCGACATTGGCGTAGATCTTCCCAGCGTCACTGACTGCTGCCTCTGGCTTGCCGCCAAGATCGACATCGCCGATCACCACTCCATTGGTGGCGTCGATCGCGGTCGCGTTGCCGGTGCCGCCGTTGAAGGTGAACACGCGCTTCGTCGCTGCATCGTAAAGGATGGCGTCCGGATTCCTCGCGGGAATCTTGACCACGGTTATCGGCGCAAGAGTGTGGTAGTCGAAGATCGTCACGCTCGAATCGCGCCCGTTGCTGGTGAAGCCCCGATTGAGCTCCGGCGCCAGCGCAACGCCGTGGATGCCCGGCGTGTTCGGGATGTCGCCGACCACGGACCCGCTGGCGAGATCGATCACCATTGCGTGACTGCCGCGCGAAACGAATAGCCGGTTGCCCGCGGTATCGACCGTGAGATAGTCCCAACCGCCATCGCCGCCGACCTTAATGGTTCGAACGACGTGGAATCCCGGCGCCTGGGCACTGCCACTCGAGGGAGCGCAGCCAACCAGAGCTGCCGCGCCGAATGCGAAAGCCAGCTTCGATCTCACGAGATTCTCCCGATGACGGTCGTCGTGCTCAATTAAACGCGCGAGCGCTTACCGCACCATTACGATCTGACTCAGCCGTCCGTTGAATCGCTGCTCGGCGAAGCAATGCCGGGCGGAAGTCCGGTGGGAGCTTCGTGCAGCTCCAGCACCGGCGCATCGTGGATGATTTTGCCGCCCAGGTATGCCGTATAGGTGACGGTGGCGACGGCAGCGAGCGCGGCGACTGTGACGCCGGCCCGCATCCACGTCGGGATCAGATCGCCAGGCCGCTTGAGCGATTGCCACCACGACCATGCGGCAAAGACGCCTGCAAGCAGAATGACCACCATGGCAAAGGTAGCGGCGTTGTGGTGTGCTCTGATCGCGCCGGGCTCAACGAACCATGGGCGGTGCAGCGCGCGCGCCGCTCTCGTACCAGTGAAGTGAACGGGGTAAACGAAGAGACCCGCGGCAGTA